>DATGKF010000115.1:0-14670 GCA_035294785.1 Caulobacteraceae bacterium | reverse complement strand
GGCGGCGGCGGAGGCGGCGGCGGCGGCGCGGCCTTGAGCAGCTTCACCTTCACCGCGGTATCGGAATACTCCTGATACTTCGGCTCGAACTTCGTCTTCCACAGGTAGACGCCGAGCACCGCGTGAATCAACAGCGCCACGCCGAGGCTGATCGCGAAGTTGTTGCGCCGACGGCGCGGCGGCCGCTCCGACGTCAGCGGGTCGTAGTGATGCTCGGGAAGATGCTGCTCGTCAGACATGCGTCCTTCGCCCTACGGCGCCAGCTTTTGGTTTTTGCCGCTCTGATCGAGACCGACCAGCGCGACGCTGTAGAAACCGTTGTCCTGCAGCTTGTTCATGACACCCATGAAGTCGCCGTAGATGGTTTCCTTATCGGCGCGAATGAAGATCCGTTCCTTCGAAGGGTCCCGCGTGCCGACCAACTTCCTGAGGTCCGTGCCCATGTTGTACACGCTGGTTGGAAAGTCCCCCAGGTGCAGGTCGCCATTGGCTTCGATCGTGATGTAGATCGGCTTCGGCGGATTGGTCGTCGGCAGCGCCACGGCGGGCGGCAGGTCGACCTTGACGGAGGGGATCGCGAGCGGCGCGCAGACCATGAAGATGATCAGCAGCACCAGCATGACATCCACGAAGGGCGTGACGTTGATGTCGTGCTTTTGCTCGACGTTGAACCTGTCGCCCCCGGAACCCGAGAGTTTCGCGGCCATGAGGTTTAGGCTCCTTTGTCGAGCTGCCGCGAGATGGCGTTCATGAGCTCGGCGACGAAACCCTCAGCGCGAGTCCCGTACCCGGAAATCCGGGTCTGGAAATAGTTGTAGAAGATGACCGACGGGATGGCGGCGAAGAGGCCGAAACCGGTGGCCAGCAGCGCCTCGGCGATGCCTGGCGCGACGACGGCGAGGTTCGTCGTGTTGGTGTTGGCGATGCCGATGAAGGAATACATGATCCCGTAGACCGTCCCGAACAGCCCAACGAACGGCGCGTTCGATCCAAGTGAGGCCAGGAAGGCCATGCCGCCGGAGAGGCGCTTGGCCAGCGAAGCCTGCACCGCGGTGACCGCATTGCCGGCCCGCGTAACGACGGCGTCTCGATTGTCGCCAGCGACGTTCAGGCCGGCCTGTCGGGAGAGTTCGACCTCGGCCGAGGCGGCCGCGGCCATGTCGGCCATCGGGTTTCCTTCGAACTCCTCCGAGGCGGCGATGCGGTTGATGTCCGGTATGGAGCGGGCGCCGCGGAAGGCTTCGAGGAAGCGATCCGACTCCCGGTTATAGCCGGCGAACTCGAACAGCTTGGTGACCAGCAACGCCCAGGACAGGATCGAACAGAGCGCCAGGCCGACGATCACCGCCTGCACCACGAGCGTGGCGCCAAGGAACATGGTGACCGGGGTGAGCTTGGTCGCCCCCTTGCCGGCGCTGGTGGCGATCGCGCTCCCGGCGGGCTCGTCAGAGGACGCTGGCGCGGCCGAAGCCGCTGGCGTCGCCGGAGCCGCCGATGAGGCCGCCGCCGGCTGGGCGTAGGCGGGCGCGGCGACCATGGCCGGCGCACCCATCGTCAACGCCACCGCGCCGATGAGAGCGATGATCGGGGTCTTCAGTTTGTTGTCGGACATCTGTCGCCAGTTCCTGCTTGGTCTAACACGTTAGGACCAGGTGACGGGTTGCAAACGCCCCCCGGTCTCCCAATCTTTGGCCCGAAACGAGATCCTCGCGATCCCGCCTCGGCGCCGACGGCCGCGCACGCCGGACGACGCACGCAGTATGTCTTTCGAGCCTCGCGGCCCGGAAGTGTTACCGCGATGTTAGACTTGCGGCCCGCGTCCTTTGGCAATCCCTTTTTGCATCGTCAAGGGCCAAGACAGCGGAGCCCGGAGGCGGCGGATCGATGATTCGCACCTATATTGCGACGCACAAACGCAGCATCGGCGAGCGCGGCCAATTTTTTCCCGCAGGCGGTGCGGCGCACGTGCTGCGGTGCAGCACAGGCTGTTATCTGAGACAGCCCGTTCGCCGATCAGAAAAAGAGACGAAAAGCAAGCCGCGAGCCGCGGTCGCGACACGCGCTCGCGCCATGACCGCGGGGCTGGAGCGTCCGGACGGTGTGGTGCCTGGGGGCGGATTCGAACCACCGACACGCGGATTTTCAGTCCGCTGCTCTACCAACTGAGCTACCCAGGCCCTTGGCGTCGGGCCGCCGTCTATAGGTGAGCCCCCCTGGGCTGTCCAGAACGCCGGCGGTCACGCTTCAGGGTCGGGCGGGGTGTCCTCTTCGTCCTCGGCCGGCGCGCCTGGAATGGCGTAGCGCCCGGTGAACCAGCGCTGCAGATCGACGTCCGCGCAGCGTTTCGAGCAGAAGGGCCGAAAGCGGTGCTCGGTGGCCTTGCCGCAAATGGGGCAGACCGCCCCGCTCACGCCCGCCACCCCAAGCCGTCGAGCAGGCTCGCGGTCTCGTAGAGCGGCAGACCGACCACGCCGGAGTAGGAGCCGGAAAGGCTCTTCACGAACGATCCGGCGCGGCCCTGGATGGCGTAGCCGCCGGCCTTGTCGCGCCATTCCTCGCCCGCCAACAGCGCCTGCACGTCGCTCGCCGTGAACCGCTTGAAGATGAGCCGGCTCTCGCTCAGTCGCGCGCCGGCGCGACCGTCGGGCGCGACCAGCCGCACCGCGCTCAGCACCCGGTGCGCGCGACCCGACAACAGCGCCAGGAACCGCCGCGCCTCGTTCTCGTCGGCGGGCTTGCCGAGCACGCGGCGGCCGACCGCCACGACGGTGTCCGCGGCGAGCACGAAGGCCCCGGCGTGTCGCGCGCGGGCGGCGTCGGCCTTCGCGGCGGCGAGGCGCTGGGCCGCGAGCCGCGGCGTCTCGCCGGCCAGCGGCGTCTCATCGATGTCGACGGGATCGATCAAGTCGGGCTCGACGCCGATCTGGCGGAGCAGCGCCAGGCGCCTGGGGCTTGCGCTCGCGAGCACGAGCGGGATACGGCCGGGCAGCTATTTGAACCGGTAGGTGATGCGGCCCTTGGTCAGATCGTAGGGCGTCATCTCGACCAGAACCTTGTCGCCGGCCAGCACGCGGATGCGGTTCTTGCGCATCTTGCCGGCGGTGTGGGCGATGATCTCGTGGTCGCCGGTGTCGAGCTTTACGCGGAAGGTGGCGTTGGGCAGCAGCTCGCTGACCGTGCCGGGAAATTCGAGCAGTTCTTCTTTCGCCATGCAGCCTCTCTTCGCGGGCGGTCTTCGATAGCAAGACGGCCCGCGCCAGACCGTTCCGATCCGGTGAGCGAGCCCCCTGCTTCGCCGGCATCATACCAAAGTCAGGCGCCCTTGGTCGATGGGCTGCCGAAGCGCGCCAGAATGCGCTGGCGCAAGCCCTCGCGCACGTCGCGATAGACGCCCAGCACCGCGTCGCGCGAGCCGCGGGCGAGCGTCGGATCGGGCGTGGGCCAATAGTCGATCTCGACCGCGGCCGCGTGCGTCGCCGCGACGGCGCGGCCGCGCGCCTCCGGCGTCAGCGGCACGATCAGGTCGAACGACTCCGGCGCGAGGTCATGGAAGCTCTTGGCGTGATGGCGGCTTAGGTCCGCACCAATCTCCCGCATCACCGCGACCGCGAACGGGTCGAGTTCGCCCGTGGGGTTCAGCCCGCAGCTGTCGGTATAGATGTCGAAGCCGTACAACAGCTTGACCAGCCCCTCGGCCATTGGCGAGCGGACACGGTTCAGATTGCAGGCGAACAGCACCGCCCCCGGCCGGCCCGGCATCCCTACCCCCGCCAATGCAGGGCGCAGATGAGCGTGAACAGGCGCCGCGACGTGTCGAGGTCGGTCTCGACCTTGCCCTGCAGCCGCTCGCGCAGCAGCGCCGAGCCCTCGTCGTGAAGGGCGCGGCGGCCCATGTCGAGTGACTCGATCTGTTGCGGCGTCGCGTTGCGGATGGCGTCGTAATAGCTCTCGCAGACCATGAAGTAATCCTTGATCAGCCGGCGGAACGGCGAGAGCGAGAGCAGGTGTCGGTGCTGGAACTCGGGGCCGGTGATGTCGAGCGCGAGCCGGTTGTCGATCAGGGCGATGGTGAGCGCATAGGGCCCGCCGACGGCGCCGGAGGGGGCGAAATAGTTGGCCTCCAGGAGGTCGAAGATGGCGACCTGGCGCTCGTGCTCCTGGTCGCGGCTGACCGACGCCAACGACGCTTCGTCGAGCACGACGCTCGCCAGCCGCTGGCTCGTCCGATCCTCGCTCATGATCCCGTTCGCCACGGGCCGGACCAGGGGTCCGTCATCGCGCAGTTCCGATTCCGCTGAACTCGGCCCCGTTTAGTGCAAGAGGCGCCGCGAAGTCACCCGCGCGGATTGCGACGGATGGCGGCCGAACGCGCATGGGCCGGCAGGCCCTCCGCGATCGCCAGCGCCACCGTGGCCGGCGCCAAAGCGGCGAAGGCCTCGACGTCGCAGCCGATCAGCGAGGTCCGCTTCAGAAAGTCGAGCAGCGACAGGCCGGAGGAGAAGCGCGCCGCGCGGCTGGTCGGCAGCACGTGGTTTGAGCCGGCCACGTAGTCGCCGATCGCTTCCGGCGCGTGCCGGCCAAGGAAGATCGCGCCGGCATGGCGGATGCGGGCGGCGAGCGCCTCCGGGTCGGCCACGGCGAGCTCGACGTGCTCGGGCGCAATCTGGTTGACCAGCGCCGCCGCGGCCTCCAGCGGCGCGATGACGACGGCGCCGTGGCCGCTCCAGGACGCACGGGCGGTGTCGGCCGTGGCGAGCCCGGCAAGCTCGCTGTCGATGGCGGCGACGACGCGGCCGGCGAAAGCCTCGTCGTCGGCGATCAGGATCGACTGGGCGTCGGGATCGTGCTCGGCCTGGGAGAGCAGGTCGGCGGCGATCCAGACCGGATCGTTCTCCGCGTCGGCGACGACGACGATCTCGGACGGGCCGGCCAGGGCGTCGATGCCGACCACGCCGTAGAGGCGGCGCTTGGCGGCGGTCACGTAGGCATTCCCCGGGCCGACGATCTTATCGACCGGCAGGATCGGACCGGCGCCGTAGGCGAGAGCCGCGCAGGCCTGCGCGCCGCCGACGCGCCAGATCTCGTCGACGCCCGCCGTCTTCGCTGCGGCCAGCACAGCCGGCTCGAGCCGACCGGGCGGCGTCACCATGGCGATACGGCCGACGCCGGCGACGCGCGCCGGCACGCAGTTCATCAGCACCGTCGAGGGATAGGCGGCCCGGCCGCCGGGCACATAGACGCCGACCGCGTCCAGCGGCGTCCAGCGCCAGCCGAGCGCGACGCCGGCGGCGTCGACGAAGCGGGCGTCGGCCGGCCGCTGGCGCGCGTGATAGGCCTCGATCCGGGCGGCGGCGAAGGCGATCGCCTCGCGAACATCGTCCGGACAGGCGGCCGCACCGGCCTCGATCTCGTCCGGCGAGACGCGGATCGACTCCTCGTCCAACTCGACGCCGTCGAAGCGGCGCGCGTAGTCCAGGAGCGCGCGCAGACCCTCGATGCGCACCCGCTCGATGATCTCGGCGACAGCGGCGTCGACCTCGGCCGGCCGGCCGCGCGGTTCGTCGAGGAAGGCGGCGAAGGCGGCGTCAAAACCGGCGTCGGTGGTGCGGAACTGGCGCATGGCGAAGGGCAGTCTAGCGCAGGAACGGGTCTGGGGCGCGACCGCTCAGGTTCTGTCGTGCGCCGGCGCGCGCGAAGCGGGCCACGGCTCCGAGAGGTCGGCCAGCGCCGCGTCGATGCATTCGACCTCGAGCCGCATGTCGCCGCCGCCGGCGAAGCGAAGCAGCACGCCACCGCCGGGCGTATCGCCCGGTTCGAAATCGGCCGCCAGCAGCTCGACCACCGCGTCCGGCTTGTCGCGGCGGAGCCGCCGCGCCTTGACCGCCAACACCGAGCCGAACTGCAGCGCCGTGCGCACCCGCTCGGCGCCGGTTCCGTCGGCTTCCCAGCGGAAGCGGTTCAGGACCAGCGTCACCCGCCGCTCGGTCGCCTCGTAGGTGATATCGCCGATCAGGCCGACGGCGTCCTGCAGCGCCGCCGAAATGAGCTCCAAGTCTTCGGCGTCCTCGGCCAGCAGGCGGAGCGGCGTCGTCTCGCTCATGCATCGGCCTCGCGCAGCCGCCGCACCCGCGCGCCGCAGGCGCCCAGCTTCTCCTCCAGCCGCTCGAACCCACGGTCGAGGTGGTAGACGCGGTTCACCACCGTCTCGCCCCTTGCGGCCAGGCCGGCGATGACCAGGCTGACCGAGGCGCGCAGGTCGGTGGCCATCACCTGCGCCCCGTCCAGCGCCTCCACCCCGCGCACCCGCGCCTCGCCGCCGGAGACGGTGATGTCGGCGCCCAGCCGGGCGAGTTCGGAAACGTGCATGAAGCGGTTCTCGAAAATGGTCTCCCTGATGACGCTCTCGCCCGCCGCGGTGGTCATCAGGGCCATGAATTGCGCCTGCAGGTCCGTGGCCAGCCCTGGGAAGGGGTCGGTTTCGATATCGACCGCCCTCAGGCGCGCGCCGTTGCGTTTGATGGTCACGCCATCGTTGACGTGAGCGATCTCGGCCCCCGACTGCTCCAGTTTGTCGAGCAGCGCCTGGATGAAGTCGCCGCGCGTCTTGGTCAGCCTGACCTCGCCACCGGCCATGGCGGCGGCGACGGCGTAGGTGCCGGTCTCGATCCTGTCCGGCATCACCGCCCAAGTCGCCCCGTGCAGCTTTGCAACGCCGGTGACGGTGATGACGTGCGTTCCGGCGCCCTCGACCTTGGCGCCCATGGCGTTCAGGCAAAGCGCCAGATCCTCGATCTCCGGCTCGCGCGCTGCGTTTCTCAGGACCGTGACGCCGCTCGCCAGCACGGCGGCGAGCAGCGCGTGCTCGGTCGCCCCGACGGTCGAGATGGGGAACTCGATCTCCGCCCCGGTCAGGCCGCGCGGCGCCTGGGCGTAGACGTAGCCCTCATGCAGATCGATGTGCGCGCCCAGCGCCCTGAGCGCCTCCAGGTGCAGATCAACGGGCCGCGCGCCGATGGCGCAACCGCCGGGAAGGCTCACCTTGGCGTGGCCGGTGCGGGCGAGAAGCGGGCCCAGCACGTTGAAGGACGCGCGCATCTGGCGGACGAGATCGTAGGGCGCGAACGCGCTCGTGACCTCCGGCGCATGCAGCACCGTCTCGCCGCCGGACGGCCCGTCGCGCTCTTCGACATCGACGCCCAGCCGGCGCAGCAGCTGGCCCAGAAAGCGGGTGTCCGCCAGGCGCGGCATATTGGTGAGGCGGAGCGGCTCGTCGGTGAGCAGGCTCGCGGTCATCAGTTTGATGGCGGAGTTTTTGGCGCCGCTGATAGGGATCACGCCTTCCAGGCGGGCGCCGCCGGTGATCGCGATGCGGTCCATGTCACCCCTTTTTTTTGCGCGGACCTGTCGAGGGCGCCCGGCGCAAACCCGAAACGTCCGCTTCTATACCACGCGCGCGCCTTCGCAAGCGGCGTCGGAACTAGTTGGAATCACCCGGCTTTTGCGGCGCGTCCACAGCCTTGCGCCGACGCAGGTTGGCCCTGAGCGCCGCGACCAGCCTGGCCTCGCGATCGGCTTTGGGCGGAGGCGGCTTTGGCGGTTTTGGCGCATCGCTCATGCCAACGACGCATACCCCGCGCGACCATGGGCCGCCAGAGCGCCCGCTTGACGCGATCCCTGCGCGGGTCGACCAAGGCGCATGAGCGACGCTGCTATCCTCGACGCGCCGAAAAAGGTCAAGGTCGCCCGCGGCCCGAACGCCGAGCGGCGTGAGGCCACGCGCAAGAAGATCATGGCTGCGGCCGTCCGTTCGCTGAGCGAATTCGGCTATGCCGAGACCAGCACAGTGCGCGTGGCCGAGATGGCCAAGGTGGCGCGCGGCTCGCTGCTCCACCAGTTCCCCACCCGCATCGACCTCATCCTCGCCGTGGCCGAGCACGCTGCGAAGGCGCAGGGCGAGTTCATCCGCGCCGGCCTCGCCAGGCACAACCAGGGGCGCGAGCGGTACCTATCGTCGGTGGACGTGACCTGGGCGGCGTTCCAGCGGCCGGAGTCGCGCGCTTTGCTCGAGATCAGCATCGCCATCCGCCACGACGCGGAGCTGGCCGCCCGCATTCCGGATTTCGGCGAACGGTTCGAGGCGGGCGTGACGCGCGGGGCGAGCAAGTTCGCCGCCGCCAGCGGCCTCGTCGACGAGCAGGGCGAGGCGCCGGCCGAGCGGCGGCTGATCCTGGCCGCCCTGCGGGGGCTGGCTATCGAGACAGCCCTGGCCGGCGACGCCGCCGATCCCGCCGCGGTCCTGGCGCTGCTGCGCCGCATCCGCGGCCAATTCTACGAGAGCCACCTGGGCGAGCGTCCAGACGCCTGAGGCCGCGCCCTTTTCGCTTCACACCCGCGCGCGCGTCCGCTAACACCGCGCCCTCCTGAACGCCGCCGTAGCTCAGTGGTAGAGCGCATCCTTGGTAAGGCTGAGGTCGACAGTTCGATCCTGTCCGGCGGCGCCAGCCTCTTGAGCCCCAGCGGCCGACGGGATCGGTAAGAGGCCTCTAGTAGTTCGCCCGCTGCGTGATCGCGCCGTCGACGATCATGTTGGCGCCGGTGGTGAAGGCCGAGCGGGGGCTGGCCAGAAACAGCGCGGCGGCGGCGATCTCCTCGGCCGTGGCCATGCGGCCCGTCGGGTTGCGCTTGAGCATCTGTTCGAAGAAGGCCGGCGCATTGCGTTTGACGTTGCCCCAGGGGCCGTCCTCGACGAACACCGTGCCGGGCGATATCACGTTGCAGCGCAGCTTGTTCGCCGCGTTCGCACGCGCGACGCCCTTGGCGAAGTGGATCAGCGCCGCCTTCATCGCCCCATACGCGCTGGGCGCCTCGGCGTTCACCGCCGACGTGGACGAGATGATCACGACGGCGGCGTCGCCCTTCTGCGCCGCCGCTTCGAGCAGGAAGGGCTGCGCCGCCTCCCAGGTTCGCACCGCGCCCAGGATGTCGATGTCGAACATCGCCTGCCAGTCGGACTCCGCCGCGCCCTGAACGAGCGCGCTGGCGTTCGAGACCAGGACGTCGATCCCGCCCAGCGCCTCGCCAGCGGCCTTGACGAACCCGCGCAGCGACGGCCCATCGGCGATATCGACCGCCTGCCCGAAGGCCCTGACGCCCTTCGCCTGCAGCCGCTCGACGGCTTCGGCCACCGGCTCGGCGTGGCGCGCGCAAATCGCGACGTGGCCGCCCTCGTCGGCGAAGCCTTCGGCGATCGCGCGTCCGATGCCCCGCGTCCCGCCGGTGACGACGGCGACCTTGCCCTTCAGCTGCAGATCCATGCTCTTCCCCTTCAACGCGGCCGCTTGGCGGCGCGCAAGCATCTTGTGGCGAGACATGATCGATCGGGGGCGCTGCGTCCACCTGTCGCCCGCGCGCCGTGAGCGTGGGGGCCTAAGTCCATCCCGGGAAGGCGGTCGAGCGCAGCTGGTCGACCACGGGCGGGTTTCGGTTCAGGTTCGCCGCGAGGCGTGAGAAGCCCGAGTAAGTCTGCCGCTGAAAGTTGGGCAGAAGCTCGAAGATGTGCAGCTCCGACGCCATGCCCAGCATGACGAGGTCGAGGATCGCGTCTTCGTTGAGCCTCCGCTTGTCGGGCGCTTCCCCCCAGTGGTGGATCGCTCCGATACGGGGATCCGGAAGCGCCGCGAACGAAAACACCCGCTCACCGAACTCGGCCCGAAAGCGCTCCACCACGCGCCGGTTGTCGGTCGCCAGAAAGATCGGCGCTCCGCCCGCCAGCCGGTCGGCGAGCCCGCCCGCTTCGTAGTTCGTCCGATAGTCGGTGTTCCGCACGTGAACGCCGACATAGCGGCCCCCGATCGCAGCCAGCCGCTCGGCGAGTTGAGCCTTGAGCCCCGGGCGAAGCCGCATCCTCGCCAGCGCGTGCACGGCCAGGCTGCCGCCGCCATCGGCATGGTGGAGCAGGACGGGCGCGTCGTGGTCGCTCTCGAAATCGAACGTCAGCGGCTCGCCGCTCGCGGCCTCGACCCACCGGAAGAGGCCAAGGTCATAGCGGGCCACGTAGCCGAGGGCCCTGCCGCTCAGGCAGGCGGGAATGGCTTCGAGCCCGGCGATGGAGGGGTCCAGGGCGCGCATGCTGAGGGCAAGCCGCGGCTGCAAGCTCTCGAAATAGTCCGAAAGGTCGTCCCGGAAGCATTCGACCGCGCGGGTGTCCACGACGACGTCGCGGTCGAACCGCTCGGCGTAGCGGCAACAACGCTCGATCTGATTGAACATGTCGTTGAGGCCGCCCTCGGGACGGCAAATCAAGAGCCGCGTGGTCAAAGCGAAGCTCCGCAAAGCCGCCACTTCAATACCAGAGCTTGCGCATGCGCCGAAGGTGATGCTGACGGTTTCCTCCACCGGCATGGATCCTGGGCGGAGCCTCTCGAATTGCCCACCGCGCGTCCGAACGGCGGCGAAGTTCGCGCCGGGGCGCGGGCGGAGATGGCGCGGCAGTAGGCTGTTCAATCGGCCCCCGCCGCGTCTAGGGTGGCGCCCGAAGCAAGAGGATGGATGGCGGATGAATGAGTTTATGCGCAGCGGCGGCACTGTGGTGGCCGCCGTGGTCGCGGCCGGCCTTGCCGGCTGCCAGCCATCCTCGGGCGCCGCAAGCTCGGCCGCACCGGCCTCGAGCGCCGCGGCGCTGGCCAGCGCGGCGGCGGCCTCGGCGGCGCCGGCGGCTTCGGCGCCGAGCTTTCAGGTGGTGGTCACCCTGAGCCCGAAGGCGGCGGCGAGCGTCGCCCAGAGCGGCGTCTCCGTCGACGTCATGGTCAGCTTCTACGGCGACCCGACCGACACGAAGCTAGAGGATCAATACCAGGGCCAGTATCCACTGGCGACCGACGAAGAGGTCAAGATGACCGGCGCCGGGACGGCCACGATCGCCATCCCCGCCGTCGATCCAGCCAAAGTCGCCAGCATGCGAAGCGGGGCGATGTACCAGGTGACGGTCGTCACCGGGAACCACACGACCCAGAACAACACGCTCGATTGCACCGACCCGCTCGATCAGCCGCTGGCGCAAGCGGCGGGCAAGACGATCGCCATAACCTGCAAGCTGATCGGCGAGAGCTAGGAGTTCATTATGGACATCGGGACCGAACGTCTGTTCGGCCGCAAGGACGGCCACATCGGCTGGATGATCTTCAACAACCCGGCGCGGCGAAACGCCGTCTCGGTCGACATGTGGCAGGCGATCCCGGGCGTCCTCGCCGATTTCGAGGCCGACCCTGCGATCCGCGTGATCGTGTTCACCGGCGCCGGCGACAAGGCGTTCGTTTCCGGCGCCGATATCAGCCAGTTCGATGACGTGCGAGCCAACCGCGAGGCGAACGAGGTTTATTCCCGCCATAGCGCCGACGCCAATCGCGCCATGGTGCGGCTCGCCAAGCCTTCGATCGCCATGATCAAGGGCTACTGCATCGGCGGCGGCATGGCGGTGGCGCTGACCTGCGACATGCGGGTCTGTTCCGACGACAGCCGATTCGCCATTCCCGCCGCGCGCCTTGGGCTTGGCTACGGCTACGACGGCCTGAAGGCGCTGGCCGACGTGGTGGGGCCGGCCTTCGCCAAGGAGATCATGTTCACCGCCCGCCAGTTCTCCGCCGAGGAGGCGCTGCGCATCGGGCTGGTCAACAAGGTCGTGCCAGCCGCCGAACTGGAAGCCGCCGTCCGCGACTACGCGGCGATGATCGGGCGCAACGCGCCGCTGACCGTGAAAGCCGCCAAGATGGCCGTGCGAGAGGCGATGAAGGATCCGGAGCGGCGACAGCTCGACGAGGTTTCGAAGGCCGTCGACGCCTGCTTCGAGAGCGCCGACTACGCCGAGGGCCGCAAGGCCTTCATGGAAAAGCGCGACCCGGTCTTCCAGGGCCGCTAGATCGCGCCCGCCTCGCGCATGGCGGCGATGTCGCCGGCGCTGTAGCCGAGCTCGGCCAGCACTTCCTCAGTGTTTTCCGGCGCACCCTGGGCGGGCGTCCGGATGGCCTTGTCGACGCCGCGCATGTTGATCGGCGAGGCGACGACATGGGTTGCGCCGAGCCGCGGATGCTGGATCGGCGCGGCGACGCCCAGGTGCTTCACCTGCGGGTCGGCGAACGCCTGGTCGATGGTGTAGATCGGTCCGCACGGGATGCCGACCTTCTCCATGGCGTCGACCCAGTAGGCGCTGGGGTGTTTCCGCGTCTCCTCGGCGATGGCGGCGTTGACCGCGGCGCGGTCGCGGGTGCGGCGGCCGACCGAGCGCCACGCGTCCTTGGCGAGCCAGTCGGGCCGGCCGAGCACCTCGCAGAAGCGCTTCCACTGCGCCGGCGATGAGGCGGCGATGTTGATGTGGCCGTCGGAGGCGGGGAACGCGCCCATCGGCGTCTGGGTCGGGTGGTCGTTGCCCGACTGGCCGGGCACCTCTCCGGCGACCAGCCAACGCGCGGCCTGGAAGTCGAGCATGAAGAGCTGGCTCTCGAGCAGCGAGGTCGTGACATAGCGTCCCTCTCCGGTCCGCTCGCGTTCGTAGAGCGCCATCATGATCCCGAGCGCCAGCAGCGTGCCGGCGGCCATGTCGGAGATGGCTATGCCAACCCGCATAGGCCCGCGGCCGGGCTCGCCGGTGATGGACATCAGCCCGCCCATGCCCTGGGCGATCTGGTCGACGCCGGCGCGGTGGCCGTAGGGACCGTCCTGGCCGAAGCCGGAGATGGAGCCGTAGACAAGACGCGGGTTGAGGGGCGCGAGGTCGTCGTAGGCGATCTTCAGCCGGTGCTTCACGTCCGGCCGCATGTTCTCGACCAGCACGTCTGCGGTCTTCGCCAGTTTGAGGAAGGCGGCGTGGCCGGCGCCGGTCTTCAGGTCGAGGCCCACCGCGCGCTTGTTGCGATGCAGGTTCTGGTAGTCGAAGCCGTCGCGCGAACCGAGCAGGTCGTCGCCGCCCGTGGGCGGCTGCACGGAGATCACGTCGGCGCCCCAGTCGGCCAGGTGGCGGGAACAGGTCGGCCCGGCCCGCGCCAGCGTCAGGTCCAGCACCCGCAATCCCGCCAGAGGCTTTGCTTTGTCGTCCGTGTTCGCCATCGACGCCCTCCGCGCGCCGGCCTAGTTTGCGCCGGCCGGGCGCGCGCGTCAGCGGAGAAACGAGATGGCCATGCGATTGGCGGTGGCGGCGGTGCTGACCGGGCTGGCCGGCGCCGCGGCGGCGCAGGCCGCAAGCCCGACCGTGGTCGAACTCTACCAGAGCCAGGGCTGCTCCTCCTGCCTGCCAGCCGACGCCAACGTGAACGCCATCGCCGACCGGCCGGGCGTGCTGGCGCTGACCTTCAGCGTCACGTACTGGGACCAGCTGGGCTGGAAGGACACGTTCGGCGACCAGCGCTACACCGACCGGCAGTGGGACTACGCCCGCGCCTGGCGGCGGGCGGACGTGGCGACGCCCGAGGTGGTGATCAACGGCAGGAGCGACCTAGTCGGCAACGACGCTCGCGCCCTCGACGCCGCAATCCGCGCGGCTGGCGCGCCGGTCGGCGCATCGGTTGCGCTGACGACCACGACGGCCGAGGTCGCAGCCGGCCGCGCGCCGGCGGGCGGCGCCGAGGTCTGGCTGGTGCGCTACGATCCGCGCACGCTCTATGTGGCCATCCGCCGCGGCGAAAATGGCGGCAAGACCTTGCCGCACAAGGACGTGGTGCGCGAGCTGGTGAAGCTGGGCCGCTGGCGCGGGCCGGCGGCGCGGTTCAACCTCGCGGCCTCCCGCGACGCCGCGCTGAAGACAGCCGTCCTCGTCCAGGCGCCCGACGGTGGGCCGATCCTTGCGGCCGCGCGGCTCTAGGTGCCCTAGATCAGGAGCTCGATCAGGAACGGTCCCTTCCGCTTCAGCGCGCCCGCGAGCAGGTCGGCGAAGCGGTCGGCGGTGTCGGCGGCGGCGGCCTCGACGCCCATGCCCTCGGCGATTTTCGACCAGTTCAGGTCCGGATTGCCCAGATCCATCATCTCCAGCGCCGTGCGGCCGGGATTGGCGCCGACCGCCGCCAGTTCGCCCAGCAGAATCTGGTACTTGCGGTTGGAGAGGATGACGGTGGTGACGTCCAGCGCCTCGCGCGCCTGAGTCCACAGCGCCTGCACGGTGTACATGGCCGAGCCGTCGGCCTGGAGGTTGATCACGCGCCGCCCCTTGGCCGCCACGCCGGCGCCTGTGGCCAGCGGCATCCCGCCGCCGATTGCGCCCCCGCTCGGGTTCATCCACTCGTGCGGCGGCGAGGCCTTGGTGAAGGCGGAAAGGCCGCGGCCATAGGTGATCGACTCGTCGACCACGATCGCACCCTCCGGCATCAGCGCCCCGACCGTGGTCGCGAACGACTCTGGCGTCAGCGGCCCGGTCCCCAAGTTCGCGCGCGGTCCGTGGTCGGGCGGGGCGACCTTGGGCGCGCCCAAGGCGTCGGCGAGGCGCTCCAGCGCGTCGATCGGGTCCTGGTCCTTGCGAGCCATCACATGGATCTGCGCGCCCTCGGGGATCGAGGTCTGGGGCTTGCCGGGATAGGCGAAGAAGGTCACCGGCTTGCGCGCCGCGCAGAGGATGAGGTGTTCGGTCGCCTTCATCGCGTTCACGGCCACGTCCACGACGTAGGGAACGCGGTCGAGCACGATGCGGCC
>DATGKF010000114.1:0-23749 GCA_035294785.1 Caulobacteraceae bacterium | reverse complement strand
CGACGCCCAGCGGGCCAGCGCCTCCTCGCGGCCGTGGGTGATCCAGAGCTCGCCGGGCGCCAGCTCGGCCACCGTGCCGGTCAGCTCGTCCCAGTCGGCGTGGTCCGACAGCACCAGCGGCAGCTCGACGCCTTGCTGGCGGGCGCGGGCGCGCACGCGCATCCAGCCGGACGCGAAGGCGGTCACCGGATCGGCGAAACGCCGCGCCCAGCGGTCGGCGATGGCCGAGGGCGGCGCGATCACGATCTCGCCGGCCAGGTCGCCGATGCCGTCGTCCGTCGCCGGCGCGGTCGGGCCCAGCGCCACGCCGTGCGTCTCGTAGAGCGCGTTCAGCGTCTCCAGCGCGCCGTGGACATAGATGGTCTTCGCATAGCCCGCCTCGCGCAGCAGGCAGATCACCCGCTGCGCCTTGCCCAGCGCGTAGGCGCCGACCAGGTGCGTGCGCTCCGGGAACTGCTCGACGGACTTCAGCAACTTGGCGATTTCCTCCGTGTCCGGAGGATGACGGAACACCGGCAGCGCGAAGGTCGCCTCGGAGACGAAGACGTCGCAAGGCACGGGCTGGAACGCCGCGCAGGTGGGATCGCGCCGGCGCTTGTAGTCGCCCGAGACGACGATCGTCAGGCCCTTCCAGCGCACCACCACCTGCGCCGAGCCCAGCACGTGCCCGGCCGGGACCAGCGCGACCTCCACGCCGTCGCGGACGATGGTCTCGCCGTAAGCCAGCGCGCGGGTCTCGCCCGCGAACGCCTCGCCGTAGCGCACGCCCATGATGTCGAGCGTGGCCCGCGTCGCCGCGACCGCGCCATGGCCGGCGCGCGCGTGGTCGGAATGCCCATGGGTGATCACCGCCCGCGCCACGGGGCGCACCGGATCGACGAAGAAGTCGCCGGGCGGGCAGTACAGCCCCTCGGGCCGGGGCAGGAGCAGGGCTTCGGGCTTGATGGCCATCGCCGCCATCATAGCCCGCGTCCGGCGCCGAAATCCGTCAGGGTCGGTTGTACCCTTGCCCAGCGACCGGCCCGCAAGTAGCTTCCGCGCCCGCGCTCGGGAGGGCTCAACGCCGCCCTCGTTCCCCTTATCGGAGAGGTGGCTGAGTGGTTGAAAGCACCGCACTCGAAATGCGGCATACTCGCAAGGGTATCGGGGGTTCGAATCCCCCCCTCTCCGCCAAGGCCCGCTCGCGGCGTGCTGCCACCCGGAATCGCTGCCTAACCGTACCGAGACGGGGGTGCGTTTCGCGGAGCGCTGTCTGCCGGCTACGGCGCGGCACATGAAACGAGGGTACTGATGCCGCCGATGCGCTGAAGATTGCTTGATGCAGCCTGCGCCAGCCACGGACCGATTGACTGCGGGGTTAGGTCAAGCGCTTGTTGTCCGGTTCGCCGATGAGCCGTGCCCCGGAACACAACAACCGCGAAGTCGCCCTCCCGCCCGGAAGCGTAGCTAGCGACCGCTTCGCCCAGAGCGCTGTGGCGAAGGGCCAATTTTGGTGGCGTTTCAAAAAGATTGGCGTGAAGCGCGACCGACGCCTCGTCCAAGCTTCCCCCGCTATCGCCCAGTACAAAAGCGGCTGAATGCCCAGTCCGGAGATCGACGACAACACCAACGTCGCCCAGGCTCAGATTCCATGGCCTCGTCCGAGCCTTGTCAGGGATGACGAAATAGGGAACCCGCTCCGGGTCTAGCTGAGCCTCTTGCCGAGCTGACCATCCTCTCACCGTCCCGTCAGGAGCGGTGTATTTTGCGGATGTCTCGCTAACGAACCAAGCATCTCTGGGACTGGGCTGGAGTTGCACTATCGGATGCGAGCAGTTGTCGCCACCCAACCCAACGGAGCACATATACGCAGCGATATTGTCAGGCCGCGCTCCGGCGTGCGACCACGCGGAGAACTCAGTTTGGCAAGCATGGAAACACTTGCCTCGAATGCGGCCCCGGCAGACCGGCGGCGCTACGGGCGCTAGTCCATTGCAGATGTTCTCCCGACCCTGATCCCGAACTCCGTACGCGGATGGCGATCCATCGTCATCAAGCTGCAACTCCGATGTACGAAAGAAGACAGCGCCGGCGAACGCGGTAATCCTCTTGCCAGAGAGGACGCCGAGAGACCCACCTCCGGGGCAGTTGGCTGACGCCGGAGTATCGACGGCCGCCAAACTGACTAGCAAGCCGATGACCAGGTATCCGGCCAGGTACACCCACCACGCGCTCGCCAGTCGCTGGGGCCGCTCCGGCGGCGGGAGTTCCACGTCGTCGCTGCTAGAGCACTTAAGCACCTGCGAGGATTCCCTTAGCTCACCTTCGGCACGCCAGAAGGCTCGTTCTGGGTGACAATGTCAGCCATCCGTCCTTCAGTGTCGTGGATCAGCTCCAATGCTGCGCGTCTGATCACGTCTGCAGACGCGTCGTTCGCGCGCATCTGTTCGAGAGTATCGGAGCGCTTCTGAGCCGTGTCGTCGGCCCCAAGCGTACTCGTTAACGCGGCGTAGCTGGCTTGGAGAGCTGTCAGCTGATCCACGTACGCCTTCAGCAGGTTCGTCGTGTTGCTCAAGTCAATGCGGCCGAACGCCTCTTCAACGTCAGCTTTGGCTTGTGTCAGCGTTGCGCCGCTTGACTCGTTCGTAAGGGCATCGACAGCAGCTGTGTGATCGACCCTCGCCGTGGCAAGTTCGGATGATAGCTCCACGAGCGCGGCACTCGCCGCGGCGGAAGTCGATGCCGGCTGTGCAAGCCGGTCGCTCTGCCCGTTTGAGTTGACGGTCATGTTGAAGCTCGAGGTGAAGCCCGCACGGCTATAAGTGTCGTGGAACGCTTTCAGACCGGCGGGGTCAGCGGCAATAACTACCGCCTGGTTCACGTCCTTGAGTCCTGACACCAAACTGCAGGCGCTGTTGTAGCGAATGGCGTCGGCGATTGCGGCCTCCACCGGGTACTGCGAGATGCTATCGGCTGCGTGCGTGGCCATGTCCGACCGCCGCTGGTCGCGGTCGGTCTCGATCGCCTTGATCATCGCCTCCACCCAGAGATTTCGGAAGTAGTCCTCGTTCAACTCAGCGCGCACGCCAGTGGCGATGCCTGATAGCCCGGACAGCAGGCGGGCAGTTCCGACGCCGGTGACGATGGAACCAGCGCCGCCGAGCGCGGTTGCCGAGGTGCCAAAGAAGGCGTTGGTGCTCGCCTGAGTAGCGTAGAGATTCTCGGCGAAGATCCCGCAGTTTGTGTCGGATGCCGTGATCAGGCGCTGTTGTAGTCGGTTCCGACGATCAACGGCAGAGCCGTACTTCACCGGGTCTGTTCGGTAGAAGGCTTGAAGCGCCCACTCTAGGCGACGCCGCTCAAGGACAGGGCCTCCGGCGCCTGATCGGTCCCTAGTGGTCTCGCTCTTGAAGCTGAGCAACCCAAAGAGATCGGGTTGCGAGGACACCACGATTCCTGTGCACGCGGCGTTCGATCCAATGCAATCGCCTAAAGGATCTGGTGCGGGGAGGTTGCCAGGGTTTAGTGCGGTCGGCAGGTCGACAGCTTGAAGGGCCTGGACGCTCTGAACTGGCGACCCCGCGCTATCCACGCGCCAAAGGCCGGCCGCAGCACAGCCCGAAAGCATCGTAGCAACAGTAAGAATGACAAGACACCGCACCATCGAACGCCCCCGCGATCAATCGCTGAGCTACAAAACCACAGGTAGTCACGAAGCACAACTTCAGCGGGATCACTGGGAACTCGGCCACGGTGAACCGCCCGACCTCGACATGCTGACCTTTGGCCTGGACTCAAACGCCGAGGCCCTCCCTTGCCCGATCGGTGGCCGCGAAGGAGCGAGGGCTGCCCTACTGTCCCGTGGCGGGCCCACAGGTGGCGCAGAGCCGACGCCGGTCACAACGCGGCCGGGAGACGAGATGCGTGGTTTTGTGGGAGGATCCTCGCCGCACATTCCGCTGGGGGCGGGCCACTTCGGATGACATCGTTTGGGATCCGCGAACGTTCAAACGGCCTCGTTACAAACTCTCGTACCTGGCTACTTAGAACCATTTGAAATTATGCGGTAATATTCTGGCAGGTATTGCCCTCTCTCCGCCAAGGGCTTTGATGGAACGCGACGTTAGGCGCGCAGGTCGCTCGCCCGGATCACGACGATGAGTGAGACCTTCACCCTGGCGCAGGCGGTGGCCCTGGCGCGGAGCGCGGCGGCGAATGCGCAGGCGGCGGCGGATGCGGTGTTCGCGCACCGCCGCGCGTTGGCGGCCGAGTTGCTGGCCGCCGGCGACGGCGAACAGGCGCTCGCGTCCCGGCTCGGCGGCATGCTGGCGCTGACCCAGCAGCAGCTGCCGTGGGAGCCGACGCCCGAGGACGAACGGCTCTCGCGCGAGATCCACGATCGCTGGGCGTCGGCCGCGCCCAATGTGGTGATGGCGGCCATGGCGCTCGCGCCGGCGCACCACTTCCCGATCCTCGAGCGCCTGGCCATCGCGCCCCAGTGGCTGCGCGGCGCCTACGCCCGCTACCTGCTCGGCATGCCGGCGCTGTTCGCCCACATCGGCGAGGGCGCGCGCTTCGGCGCCCACGCCATCGAAGCGATGGCGCGGCTGCACGCCGCCATCTTCGACGAACGCCTGCGCGACGCCGTCGACCTCGCCACCGCCGTGCACAACGGCAATTGCGAGATGGTCTATTTCAACGACCTGCCGCTGAAGCCCTATTTCCGCAAGCGCGCCGAGATCGTCGAGTGGCTGATGCGGCTGGGCGGCGCCGAGCTGAACTGGACGTTCCCGCCGCGCGAGGCGGCCGCGTCGCCGCGCGTCGGCGTGCTCTGCCGCTCGCTGCAGCCGGGGACCGAGACCTTCTATCTGATCTCCCACCTGGAAGAGAGCGCCTTCGCCCGCGCCAACGTCACCCTCTATGTCGGCGACGACGCCGAAACGCCGCTGAGCCAGACCTTCCGCGCCAGCGTGGCGCAGGTGGTCCGCCTGCCGGCCGAGCCCGCCCCGGCCGTCGCGCGCGTCCGCGCCGACGACCTCGACCTCGTGCTCATCGCCAACAACGTCACCTATGGACCCTCGCGCGAAGCGAGCATCGCCGCCCATCGGCTGGCGCGCGTGCAGGTGACCGGCGCGGCTTCGCCGGTGACCTCCGGCTGGTCGAACGCCGACCTCTTCCTCTCCGGCGAGTCCAACGATCCTGACCCCGACGCCGGGCGGGATTTCGAGGAGCGGCTCGTGCGGCTGCCCGGCAGCGTCGGCTACTTCGGCTTCGCCCACGACCATGACCCGCAGACGATCGCCGTCACCGCGGCCCAGCTCGGCATCGCTCCCGGCGAGGTCGTGCTCTTCTCGGCCGCCAACTTCTACAAGCTGACGCCGGAGGTGGTGGACGCCTGGATCGAGATCCTCGTCCGCGCGCCGGCGACGCGCCTCTTCCTGATGCCGTTCAACCCGAACTGGGGCGACGCCTACGCCGCCGGCCTCTTCCTGCGCCGCCTCGACCGGGCCTGCGCCGCGGCGGGGCTGGAGCGGGCGCGCATCCAGCTGATCGGACGGGTGCCGACGCGCGCGGACCTGATGGCGCTGATGGCCCTGGCGCACGTCTATCTCGACAGCTTTCCGTTCCCCGGCTCCTGCTCGCTGGTCGATCCGCTGCTGGTGGGGCTGCCGATCGTGGCGCACGGGGGCGAGCGGTTCCGCACCGCCATCGCCGCCAGCATGCTGCCGCGCGAGGGCGTGGGGGAGGCGGTGTGCGCCGACCGCGAGGCCTACGTGGCGCGCGCCCTTCGCCTGGCGACCGACCCGGCCTTCCGCGAGGCCGAGGCCGCCCTGGCCCGCGCCGCGTCGGCCAGGGGGCTCGTCTGCCTTCAGCCGAACGTGCTCAACGGCAAGTTCGCCGACTTCTGCACCGACGCCGTGGCCGAGCACCGCCGCAACCGCGCGGCCCTGGAAGCCTTGCCGGCCGATGCGCTCAGGGCGCGCGCGGCGCAAGCGGCGGCCGCCGCGGCCCAGCATCCGTCGCCGAACCTGCGCCTCTTGGGCGACGCCGCGCTGACCGCCCAGCTGATCGCGCCCTACCTCGCCGCCACCGGCGGCCGCGCCGTGGCGCTCGACCTCGGCGCAGGGACCGGCGGCTTTTCCGCGCCATTGTTCGGCATCGGGCCCGTCGCAGGGCTCGACGCCGCGGTCGCCGGCGCCGACCTCGTCGTGGCCGTTGGCGGCTCAGGCGGCCTTGCGGCGCTCACGGCGGCCATGCGCGCGAAAGGCTACGACGGACTGCGGCTGCTCTATCGGAGCGCCGCGCCGGAGGGGACGCAGGCGCTGATCCGGGTCGCGTTCGACGATGTCGAAGATTCGGGGGCGACGCGCGTCACGGCGCTGTTCCACAAGGCCGACGACCGGACGTTCCTGATCGCCCTCGTCCGCCTACTCGAAGCCAACCTGCCGGCCACGGATCGTCCGCTTTGAAGACGGCCTAGGCCGGCGCGCGCGCCTTCGCCGCGGCGCGTCCGGCGGCCAGGGGGTGCATGGCGCCGGCCCCGGCCGGCCAGACGCCGGGCGCAGCCTTCACGCGCGCCGCGATGCGCCGGCCGTGCGGGCTCAGCGTCTCCCAGATGGCGTGCGGCATCGAGGCGGCGAACGCTGCCTCGTCCACCCAGGATGCGGCGTACTCGATGTTGGGCATCGCCCGGATTTCGCGGCTGAGGTTTGGCGTCGCCCCGTGCCAGGCGCGGATGTCGCGAATGACCCCGGCGCCGGCGGGCGCGCCGACCAGCGTCGAAAGCCGCATCCACTCCGGCTCCTCGGCCTGACTGGGCGGACGCTCGGCGCGGCACTGCGTTCCAGGGATGTGGCGGATGGGGCCGTTCTCCCAGGTCAGGTCCGACATCAGAAAGTTGATGGTCACGCGAGCGGGCGTGCGCTCGAAGATCAGCTGCCGGGTCTTCTCGTCCAGATGCGTTCCGTCCGTGGGCAGACGGACGCCGAGCCGCCGCGACTGCTCGATGCGTCCCGGCGGCAGCTCATAGGCCTCGCGCATGTCGGAGTGCAGAGTCTGGTACTCGATCGCGCCGGGCAGGCAGAGGTCGCCGCCCGCGCCCCAGACGAAGTAGTCGTCGGCGCCGCAGATGGCCTGAAGCAGCGGCGTCGTGGTCGGAAGATCGACCATCGCCGCCCACACCGCTTCGTGCAGCAGGTGGCGCGAGGCCGAGGCGGTCCCGTAGCTGTAGCGGTGCGGAAGCCGCGAGGTCTCGGTGATGTACTTGCGCCCGCCGACTCCGGGGATGTCGAGAATCTGCTGCAGGACCCGCGCGCTGGCCTCGCGGAAGGCCGCGAGCTGGTCGGCGGTCAAGAGGTCGCGGACGACGACGAAGCCGTCTCGCCGGAAGAGGCGCACGGCGCGCTCGATCTCGTGCGGCTCGAGGATCTCGAGGCCTTTCAGGCCATTGTCGCGGCGCAGGCGCTCGCGCAGCGCTTCGACCTCGGGATCGTCGTACACCCGCCGTTTCGGGGCGCGCGGATCGGCGGAGGCGAAACCGGCCTCGCGCACTTGCGGGCGACCGTCGTCGTCCGACGTCTCGTTCGGCGGCGTCGCCGCGCACCAGCCCACGTCGGTCTCGCCATGGACTCTCAGAGTGCTGCCCCGCGTCATCGCCCGTCGCTCGCCCCGAACCGGTCGTGGACTCTAACGGTTGTCATCCTGGCTTAAAACGGCGTTTCCGCCGCGGCGCTGCGACTACTTCGCCGGCGCGGTCGCCGGGCGCGGCTGAAGGGCGCCGCCGCGGGCGTCGATGATGCCGTTCCACGGCACGCGGCGGATCACCAGCTTGGGCCCGCCCGGGTCCGCCGTGGCGTGCTCGGTGGTGAAGGTCGCGGTGATCGTGATCGGCGCGTCGGTCAGGAAGGTCACCTCGCAGACGATGGCCGGCAGCGCCTTCTTGCCGGTGAAGGGCTGCGACTTGATCGTCTGGCAGGGCTGGCCGTTCAGCGAAATTTGCATCTGCTGCGTCGCATCAGCGCCGGTCGAAGTGGCGTTGTCGCGGGCCACGATCAGATAGCGGCCGGCGGTCATCGCCGGCACGATGCACTCGCGCCTGGAGTCGCCCGTCGTCGTGCACTGGGTGATCTCGGGCTGGGCGTAGCCGGCGTAGGCGCGGGGGACGGTGAAGCTCGCCGCCGGCGGCGCCGCGGCCTCGGCGGCGGGCTGGGCGCGTACGGCCGGCGCGACGCTGAGGGCCAGGGAAAGGACCGCGAGAGAAAGGCGAACTGACATTGGGCGGAAACTCCAGGTTCAGGCGCGGGCGCCGCGCATTCGCGGGCTGTTAGATGGCATTATACAGCGTATCGCAAGGCGAGGGCGGAGGCCGTCGGCGCCCGCCTGGCGACGACCTAGCTCAGCAGGTCGATGTCGATCTCGACGGCGTTGCTGTTGGGGGCCGCGGCCGGGGCGGGGACGGGGGCGCCCGCGGTCGTGACCGTCACGCCGGGCGACGGATCCAGGGGGACCAGCCGGTCCATGTAGCGCGCCTGGAACGCGAAATCGCCGAGGTGGGTGATCGGCTCGTCGACGCAGACCCAGAGATCGCGGCCCATCAGCCGCGTCCAGCGGTAACAGAACGAGAAGTCCTCCGAGAGGCTGATGTCGCCCACCTTGACCACATCGAAGAAGCCCCAGCTGACGTTGTCGACGCCGTCGATGATGTCGCGCCGCCGCTCGACCGCCTTGGCCTCGACCATCGCCTCGAGCGCCGCGCGACTGATCAGTGTACAGCCCATTCCGACGGCGGCCATTCTGGCGAACCCGCGCGCCACCTTCATCCGCCCAGGCTGCGGCGTCTCCCAGGAGGGAACGACCGTATACTGATAAACGTTGGACAGCGCCTTGGCCCTGGCCCTCGGCGTCTGCGCCCCGCCCCGCGCGATGACATCGGCGTAGGTCTCCAGATCGAGGGATCGCTTGGGGTAGGCCGCGCCGACCACGTCGGCTTCGCGGGCCAGCATCTTCAGCACCAGCGCCGGCCGAAACTGCATGTCGGAATCGACGAACAGCAGCCCGTCCAGGTCCTTCGACTCCAGCACCTGGCGGGCGAAGTAGTTGCGCGCGTAGACGATGTCGGAGGAGTCGATGTTCAGATATTCGGCCTCGACCCCGGCGCGGGTCAGCTGGCGCATCAGCATGACGAGCGTCGTCGCCGTCTTCGCCTTCATCAGCCCGGCCATCGTCGGCGCGGCGATCAGGATGTGCTTGAGCGGCAACGAGAGGTCCTCCCTGGGGGTGGTCTCGTGCCTTCTAGTGCATTTCTCTGACCCGCTCATCCCCGCGAAAGCGGGGACCCAGGCGTTTTTGAGGACTCGCGCCACGCTAGCCGGCGCTCGGGGATTGGCCAAAGACTGGGTCCCCGCCTCCGCGGGGATGAGCGGGCGTTGAGTGGGGCCCTAGCCGGTGGGCTTTGCCGCGGCGCGGGCGATCAGCGTCTGCCGGAGCCTGAACCGCTCGACCTTGCCCATATGGTTGCGCGGCAGCCTGGGCAGGACGTGGAAGTGGATCGCGGGGAACTTCGCGAGATGCGTCTTGGCGACGGCGGTCAGGCGCGCCTGGTCGATCGGATGCGCCGTCTCGACGACGACGTGCAGATCCTCGCCCTTGTCCGGCCCCTGCTCCGAGAGCAGGCAGACGTCGCAACCGAGCGCGTCGGTCAGCGCCGCTTCGAGGGGGCCGGCGGGCAGCTTGTCGCCGCCCAGCGCGACCACGTCGGTGACCCGGCCGAGCAGCGCGATGCGCCCCTGCTCGTCCATCATCGCCAGGTCACCGGGATAGAAGAACCCGTCGCGGAAGGCGCTCGCGGTGGCGTCGGCGTCGTTCACGTAGCCGCTGACCCCCTCGACCTGAGGAACGCGAATCTGGCCCACCTGGCCGGCGGGCACGGGGTGGTCGTTCTCGTCGACGATCTCGAATTTCGCGTCCGGACTGAGCCGGTGCCAGCGCAGGTCTTCGGCCGACTTGATCTCCGTCTGAGCCAGTCCGCCGCCTTCGGTGGAACCGAGGTTGGTGATGATGCGGCTGGTGAGCCGATCGACGGTGCGGCGGTAGAGCGGCTCGGACAGCGCGCCCGCCACGATCCTGAGCTCCATCCCGTCATTGCGCGGGAAGGCGCCTTCCGGCGCCGCCATCAGCTGCGCGAGCTGCGCGGGCGTCAGCGCCGCCTGCGTCAGGCCCTCGACGGTGAGAATCCGCCAGAGCTCCGCTTGGTCGTGGATGACCGCGGTTTCACCCAGGCTCCATACGGCTGTCGGCCCGGCGTAGCCCATCATGGTCCACAGGCCGAAGTCGAAGAGGGCGATCATCGCCGGGCGCGTCGCCAACTGCCCTTCGGCGATCTTCGCGATTGCGGCTTCGAAGGCGCCTTCGAACGGCACCATCTTGTAGTCGCCGGTCGTCCCCGAGGTGAGCAGGATGTGGCCGCCGGCTTCGGTCGTCGGTGGCGGCGCGAGCGGCTCGCCTGCGGCGGGCGTCGGGATCGTGAGCATGAAGCGGGCCGCACCGGGCAGGATCGCGCCGTCGACGCGCTTGCGCTCGGCCTCGAGCGTGAAGACCCCCACGACGTCGAGGTCCGCCGCGCCGTCGATCTCGGCGGCGGTTCGCACCGACATCGTCCTGAAGCCATCGCCGCGCAGTGCGAGGTTCAAAACCCACGACGCCAGGATGTTGTCGACCCACACGACCGCCACGCCGCCGGGGCGCAACCCCAGCTCGGCAAGTTGGCGGCGCATCGCCGTGATCCGCTGGTGGAAGTCTCGATAGCTGATCGGCGAGAGGTTGTAGACCAGCGCCGTCTTGTCGGGGGACGCCAGGGCCGTCTGGTAGATTTGATCCAAGACCTGCACTGGAAATCCACTCAAACACGGCGCTGGAAACGACGGTTAGTACGTCCGCCCCGCCATGACCAGCGGCGCCGTTTCTTGATCGTTGCGTGAGCGGTCTTCGCCGCGCCCGGCCTCGCGCGCGGGGGCTCGCGCCGTCGCGCGCGCGTATGCCGGTGCGCATCGCCTGGCGCGCGAATTTTTTCGCGCTTACGGCGTCGACGTACGTTGTAATCGACCGGCGCCTTCGGTATCGCTGGCGGTAGGGGAATGCAGGATCGGCCAACTGTCGGCTGGGCCCCGGGGGTACAGTCAATGCGCAAAGCGAATTCGCTCCGCTTGCTTCTTGGGGGCGCCTCGCTGGCGGCCCTCGCCATATCCCTGGCGCCGAGCGCCGAGGCCGCGTGCAACACCGCGGCCAACCCGGTGGTTTGCGGGCCCGCCGACTCCGGCCCGACGGCGACGATAGCCCCCTTCAGCTTCAAGTCGTTCGTTCTCATCACCGACTACGACCTGACGGGCGACTTCGATAACTTCGGCATCATTGGCACGGCGCCCGTACCGGTCGCGATCACCGTCAACGCCGGCAGCGTCATCACAGGCAACCTGACCAACGAGCCGCCCCCGTTCGAGGGGATCGTTTTCGCCACCAAGACCGGCATCCTGATCGACCAGGCCGACGTGGGCGCGGTCGTCAACAACGGCCTCGTCTTCGTCAACGGCGCGAACCCGGCCGCGGCTTCGGTGGGCATAAGAGAACACGACACGACTGCCGGGCACCCCAGCGCCAACTTCTCCAACAACGCCGAACTCACCGTCGTCAACACCGTCCACAACAACGGCGCCGGCACACAGACCGCGAGCGCGACCGCCATCGGCATGGCTCAGACCATGACCGGTGGGACGACCAACCTCACGGCCAACCTGACCAACACCGGCGTGCTCCTGACCGCCGGCATCGCCGAAGCGACCGGGACGGCCGGAGCCGCCAACGCCCAAGCCTCGGCCACGGGGCTGAAGCAGACGCTGGCCTCCGCCGGCAAGACGGTGACAGCCGGCGCCGACAACACCGGCACGCTGGAAGTCCTCCAGTCCGCCTTCGGGAACGCGACTGGCGGAAACGCGAGCGCCGTCGGCGGCGTCCAGGGGTTCGTCCAGACGGCGACGGGCGCATCGGTCAGCGCGCTCGCCACCAACGATCTGCTCGGCAACCTTTCCATCGTCGGGGCGGTGGACGCGAACGCCACGGCGTCGCACACGGCCAACGCCAAGGGCGTCGTCTACGGATTCGACCAGAACCTCGCCGCGACCGGCGCGCTGAGTTCTGCCACGGCGGCCAACGCCGGCAACCTCACCATCATCCTGAGCGTCGCAGCGAACAGCGGCACTGCCGGCAAGGCCACCGCCTCGGGGATCGGCAGCGCGGCGCTGCAGTTCGCCAAGGGCGGCGCCACGGGCAGCGCCGGCTTCACCAACAGCGGCAATCTCAGCCTGGTCATCGACAACTCGGCGAGCGCCAAGAACGCCATCGCCAAAGGCTTCGCGCAGGGCGTCAGCCAGCAGGTCAGCGCCGCCGGCGCCGCCCACACGCTCGCCTCGGCCCTGGTGACCAACACCGGAAACTTCACCGTCACCAACAACGCCATCGCGACCGCCGCGAGCTCGGCGACGGCGCAAGCGAAGGCGCGCGGCGTCACACAGGTGGCGCTGAACGGCAACGTCTCCACCACCAGTTTCACCAATTCCGGCACGTTCACGGTCACCGCGGACGCCACCGCCACCACCAACAGCGGCGGCCCAGGGCAAGCCAAGGCAACCGCCGTCGTGGTCGGCGTCAACCAGAGCGCCAACGACAGCACCAACGGCAACGCGACAGCCATCATCACCAACAACGGGACGTTCACCGGCACGGGCTTGGCGACGGCTGTCGGAACGTCGAGCGCGACGGGCCACGCCAAGGCGACCCTCGCTGAGGGATTCCAGCAGACGGTCGCGGGCAAGACCTCGGCGGGCGCCACCCTCACCAACACCGGGACAATCAGCCTTTCGGTCACCGGCTCGGCGACGGCGGACGTGAACGGCAAGGCGACCGCGACCGGGCACGTCGCTCAGGGCTTCGACCAGAACGTCACATCGTCAGCAGGTCCCGCGAGCGGCCTGATTTCCAACTCGGGCAATATCTCTATCGCGGCGGTCGGCAACGCGACGAACGCCGGCGGCCTCAAAGGCGCCAAGGCCGTCGCCTCGATCGATCCGGCTTTCTCGCAGCACGTCACCGGCGTCGGTTCGGCCACCGCCAACTTGACCAGCTCCGGCAACATGTCGATCAGCGCCAGCGCGCTCGCCAAGGGCGGGGCCCTGGCCACCGCCAGCGCGCCGATCGACACCGCCATCCTGCAGTTCGCGTCCGCCACCGGCCCGGGCAGCACGGGCGTGGCCATCCTGACCAACTCCAAGGGGCTGCTGTCGATTTCCGACACGGCGGTTGCGACCGCAACGGCGCCCGCGGGCGCCGCGAAGGCCACCGCCAAGCTCGGCTTTGGGGTGGAGCAAACCGCCATAGGGGTTGGCTCGGCGTCGGACGCCGTCACCAACGGCGGCAACCTGTCGATCCTGATCAGCGCCTCGGCCATCGGGGCCGCCCCGACCGCGACGGCCAAGGCGGACGCTGTGGTCACCGATACGGGGATCCGGCAGAACGCGAGCGGCGCGGACGTGGTCTCGGCCAGCCTGACCAACACCGGCACGATGAGCATCGTCGTGAGCGGCAACGCCACCGCCGGGGCGGCGGCCTCGGCGAAAGCCGCCTTCGGCACCCTGTTTGAGTACGGCATCCATCAGGACCTGACCGACGGCGGCGCGCTGACCTCAGCCACGGCGACGATCAGCAACTCCGGCACGCTCGTCATGGGCGCCATCGCGAAGGCCGACTCGACGGCCGCCGGCAACGCCCTTGGCTCCGCTTTCTTCTACGACCCGATCTGGCAGCAGGTGAACGGCGGGGCGGTCGCGACGGCCAACCTGACCAACACCGGCAACTTGACTCTCTTTTCCGTGGCCGGCGCAACAGCGAAGGCCGGAACGGCCAAAGCCAGCGCCGGGATGGACTACGGCATCTACCAGAACGCCACCAGCTCCGGCGCCAACACGTCCGCTAGTGCAACGCTGAACAATTCCGGCAACCTCAGCCTGCTGATCGCGGCGACCGCTTCCGGCAGCGGCAAGGCGACGGCGCTCGCGCACTTTTCGACGACGCTCGGCGGCAGCGGGACTGCCATCTTCCAGAGCGCCCGACACGGCAGCACCGTCTCGGCCAGCCTGGCCAACTCCGGCAATCTCACCCTCGCCGTCATCGGCAACGCCACGGCCGGGACGGGGGCCGCCAAGGCGACGGCCTCTTTCGAACATCTCGGCATCAATCAGATCGCCGTCGCCGGCAATGCGGAAACCTCGGCGTTCGCCGGCGTCAACAACTCCGGCAACCTCACGCTCGCGGCGCTGGCGACCGCCAAGTCGAACAGCGGCGCGGCCTCGGCGAAGGCCGTTTACGGCAGCACGGTCCTGCATCAGTCGGCGACCAGCGCCAAGACCGTCACCACGGCGCTGACGAACTCCGGCAACCTGACGATCGCGGCCATCGCCGGCGCGAACGCTCCAGCTGGCGTCGCCAAGGCCACCGCTTCGTTCGCCGACAGCGTCATCCGCCAGACAGCCGTCGCCAACGGCGTGGCTGGCAGCAGCGCGCTCGCCAACATCACCAACAGCGGCAACCTCACCATCGTGGCGCTGGCCTCGGCTAGCGGCGTGGGCAAAGCGACCGCCAAGGCGCACTTCCAGAGCTCGGTGATCGACCAGCTCGCCGACCCGGCCCACACGGCGACGGCATCCTTCTCGAACAGTTCGGGCGCCTTCACCATCCTGGCCGGCGCCAACGCTAACGTGACGATCGGCGTCGCCAAGGCGACCGCATCCTTCGCCAGCGCGGTGATGCTGCAGAGCGCCATCGCCGACGGCAGCGCCGGCTCGTCGGCGCTGGCCACGCTCTCGAGCAGCGGCGCCTTCACCATCGCCGCCCTCGCCAACGCGACCGGCGGCAACGCCACCGTGCCGGGGACGGTCACCGCCAAGGCGGCGTTCGCCAAGAGCACAGTGCTGCATCAGGTCGCCAAGGGCGGCGACAATGACACCGCGCTGCTGAACAACTCCGGGACCTTCACGATCCTGGCCAGCGCCAGCGCCGACGCGCGCACCCTCGGCAAGCCGGTCGCCGACGCCACTTTCGCCGACAGCGTGATCCGCCAGACGGCGCTGGGCGATGGCGCCGGCGCCAGCATCGCGACCGCCAACATCACCAACAGCGGCAACTTCTCGCTTGCGGCCGTGGCGTTCAGCAAGGCCGGCATCGTCAGCACGTCCACAGCCGCAGCCAACGCGCACTTCCAGAGTTCGGCCCTCGACCAGGTGGCCAGGGGCGCCCACACGGCGACCGCCACGCTGACCAACTCCGGCAACGTCACCATCCTCGCCAGCGCCGACGCCAATGACGGGGCCAACACCGCCAAGGCGCATGCGTTCTTCGCCAGTCAGGTGATGCTGCAGCACGCCAGCGCCGACGGGAAGGCCGGCTCGTCGGCGGTCGACACGCTGTCGAGCAGCGGCGCCTTCGTGATCGCCGCCGTGGGCAACGCCACGACGGACTTCGGCAACGCCACCGCCGTCGCGAACTTCGAAGGCACGGTCGTGCAGCAGGTGGCGGGGAACGCCGACAGCGTCGACGCGAACCTGAACAACTCGAACACCTTCACCATCCTGGCGAGCGCCAACGCCGGTCCGACGGTCCCATCTCGGGTCAGCGGTGGAACGGCGCGGCCGAACGTCGCGATCGCGACGGCCTCATTCGCCGGCGTCGCGATCCTCCAAACGGCGACGGCGGATGGGAACCCTGGCGCCACAGCGCTCGCCAGCATTACGAACAGCGGCAACTTCACGATCGCGGCGATGGCTCTGGCGCAAGGCCCGGCGCATGCCACCTCGGCGAACGCCGCCGCCAAGGCGCTGTTCGCCACCACGGTCATCCATCAGAAGGCGACAAACGCACAATCGGTCACGGCCAGCCTCACTAGCTCCGGCAACTTCAGCATTCTCGCCAGCGCCAGCGCCTTCGACACGCAGCCCGGCGCCAACGCCAAGGCCACGGCTTCGTTCGCCGACAGCGTCATTCGGCAGACCGCCGCCGCGACCGGCGCGAGCGGCGCCGCACTGGCCAGCCTGACCAACAACGGCAACTTCACGATTGCGGCCGTCGCGGTCGCGACCGGCGCTCATGACGCGACCGCGAAGGCGCACTTCCAGAGCTCGGTCATCGACCAGGTCGCCGACCCGGCGCACACCGCCACGGCGACGCTCAGCAGCACCGGCAACTTCTCCATCCTGGCCAGCGCCAGTGCGCACGCCCTCATCGGAAAAGCCAAGGCGACGGCCACCTTTGCCAGCGCGGTCATGCTCCAGCGCGCCTCGGCCGACGGCTCGCTCGGCAGTTCGGCGCTGGCCAACCTCACGAGCAGCGGCAGCTTCGCGATCGCCGCGATCGCCGACGCCCACGCGGACATCACGACGACCGCCGTCGTCGCCAAAGCCGCGTTCGCCAAGAGCACGGTCCTGCATCAGATCGCCCAAGGCGGCGATACGGCCACCGCGACGCTGGCCAACTCCGGCAACTTCACCATCCTCGCAAACGCAAGCGCCACCGCGCTCATCGGCAATGCCAAGGCGACAGCCTCCTTCGCCGACAGCGTCATCCGGCAGACCGCTTCGGCGGACGGCGCGCCGACCAGCGCGGCGCTGGCCAGCTTGACCAGCAACGGCAACTTCAGCGTCGCCGCCATGGCGTTCGCCAACGCCGGTATCGGCGGCGCGACGGCGAAGGCGCACGTGCAAAGCTCGGTGATCGACCAGGTCGCCGACGGGGCCCACGCCGCCGCCGCGACGCTGAGCAGCAGCTCCGGCTCGTTCAGCATCCTGGCCAGCGCGAGCGCGCTCGCCGACGGCATCGGCAAGAACGCCAAGGCGACGGCGTCGTTCGCCAGCGAGGTGATCCTGCAGCACGCCGTCGCAGGCAACGCGACGGCCGGCAGCTCGGCGCTGGCCAGCCTGTCGAACAGCGGCAACTTCACCATAGGCGCCCTCGCCGATGCCTCCGTCGTAGGCTTCGGGGGCAAGGCCGACGCCAACGCGAAGTTTGCGAAGACCGTCATCAAGCAGATCGCCGACCCCGCTCACACGGCGAGCGCGACGCTGACCAATTCCGGCAACATGACGCTGCTGGCCAGCGCCACCGCCAGCGGCAACCCGGCGCACGCCGTCGCCACGTTCGCCAGCCAGGCGATCGTCCAGCACGCCACCGCGGATTCGAGCCTCGGCAGCTCCGCGCTCGCCAGCCTTTCGTCCAGCAACGGGACTTTCGAGATCGGCGCCGTCGCCAACGCCTCGGGATCCGGGAAAGCGACCGCCACGGCGCGGCTGGCCAAGACGGTCATCGGCCAGCTCGCCACGGGCGCCGACACCGTCACCGCCTCGCTGAGCAACTCGGGGGCCTTCAAGATCCTCGGCAGCGCCACCGCCGCCGCCGCCACGGGCAACAAGGCGCTGGCGACCTTCGCCGACGTCGTCATCCACCAGAGCGCCGTCCCGGACTCGAGGTCGGGCACCACAGCGCTCGCCAGCCTTTCCAACAACGGCAACTTCTCGATCTCCGCCCTCGCCACGGCGGGCGGCGCGAGCGGCGGGCCATCCGTTGCCACGGCGCGGTTCGCGAAGACGGTCGTCGATCAGGCCGCGACCGGCGCCGACACCGTCACCGCCTCGCTTACGAGCGCGGGCAACTTCACCATCGTCGCCAAGGCCGGCGCGGCGGGCCACACACCGACCGCCCTTGCGTCGTTCGGCGACTACGTCATCCACCAAAGCGCTGTGGGGAACCTCGCGACAGGCGCGAACGCGCTCGCCAGCGTGAGCAACAGCGTCGGCACGTTCCTGATCGGCGCCATGGCGACCGCCACCGCCCACACGTCCGGCGTGGCCAAGGCGAAGGCCGTCTTCGCCAGCAGCGTCATCCGTCAGAACGCGACCAACGCCACCCATGTCACTGCATCGCTGAGCAACTCCGGCGACTTCAACATCCTGGCAAGCGCCAGCGCGAAGGGCCGCTCGGCTCTGGCGACCGCCTCGTTCGCCGACAGCGTCATCCGGCAGAGCGCGATCGCAAACGGGAATGCGTCGAGCACGGCGCTGGCCAGCATCGCCAACAGCGGGAACTTCGCGATCCAGGCGATGGCGAACGCGCAGGCGGCGGGCCCGGGCGCCGTCGCCGTCGCCAAGGGTGTCTTCGTCAGCTCGGTGATCGATCAGGTCGCCGATCCGGCCCATACGGCCAGTGCGACCCTGAACAACTCCGGCAACTTCTCGATCCTGGCGCTCGGCAACGCCACCGCGGTGGGCGCAGGCCCCAAGGCGACGGCGACAGCCACGTTCAAGAGCCAGGTGATGTTGCAAAGCGCCATCGCCGATGGCGCGCCGGGCAGCTCGGCGCTGGCAAGCCTGACCACCAGCAACGGAACCTTCTCCATCGCCGCGGCGGCGGATGCGCACGCCACGGGCGCCGGCCCGATCGCCAACGCGCACGCGATCTTCGCAAGCTCCGTGATCAATCAGGTCGCCAAGACCGCCGACCTAGTCACGACGACGCTGAGCAACTCCGGCACGTTCCTGATCCTGGCCACCGCCACCGCGTCGGCCATCGGCGCCGGTCCGGCCGCCCACGCCACGGCGTCGTTCGGCGACAGCGTGATCCGTCAAACCGCCATCGCCGATGGCGCGGCGACGAGCGCGGCGCTGGCCCACATCGACAACAGCGGCACGATGTCGATCGCCGCGGTCGCCGACGCGTTTGCGAGCGGCGCGGGCCCGGCGGCCGTGGCCAAGGCGATCTTCGTCAGCTCGGTGATCGACCAGGTCGCCGATCCCGCGCACACGGCCACGGCGAGCCTGAGCAACTCCGGCGACTTCTCAATCCTGGCCTTCGGCAACGCCACCGCCGTGGGCGTCGGCGCCAACGCCAAGGCGACGGCGACCTTCCAGAGCCAGGTCGTGCTGCAGAGCGCCATCGCCAACGGCTCGGCCGGCAGTTCGGCCGCGGCCAACATCACGAGCAGCAGCGGGACCTTCTCCATCGCCGCCATGGCCGACGCGACGGCCAGCGGCGGGGTCGGCGGCGTCGCGAACGCCAAGGCGATCTTCGCCAGCACCGTGATTCACCAGATCGCCAACTCCGCCGACACGGTGAGCACGACGATCAACAATGCCGGGTCGATGACGCTCCTGGCCAGCGCCACGGCCAGCGGCGTTGCGATCGCCAAGGCCACGGCCTCGTTCAACGACACCGTCATCAAGCAGGTGGCTTCCGCCGACGGCGTGGCCGGCAGCGCGGCGCTGGCGAGCGTGACCAACAGCAGCGGCACGCTAGCGATCGAGGCGCTGGCGAGCGCGACGGCGTCGAGCCCCATCGGGACCGCTCACGCCAGGGCGACGTTCAGCAGCACGGTGCTCTTCCAGCATGCGACGAAGGCCGACACGGTCACCGCCAGCCTGAGCAACTCGGGCACGCTGACCATGCTGGCCAGCGCGACCGCCAGCGCGCCGCTGAACGCGCACGCCACGGCGTCGTTCAACAGCAACGCCATCACGCAGTCCGCGTCGGCGGATGGCGTTGCCGGCAGCAAGGCGCTCGCCAGCATCGACAACAGCGGCACGATGTCGATCGTCGCGCTTGGCAACGCCACCGGCTCCGGCCCGGCGGGCACCGCACATGCCAAGGTGCTCTTCGACAGCACGGTCGTCTTCCAGAACGCGGAAAACGCCGACACGGTCACGGCCAGCCTCAGCAACTCCGGCGTGTTCACCATCCTGGGCGGCGCCACGGCGAACGCCGTCAAGGACGCCCACGCCTCAGCCAAGTTCACAGAGCCGGCGATCGAGCAGACCGCCTCCGCCGACGGCGTCGCCGGCAGCACGGCGCTGGCGAGCGTGACCAACAACGGCACGTTCACGATCGCGGTGCTGGGCAACGCCACATCGTCGGGCAGCAACGCCACGGCGCTGGCCAAGTTCGACTCGGCGGTCATCAGCCAGGAGGCGCACCATGCGGTGACCGCGACCGCTCAGATCACGAGCACCGGCACGTTCGACATCGTCGCCAGCGCCACCGCCAGCGCCAAGTCAGACGCCAAGGCGACGGGGACGTTCGTCGATCACGCCATCGATCAGACTGCCATCGCCACCAACGGCGCCGGCAGCGCGGCGCTGGCGAGCATCGCCAACAACGGCACGTTCACGGTCGCGGCCATGGGGAACGCGACGTCGTCCGGCAGCGACGCGACGGCCCTCGCCAAGTTCGCCTCGACGGTGATCTTCCAGGAAGCGCAAAGCGCGGTGACCGCGACGGCTCAGCTCAGCAGCACCGGCACGTTCAACATCGTCGCCAGCGCCTCCGCCAACGGCAACTCAGGCGCCAAGGCGACGGCGACGTTCGCCGAACACGCCATCGACCAGACCGCCATCGCCAACAACGGCGGCGGCAGCACGGCGCTGGCCAGTATCGCCAACAACGGCAGCTTCACAATCGCCGCGCTCGGCAACGCAACCTCGTTCAGCGACGCCGCGGCCCTCGCCAAGTTCGCCTCGACGGTGATCTATCAGGACGCGAACAGCGCTCAAACGGCGACGGCTCAGATCACGAGCACCGGCACGTTCGCCATCGTCGCCAGCGCCACAGCGAGCGGCGACACCACTGTCAAGGCGACCGCGACGTTCCTCAACCCCGCGATCGTGCAGACCGCCACGGCGAACTCGACCCCGGGCTCGGCCGCGCTCGCGAGCCTCACCAACAACGGCAGCTTCACGATCGCGGCGATCGCCAACGCGGTGTCGACCTCCAGCGGGACGGCGCACGCGCGCGCCAAGCTGGCCGACGGCGGGATCGAGCAGATCGCGAAGGGCGCGGACGCCGTCACCGCGTCGCTCGCCAGTTCCGGAAGCCTCGACATCTCGGTCGTGGCCTCGGCGAGCGGGGGCACCGAGGCCCGCGCCACCGCGTCGATGAACGACTACGGCGTGTTCCAGAACGCCACGGCGGACGGGAACGCAGGCTCGACGGCGCTCGCCAACCTCACCAACGTCGGCAGCTTCACGATCCTCACGCTCGCCAACGCCGTCGCCACGCACGCGTCGAGCGGGACCGCACAAGCCAACGCCTTCCCGCTCCTCACGGCGGTGAGACAGCAGGCGGAGAACGCCCACAGCGTCACCGCGACACTCGACAACTCCGGGACGATGAGCCTCATCGCCCAGGCGACCGCCACCTCGCCGGGCGATGCGACCGCCGACGCCGACCCCGACAACGGCGTTGTGCAGCACGCTTTCGGCCTCAGCACGGCGGGCGACACGGCGCTGGCGAGCTTCGCAAACAGCGGCAACTACACCTATGCCGCGCTGGCCACGGCCAGCTCGTCGAATGGCCATCCGCACGCGATCGCGACGGCCGAAACCGGCCTCTCGCAGGAAGCCGAGGACGCGCAGAGCGCGACGGCGACGCTGACCAACTCGGGCAACATGAGCTTCGCGGCCGTCGCGGTGGCGAACGGCACGAGTTCTCCGCACGCCACGGCGGTGCTCCAGGCCGACATCCGCCAGTTCGCCTCGGCCACCAATCTCGCCGCGAGCAGTGCGCTGGCCAGCATCTCCAACAGCGGCTCGCTGGCGATCATGATAAGCGCCAGCGCGATCGGCGGCACGTCGGCGCGGGCGCGGGCCACAGAGCGCGACGCGGCCATCAGTCAGGAGGCCGAGCGCGCGCTCACCACCACGGCGACGCTCACAAACTCCGGCCAGATGCTGGTCCAGCTGGTCGGCAACGCGTCGGGCGCCGAGGCGCGCGCGACCGCCGACATGGATCCGGGCGCCATCTTCCAGCTGGCCACCGGCAGCACCGCGGTGGGCTCGTCCGGCCTGGCCAGCTTGACGAACACCTCGAGCGGAACGCTCAGCGTGGCGGTGCACGCCATCGCCAACGCCACTAGCGGCTCGGCGCACGCCAGCGCCAACGCCTCGACCGTGGTCTTCCAGCACACCCAAAAGGTCGACGCGGCTAACGACGTCCTCACCAACTCCGGCTCGTTCCTGATCGACGTTTCGGCGTCCGCGCACGGGCACGGCGCCACGGCGAACGCGATCGTCGGCAGCGACATCGCCCAGCAAGCGACGGCCGACGGCGTGGCTGGCAGCACTGCGTCGGATCTCCTGACCAACAGCGGTTCGCTGCGTCTGCAGGTGGCCGCCTTCGCCACCGGCACCACCGGCGCCGCGAACGCCAAGGCGCAGCTGGGCACGACAGGCATCCGCCAGTTCGCCAGCAATGCGGCCACCGCAACCGCGAACCTGACCAACGCCGCCGGCGTGCTCAGCATCCTGGCGTCCGCCTCAGCGCTCGGCGCGAAGACCGCCAACGCCACGGCCGAGATCTCGCATGGGATCCATCAGGCAGTCACGCCGACCGCGGGCGGGACGGGGGCGGCCATCGTGAACAACGGCGGAAACCTGAGCGTCATGGTCTCGGCCTTCGCCGACCCGGTCGGCGACGCGAATGCGGTCGCGGTCATCGCCAGCAGCAGCAGCTGCAAGACGCCGATCAACGGTCTGTCCGTGAATTGCACGTCCATCAATCAGGGCTTGCTGGTGCTCACGCCGCTGGCCCTGTCGCTCGGCAGCGGCGGCTGGGCCATCCAGCAGGTCGTCAAGGGCGGACTGCACGACCTCGCCAGCCTGACCAACAGCGGCAACATGACGTTCGGGGCGCAGGCGACCGCCATCGCGTCCAGCAACGCCAAGGCGACGGCGGTCATCAAGCACGGTCACGCGCAGACAGTGACCGCATCCGGGGTCGGCAGCACGGCGTCGGCTTCGGTGACCAACAGCGGCAACCTGACGATGCTCGCCTCGGCCAGCGCTTCGGCCGGCAAGGCCGCGACCGCGTCGGCGTCCATCCATCAGGGCATTCTGCAGGAGGTCTCCGGCGCGCCCTCGGTCGCCGCGTCGCTGGCCAACACCGGCACGTTCACCATCCTGGCCAGCGGGTCGGCGCACGGGACGACCGCCAGCGCCATCGCGAACGTCAACACCGGCGTCGATCAGCACGCGTCGGCCGACGGCAGCTTTGGCAGCACGGTTTCCGCCAGCTTCAGCAACAACGGCGTGTTCGACGTCGAGTCGCACGCGACCGCCGTCGGGAATGTCGCCGGCGCGGTGGCGAACGCCACGGCCTACGGCGTCAGCCAGTTCGCCTACAAAGCGACCAACGCCACGGCCAATCTGACCAACAGCGGCACGTTCACGGTCATGTCCGTCGCTGCCGCGAACGCCGCCAAGGTCGCCACCGCCACCGCATTCGCGCAGGGCGCCTTCGTGAGCGCCAGAGCGACGGGCGCAGCCGGCAACGCCACCGTCAACTTCGCCAACAGCGGCCACTTCACGATTGTCGGCAACGCGACCGGCGTTGGGGGCGCCAAGGCGAAGGTCGAGGGGACCGCGACGGGCGTCAGCGAGTTCGTGTCCAACGGGACCAACCTCAACACCGCCGCCTTCAGCAACAGCGGAACCTTCACGGTGGTCGGGCTCGCGACGGCGCACGGCCCGGCGGCGAGCGCGACGGCGTCGGCGGCTGGCATCAACGCCAACGGCCCCAACACTCAGACCGTTACGCTGGCGGGCGCCAACAGCGGCCAGTTCGTGGTCATGGCCAACGCCGTGTCCGACGGCGGGGCCAGCGCCCAGGCGCATGGCATTCAGGTCACGGCCGG
>DATGKF010000113.1:0-5619 GCA_035294785.1 Caulobacteraceae bacterium | reverse complement strand
CTTGACCGGCCGGCGGCGACGACTGAGGCTCCGCTCCCATGAGCGCCAGCCTTGCGGACGTCCGCGCCCTGGATGCGAGCGACCCGCTGGCCCCGGTCCGCCAGCGCTTCGTGCTGCCCAAGAGCGTGATCTACCTGGACGGCAACTCGCTGGGCGTCCCGCCCGTTGCGGTGCGCGGACGGCTGGACGCGGCCATCGCCGGCGCGTGGGGCGAGGGCCTGGTGCGGAGCTGGAACGACGCCGACTGGATCGGCGCGCCGGCGCGGGTGGGCGGCAAGATCGCCCCGCTGATCGGCGCGGACGCCGGCGAGGTGACCGTCGCCGACTCGACCTCGGTGAATCTCTACAAGCTGATGGTGGCCGCCCTCGCCCGCCAGGCGCCGCGACGGGTGATTGTGAGCGAGCCGGGCGAGTTTCCCACCGACCTCTACGTGGCCCAGGGCGTCGCCCAGACGCTGCCGGGCGTGACGCTGCGGCTGGCCGACGGACCGGTCGAGGACGCCATCGACGGCGACGTGGCGCTGGTGCTGGTCAGCCACGTCCACTACCGCACCGGCGCGCGGCGCGATCTCGCCGCCCTGACCCGGCGCGCCCGCGAAGCCGGCGCGCTCGTGCTCTGGGACCTGAGCCATAGCGCCGGCGCCATGGCGATCGACCTCCCCGCCGCAGGCGCCGAGCTCGCCGTCGGCTGCGGCTACAAGTACCTGAACGGCGGACCGGGGGCGCCGTCCTGGCTCTACGTCGCCCGGGCGCTGCAAAGGGAGCTCGTCCAGCCGCTGACCGGCTGGATGGGCCACGCCGAGCCGTTCGGCTTCGGCGACGACTACAGCCCCGCCGCCGGCATGGACCGCTTCCTTTGCGGCACGCCGCCGATCCTGTCGCTGCTGGCGCTCGAATGCGGCGTCGACCAGTTCGAAGGCGTCGACATGGCCGCCGTGGAGGCGAAGGCCGAGGCGCTGGCCGGGCTGTTCATCGCGCGCGTCGAAGAGCGTTGCGCCGGCCACGACCTGACGCTGGTCACGCCGCGCGACCCGCGCTTGCGGGGCAGCCATGTCTCCTTCGCCCACGAGCACGCCTACGAGATCATGCAGGCGATGATCGAACGCGGCGTGATCGGCGACTTCCGCGCCCCCGACGTGCTGCGCTGCGGCTTCACCCCGCTCTATCTCGGCTACGAGGACGTCTGGCGCGCGGTCGAGATCCTCGCCGACATTCTGGCGACCGGCGCCTGGCGCGACCCCCGCTTCGCCGTCCGCGCCCGGGTGACCTGACGCCTCACAGGCTCGCCTGCACGCCGTAGAGCCGCGCGTAGGCGCCGCCGGCGGCGATCAGCGCATCGTGGGCGCCCTGCTCGGCGATGCCGTCCTCGGTCAGGACGACAATGCGGTCGGCGTGGCGAATGGTGGAGAGCCGGTGGGCGATGACCAGCGTCGTCCGGTCCTTGGCCAGCACCTGCAGCGCCGCCTGCACGGCCCGTTCGCTCTCGTAGTCGAGCGCGCTGGTCGCCTCGTCGAAGATGAGGATCGGCGGATTCTTCAGGAAGACGCGGGCGATGGTCAGCCGCTGCTTCTGGCCGCCGGAGAGCTTGACCCCGCGCTGGCCGATGTCGGTGTCGTAGCCCTGCGGCAGCGCCCGGATGAACTCGTGCGCATGCGCCTTGCGGGCGGCGTCGACGATCTCCGCGCGGCTTGCCCCCGGCCGGCCATAGGCGAGGTTCTCCGCCACCGTGCCCGCGAAGAGGTAGACGTCCTGCTGCACGAGGCCGACGCTGCGGCGGAGCGACTGGAGCGTCACGTCCTTGACGTTCACCCCGTCGACGAGCACCGCGCCGGCGCTGACGTCGTAGAAGCGCGGGATGAGCGAACAGAGGGTGGTCTTGCCGACGCCGGAATAGCCGATGAGGGCGACGAACTCGCCGGCGCGGATGTCGAGCGAGATGTCGTTGAGCACCGGCCGCGGGCTCTGCGGATAGCTGAAGCTGACGTGCTGGAGGCTCACCGCGCCGCGCACATCGGTCAGCGGCCGAGCGCCCGGCGGATCGCTGATCTCAGGCGCGATCTCCAGCATGTCCATGAGGCGGCTGAAACCGGTCAGCCCCTCCTGCCAGAGGCGCACGAAGTTGACCACGCGGTTGATCGGATCGACCAGGATGGCGACGCAGAGCAGGTAGGTCATGAGGTCCGCCACGCTCAGCGACGCGTGGGTGATGCGGATGGCCCCGATGACGATCACCACCACGGTGACGATCTGGGCGAAGGTGGTCAGCCCCGCCGATGCCCAGGCCTCGCTGAGGTAGCCGAAGCGGCGCGTGTCGAGGAAGCGGTCGTTGGCGGCCTCGAAGCGGCTGGCCTCCAGCGCCTCGTTGGCGAACGATTTCACCACGCGGATGCCGGAGAGCGAGTCCTCGACCCGCTCGTTGATGGCGGCGATGCGCGCCTTCCCCTGGCTCAGCGCCAGGTGCATGCGGCCGTTGAAGTAGAGCGCATAAGCGGCGGCGAACGGGGTCAGCGCGACGACGATCAGGCTGAGCGGCGTGTCGAGGTAGAACATGATGGCGAGGGCGCCGGTGAATTTGAGCACCGCGATCGCCAGGTCCTCAGGACCGTGGTGGTAGAACTCGCCCAGGGAAAACAGGTCGTTGGAGAGCCGCGACATCAGCTGGCCGACCCGCTGGCCGTCGTAGAAGCCGAACGACAGGCTCTGGTAGTGCTCGAACAGCTCCTGGCGCATGGCGCTTTCCATCTTCGCGCCCATGACGTGGCCCTGGTAGTCGACGAACAGGGTGGCGAGCGCCTGGATGGCCAGGAGGGCCAGCATCGCCCCGCCCATCAGGTAGATCTGGTCGAGCGCGGCCGGCTGGGCGCCGGCCTGCGTCAGCCGCTTGACGACAATGTTGGCGCAGAGCGGCAGCGCGAGCGCCGTCGCCGACACCAGGATGGCGCAGGCGAGGTCGGCCGCCAGCAGCCCGATGTGGGGGCGGTAGTAAGACAACAGCTTGCGCCAGCGGCCGCCGGCGAGCGCAGCGCCTGGGCGTGAGGCGCCAGCTGGCGGCGCGGCGTCGAAGTTGGTTGAGTCGAGGCGCGCGGCGGCGCGCTTGGGTGTGCGGCTAGCTCTGTGTACAGGCGCCGGCGCCCTCGTGGTGAGCGATCGCATAAAGCGTCATGTCCCTTTGATGAACGGCATCTCCTTTCGTGTTGGACATGGACGATTGCATTGCGCTCTCCCGCGGCGGCTCGGCGCGGACCATACAGACCCCCGGGGAGCGCGACAACGGCGGCGCTGTTGACAGGCGCCGCCGCCTGCCCAAATCTGCTGCCCGGCTGATGCGGCCGGCTGCTTGCGCCCCAGGGGTAAGGCGAACGCATCGATGAGACCCGAACCTTCGCTCATGCGAACGGCTCAGCAACGCAAGCCCTGAAGCGCTCTGTTCGCGTTGAGAAAGGTTCGACCATGCGCGATTTCCGCGATGCGAAACTCATGGCCAAGGCGCTGCGCGGCGCCCTGGCGGACGACGGCGTCAGCGTGTCCACCGCGCGCAGCCTGGAGCTGGTGGCCACCGCTTTCGGGCTGAAGAGCTGGAACGTGCTTTCCGGCCTGATCAAGCGGGCCGAGGAGGCCCCGCCGCAGGCGGCGATCGCCGTCGACGCCTCGCCGACCGGCCTGCCGATCCGGGTCGCGCAGGTCGAACTGGGCTGCACCGACCTCGAGGCGGCCAGGGCCTTCTATTGCGGCGTCCTCGGCTTGCCGTTTGTCGACGAGGTCGGCGATTCGATCTTCGTCCGCTGCGGCGACATCAACCTGATCGTCCAGCGCACGGCGACGCCAAGGCGCGGCCGCACCGTCTATCTGGGGGCCGATGGGCGGGTGCACGAGGCCACCGCGGCGCTGAAAGCGCGCGGCGTCCAGTTCAGCCAGGAGCCGCGCCGCATCGCCCGCAATCACCAGGGCGTCGACGTCTGGCTTGGCTTCTTCGACGATCCCTGGGGCAACCCGTTCGGGTTGCTCTGCAACATGCCGGTCGACACCGCCGCTTGACCGCCGTCGCGGCAGGCTGGAAGGGTCGCGCCCGCATCAGCGGAGGGCGGCCATGGCCGAGTTCGACATCATCGTCTATGGCGCGACCGGCTACACCGGCAGGCTGGTCGCCGAGCACCTCTTCCGCACCTATGGCGAGGGCGGCGACCTCAAGTGGGCGATGGCGGGGCGGAGCGCCGACAAGCTGGCCGCCGTACGCGACGAAATGGGAGCGCTGGAGAGCGTGCCGCTGGTCGTCGCCGACGCCTCCGATCCGGCCTCGCTGGCGGCGATGGCCAAGCGGGCGAAGGTGATCATCACCACGGTCGGGCCCTACCAGCTCTATGGCGACGGGCTGGTCGCCGCGTGCGCGGAGGCGGGATGCGACTACGTCGACCTCACCGGCGAGTCGCACTGGATCGCCAAGATGATCGCGGCCAACGAGGGCAAGGCGAAGGCCTCTGGCGCGCGCATCGTCTTCTCCTGTGGGTTCGATTCCATCCCCTTCGACCTCGGCGTCTTCTTCGTCGAGGAGGAGGCGAAAAAGCGCTTCGGCGCCCCAGCGACCCGCGTGCGCGGCCGGGTGCGGGCCATGCAGGGCGGCCTTTCCGGCGGCACGCTGGCCAGCGGCATGGCGACCATGGCCGCCGCTCAGGCCGACCCCGGCCTGCAAGCCGTCCTGGCCGACCCGTTCGCGCTGACGCCCGGCTTCAAGGGCCCGGCCCAGCCGGACGGCGAGACCCCGTACGAGGACAAAGTGACGGGCTCGTGGGTCGCGCCCTTCATGATGGCCTCGATCAACTCCAAGGCCGTGCACCGCTCGAACCTCTTGCTCGGCCACGCGTGGGGGACAGACTTCCAGTATGACGAGATGCTGATGATCGACGGGCCGCCGAAGGGCGGACCGCCAGGCGGCTTTAGTTTCGGCGACGGCCCGATGCCGCAGCCCGGCGAAGGGCCCTCGAAGGAAGATCGCGAGGCTGGCTTCTACGACATCCTCGTCATCGGCGAGACGGCCGAGGGCAAGACCGTCCGCTGTTCGGTCAAGGGCGACATGGATCCCGGCTACGGCTCGACCTCGAAAATGCTGGGCGAGAGCGCCGTCTGCCTGGCCCGCGATGTCAGCCGCGAGCAGACGCCGGGCGGCTGCTGGACCAGCGCCGCGGCGATGGGCGAAGCGCTGATCGCCCGGCTGGAAAAGCACGCCGGACTGACCTTCACCGTCGAAGGCTGAGCCGCGCCGGCCTTAGGCCCGATTTGATCGGAGTCAATGCGCTCGGCCCCGACCGCCGCACACTGGCCCAACCCGAAACAGGGAGGGCGTCATGCTGGAGCCAGAATTCGAACCCGCACACTTCGTTCGTGAGGGCGACGCCGTCGAGGCGCGCCTCGGCGCGCTGATCGACGAGCACGTCGAGCGGGTCTGGGCGGCGCTGACCGAGCCGGACCTCCTGGTTCAGTGGCTGGCGCCAGGGCGGATCGAGCTTCGCATGGGCGGTCCGGTGAACCTGGACTTCGGCGACAGCGGCGTGGTGATCGACAGCACGGTCACGGCGCTCGAGCCGCAGCGCGTGCTCGAGTACGGCTGGAACGGCCCCGACGATC
>DATGKF010000112.1:0-14738 GCA_035294785.1 Caulobacteraceae bacterium | reverse complement strand
ACACCGCCGCCGCCTCGAACCTCGGCCAGATGCTGGTCAAGCTGTGCAAGGCGGAAGGCGTCGAACTGGTCAACATCGTTCGCAGCGCCGAGCAGGAGGCGCTGCTGCGCGGCATCGGCGCGACGTACGTCTGCGACTCGTCCAAACCCAGTTTCATGACCGATCTCACCGAGGGGCTCGTCGCGACCGGGGCGACGCTGGCGTTCGACGCCATCGGCGGCGGCCCGCTGGCCGGCCAGATCCTCACCGGCATGGAGATCGCCGCCAACCGCAATGCCCAGGGTTTCAGCCGTTACGGCTCGACCATCCACAAGCAGGTTTACATCTACGGCGGCCTGAACACCGGACCGACGGAACTGAACCGCGCCTTCGGCATGGCCTGGGGTCTGGGCGGATGGCTGCTGACGCCCTTCCTGGGCAAGGTCGGCGCGGCTGAGGTCGCGCGGCTGCGGGCCAAGGTCGCGGCGGAGATCACCACCACGTTCGCCAGCCACTACACCAAGACCATCTCGCTGGCCGAGGCGCTCGATCCGGCCGTCATCGCCGCCTACAACAAGCGCGCCACCGGCGAGAAGTACCTGATCAACCCGAGCCTCTAGACGATCGGCTGCAGGCCGGCGCCGAGGCGCGTCCATCCGAGCTTGGCCGCGTAGCGCCGCGCCGTCTCCGCGCGCGAAGGCGTCAGGTGGCGGCTCATGTAGCCGGCCTCGGCCATGAAACGGGCGCGGCCGTCGAGCGGCTCGGCGGCGGCGATCTGCGGCTCGAGCCACGCTTCGACCTCGCGCCAGAAGTGCGGCCTGCGGCCATCGACATCGTCGAAGCCATACTCGTCGGCCAGGTCGCCGACGCTGAGCGAAGCGCCCGCCTTGCGCCTGACCTGCGGGTCAGCGGCCAGGGCGGCGATCGCGCGGCCGATGTAGCGCGGCGTTTCCGATAGCGCGAAGTCGGGCCGATCCTCGGCCGCGGCGCGCCAGTTGGCCTCAGTGACCCCGAAGCCGTCGAGGATCGCCTCCGAGCGCAGGAAGCCTGGGGAGATAGCCACGGCTGTTACACCCGTCCTCGCCAGGTCCCAGGCCATCGCGTAGGCGAGGCGGATCACGGACGCCTTGACCAGGTCATAGAGCAGTTGGCCGCGATAACCGTTCAGCGCGCCGTCGGTCACTTCGACGATCAGCCCGCGCTTGGCCGCGACCATCATCGGCGCCAGGCGCCGCGCCGTGATCAGGTGACTCATGACCGCCTGGTCGAGCAGGCCGCGCACGGCCGCGATATCGAGCGACCAGAACGAGGCGCCCCAGGCGATGGCCGTATCGCCGCCCCAGACGTCGTTGACCAGAATATCCAGCCGCCCGTCGTCGGCCGCGATGCGAGCGGCCAGAGCCTCGACTTCGGCCTCGACCTGATGGTCGACGCGCACGGCGACGGCGCGGCCGCCCGCCGCTTCGATCATCTCGGCCGTCTCTTCGATCGTCTCCGGCCGACCGGCGGTTGCGGGCGCGCCGCGGACGCTGCGGCCGGTGCAATAGACCTTGGCGCCGGCAGCCGCGAGCTCGATGGCGATCCCGCGTCCGGCGGCCCGCGTCGCGCCGGCGACCAGCGCCACCTGTCCCGAAAGCGGCGTCGTCATGGCGTGATCCCCGTCGTTTGAGCTTATGATCGGCCAAGCTTAGAGCAAGACCGACTCGCTTGAAGACCCTTATCCTCGTCGTCGCCGCCCTTCTGATCGCATCACCCGCGGCCGCTGCGCCGGTCTACATCGGCTACGCCGTTGACGCCGCGCATCCCTGCGGCGGCTATGCCCGGTTGCCGATCGGGATGGCGAAGGGCCTCTGCGCCGGCCTCGTCTACGGTCCGTCGCCGGCCGATGCGCCGCCGTCGAAGCGGACGCTGCGCCTGCCGCGCACGCTGCTGCCACTGGCGAACGGCGACCTGCTGGTCGTCGACTTGGGCGGCTGGCTGCGCGGGCAGGGGTCTGTCTGGCGTCTCACGCCAAGGCCGGGCGGCCAGCCGACGCTCAAGCGCCTGCTCGACAAGCTCGACCTGCCGCACACGGCCGCCTTCGGCCCGGACGGGAAGGTCTACCTCGGGGAGATGAGCCGCATCGTCCGCTTCGATCCCGACGCGGCCGACCCGCCGTCAACGGTTGAGACCGTGGTGTCCGGTCTGCCCGACAACAGCCTGCATCCGGACCGGCATCCGCTGTCGAGCTTCCTCTTCGACCGCGACAACGCGCTCCTGGTCAACGTCGGCGCGCCGACCGACCAGTGCCCACCGGCCGCGGGCGCGACCCGCTGCCCGCAGGCCGAGGGCGACCACCCGCAGGCGGCCATCTGGCGCTTCGCCTATCTCGGCGGCGGCCGATGGGCCCAGACGCCGACCACCTACGCCCGTGGACTGCGCAATTCGCTGGCGCTGGCCATGCATAGCTCCGGCGCGATCTTCCAGGGCGAGAACGGCATCGATTTGACGAGCGCCGACGCCCCCTACGACGTCATCAACCGCCTGCGCGCCGGCGCGAACTACGGCTGGCCCTATTGCATCGAGGCGACGGCGGTGGCGCCGGCCTGGCGGGGCAAGAGCCCGCTCGATTGCGCCGGCGCCGCCCGCACACGGCCCGTTCTGATGCTGCCGCCGCACGGCGCGCCGCTCTCGATGCTCTACTATTCGGGCGCGATGTTCCCGACGCTGGCCGGCAAGCTCATCGTCAGCCTGCACGGCTACCGCGCCACGGGCTCGCGCATCGTCGCCTTCAGCGTCGATGCGACCGGCGCGCCGATTCCAAACGCCAAGCCGACGTTCGCCGTCTACGGCCAGCCGGGCGCGGCGGCGACGCGGCGCGCTTACCGCGAAGGGCCGGCGGCGAACGGCTTCATCCTCACGCCCGGTTGGGACGCGGTGAAGGGCCGCCGCCCATCGGGCGCGCCGGTCGGCTTTGCGGTCACTCCGGACGGCGCCCTCTGGGTCGCCGAGGATCGCAACGGCACGATCGTCCGCATCGCCAAGGACGGCGGCTAGCCCGCGGCGGCCGCTTCGACGCCGAGCGGGGTCGAGCGCCAGATGGCGATCTCTTCCTCGGTCATGTCCACCGGGACGTTCTCGAACAGCGGCGTCGAGAGGTAGCGCTCGCCGGTGTCGGGCAGCATGCAGAGCACGTTCGCGCCCTTTTCCGCTTCCTCCGCCACCTTCAGCGCGCCGGCGAAGGTCGCGCCGGAGGTGATGCCAACGAAGATGCCTTCCTTCTTCGCCAGCGCCTGGCTGGAGCGGATTGCGTCGGGGCCGCTGATCGTCAGCAAGCGCCCGACGAGGCCGGCGTCGACGGCATCGCCGGTCAGCTTGGGGATGAAGTCCGGCGTCCAGCCCTGCATCGGGTGCGGCGTCCAGGCGGGGTGCGCTTGCGCGGGCGTGCCGTCCTCGCGCCGCGCCTGCGGCTGATGGCTCGACAGGAGGGCCGCCGTCTCCGGCTCGCAGACCACGACCTTGGTGTTCGGGCTCTCCTTCGCCAGCACCCGCGCGACGCCCTTCAGCGTGCCGCCGGTGCCATAGCCGGTGACCCAGTAGTCGAGGCTCTCACCTTTGAAGTCGTCCATGATCTCCCGCGCCGTCGTGCGCGAGTGCATGTCTGGGTTCGCCTCGTTCTCGAACTGCCGGGTCATGTACCAGCCGTGCTTCTTGGCCAGTTCGATGGTCTTGTCGACCATGCCCTTGGCGCGCAGCGCCGCCGGGGTCAGCACCAGCTTGGCCCCGAGGAAGCGCATCAGCCGCCGCCGCTCGACGCTGAAGGTCTCCGGCATGGTCAGCACCAGCGGATAGCCCTTGGCCGCGCAGACCATCGCCAGGCCGATGCCGGTGTTGCCGCTGGTCGCCTCGATCACGGTCTGGCCGGGCTTGAGTTCGCCCGAGGCTTCGGCCGCCTCGATGACGCCCAACGCCAACCGATCCTTGACCGAACCCAGCGGGTTAAACGCTTCGACCTTGACCCAAAGGTTCACGCCCGCCGGCCCGAGCCGGTTGATGCGAACCACCGGCGTGTGGCCGATCGTGCCTAGGATGCTGTCGTAACGGGCCATCGGGCTGGCTTCCTGTTCTGCTTCAACTGCGAGGGCTACACCGCACAGCGTAGCGGGATCATCCGCTCTCGGCGAGCGGAGGCACGTTGTCGCCACCCGGTATGTCGGTCCTGCCGTCATAGCGACCGACGTCCAAGGTGAAGACGTCAACGTCATCGAGGCAGCGCGCGTTGATCATGAAGTAGTTGTCTTCGCCTGTCCGCGCGATCGCCACCCCGCAGGACTTGCAGAAGTGGAGACCGTTGTCGACGAACCTCCAGACGTAGGTCGACAGTCCGGAGCGGGGCGTCGTGAGACGAACCTGGTCGTGGCGCACCTTCCAGTAAATGAAGCCGTATCTCGCGCACGTCGAACAATTGCATTCCCCGAGATCGGCAAGCTCGGCGTTGCACGCGAGACGCACGGCGCCGCAGTGGCAGGAGAGGGTGCGGATCATGGTTGTGCTCCGGGCTGGCGTTACTCGGCGCTGAGGTTAGCTTTGGCTGTCGCCAGGACAAAGTCAGGAGGCGAAACCGCCGCCGGGGCTGGCGGGCGGCTTACGCCGCTTCCAGGATCACCGCTTCGCGGCCGCCGCGCACCAAGCCGCCGGGGAGGGCGCCGGTGTGCTCGCCGTCTTCGAAGGTCACCTCGCCGGACTTGATGGTGTAGCGGTAGCCCTCGGCGCGCTGCACCAGGCGCCGGCCGCCGGCCGGGAGGTCGTAGACGGCCTCGGGCCGGTGCAAACGAAGGGCGTCGAAGTCGATGATGTTCACGTCGGCGAGCAGGCCCGGCTTCAGCTGGCCGCGGTCGTTCAGGCCATAAGCCTTGGCGGTGTCGCTGGTCAGCTTGCGGACGAGGAACTCGAGCGGGAACTTCTCGCCCTTCACCCGGTCGCGCGCCCAGTGGGCGAGGATGAAGGTGGGCATGCCGGCGTCGGCGATGACGCCGCAGTGGGCGCCGCCGTCCGAGAGGCCGAACAGCACGTTCGGGTGCTGCATGTTCTTGCGGAAGAAGTCGAAGTTGTAGGTGAAGTAGCCGCCAAGCGGCTGGTAAAAGAGCTCGCGCCCGCCGTCGCGGAGCAGCAGATCGTACATCATCTCCATGGGCGTGACGCCGGCCGCCTCGGCCATGCCGCCGACGCTGCCGTCGCGGTCGGGCTCGTAGTTCGGGTTCTCGCCCAGCGGGAACACCCGATAGAGGAGCTCGTTCGGGTCGGCCATGCCGCCGCCGCGCATGGCGCTCTGCTCGGACATCAGCGCCGCCCGGATCTCGGGCCGCTGCATCGTCGCCACCTTCTCCGCCAGCGGCAGGTTGGCGATCTCGCGCCGGTAGGTCGGATGGCCGGAGAAGACGTTGAAGCTCGACGTCAGCCCCTGCAGGATTCCTGTCGGACGGCCCGCGATCTGCGGGCGGATGTCCATCCCGTGGGCGCGGGCTTCCTCGGCGATGTTGTACATCTTGTCGCCCTGGTAGGCGCCGGCCGAGGTGGCGACCAGCGTCACCGGCAGGTTGGTCTCGTTGGCGAAACCCTTGACCCACATCCACTCGTCGTCGTCGCCCAGGTGGTCGGAGACCATCTCGAAGACGCCGTGCTTCAGCCCCTTCATGGACAAGCCCAGCGCCAGCATCTCGTCGGAGCCGGCGAAGGTGCCGGGCATGTGCACGCCCTTCAGGTCTTTGTGCAGCAAGGTGCGCGAGGTGGAGAAGCCGAGCGCGCCCGCGATGACGCCCTCGCGAACCAGGGCGGCCATCTGGGCGATCTCGCCGGCGTTCGGCTCGTAGTCGGTGTTGCAGCGCTCGCCGAGCACGTAGGCGCGGACCGAGGCGTGCGGCACGTGCACGCCGACGTCGATCGTGCGCTTCTTCGATTCCAGCGCATCGAGGTATTCGGGGAAGCTCTCCCACGTCCAGTCGATGCCTTCGGCGAGGGCGGAGCCGGGGATGTCCTCGACGCCTTCCATCAACTCGATGAGGAACTCGTGCTGGTCTGGCTTCACCGGCGCGAAGCCGACGCCGCAGTTGCCCATGATGGCTGTGGTCACGCCGTGCCAGCTGGAGGGGGCCATCAGCGGGTCCCAGGTCGCCTGTCCGTCATAGTGGGTGTGAATGTCGACCCAGCCGGGGGTGACGATCTTGCCGGCGGCGTCGATCTCGCGTCGAGCCGGTCCTTCGACCTTGCCGACGGCGGTGATCTTGTCGCCGTTGATCGCGATGTCGCCGACGTAGGGCTCGCCGCCCGTTCCGTCGACGATGGTTCCACCCCGGATGATCAGGTCGTGCACGGGCTTTGTCTCCTCGGATCCTTCGACCGCAAGGATACCGCACCCCAGCGGCCGTGCCCACGGCGCCCTCGCGTCAAGGTCCAGCAGGTGACCGGTGGGCGGGCGCCCGTCGCGCGCGTTAGTATGGTTTCATGCAGCACGCCGACATCGTCATTCAGGACCGCGAGGAGCTGTTCTTTCTGCTCTGCGAGGCCGCCGAGTTCGAGCACTCGGTCATGTGCAGCTATCTCTACGCCATGTGGAGCCTGAAGCGGGACGTCGGCGAGGGCGTCATAGCGGACGAGCTGGCCGCGATCGAGCGCTGGCGGCGGTCGCTCAGGCAGGTGGCGCTCGAGGAGATGCTGCACCTGTCGCTGGTCAACAACCTGCTCACCGCGACCGGATCGGCGCCGCACCTGTGGCGTCCGCCGTTTCCCGTGGAGAGCGAGCGGTTCCCGGCCAACGTCGTGATGCGCCTGACGCCATTCAGCCGCCGCGCTCTCGACCACTTCCTCTATCTCGAGCGGCCTGAGGGCGTGGTCATGGTCGACGGCGCTGGATTTGACCATCCGGACCACCACCGCCGCCCCGAGCGCCCGGATCTGCTCAGCCCGACGCCGCGGGACTACGACAGCCAGGGGCAGCTCTACCACGCCATCCTCGGCGGGCTCGCCAGCCTGACCGAGGCCATCGGCGAGGCCAACGTCTTCGTCGGCCACGGCGAGGCGCAGGTCGGCCGCAGCGAGATCGGCCTGCCGGGCCTGTTCGACATCTCCGATCTGGCCTCCGCGCGCCGCGCCATCGACGAGATCGTGTCACAGGGCGAGGGCGCGCCGGCGCACCGCGACGGCTCGCATTTTCAGCGCTTCGCCGCCATCCGCAACGAGCTGGCTGCCTTGCAGCGGGCGCGGCCGGCGTTCGAGCCGGGCCGGCCTGCCGTCGAGAATCCCAGCCTGGACGCCGATCGCGCCGCCCCCGAAATGACGGGGATCGCCGACCCGGTCACGGCCAAGGTCGTCGATCTCGGCAACGCGATCTATGCGCTGATGATGCGGACGTTCGCCCAGGTCTTCTCGCCCGCGCCGCTGCCGCGCGGCCTGCGCGTCGAACTGGCCGCCGCCGCGACCGACCTGATGTACGCGGTGACCATGGTCGGCGAAGCGGCGACGACGCTTCCCGCCGGCGGTTCGGCGGCCGGCGCCACGGGCGGTCTGACGTTTGCGCTACCCATGTCGTCGGGGCAGCTGGTGCAGCGGTGCGCGGCGCAGATCCTGGGCGAACGGGCGCGTGAGCTGGCCGCTGCCGCGGCGGCGTTGGCGACGAGCGCGCCGCTCGAAGGTCTCGCCGGGCGGCTGGACGGCTTGGCCCATCGCTTCACCGGTCTGCACGAACGGTTCGAGACCCACATCGCCGCCGCTGTCGAGGGCGTGGCGAGCGCCGCCGCGCCGCCACCGGCCCCGCCGCCACAGCCGGCGCCCGAGAGCGGGGACGACCCAAATGTCGCGCGAACGCCGGAGCTAACGCTTCGCTTCGACCCCACGCGCTGCATTCACTCGCGCCGCTGCGTCCTGGGGGCGCCCAGCGTGTTCCTGGCCAACGTCAAGGGCCCGTGGCTGCATCCGGAGACGGTCTCGGTCGGGCGCTGCACGGAGATCGCCCACGCCTGCCCATCAGGCGCCATCACCTATGAACGCCACGATGACGGTCCGCAGGAGAGCGCCCCGCCGGTGAACGTGCTGACCGTGCGCGAGAACGGCCCCTACGCCGTGCGGGCGCAAATGGTGATCGAGGGCCGCGGCGCCCTGTTCCGGGCGACCCTCTGCCGGTGCGGCAAGTCGGCGAACAAACCGTTCTGCGACAACAGCCACCGCGGCGTGGCCTTCGTGGCGACGGGCGAGCCGGAGACCATCGAGTCCGAGCCGCTCCCGGTTCGCAACGGCCTTCTCGAGATCACGCCGCTGGAGGACGGTCCCCTGCAGGTGGTGGGGCCGCTGGAGATCTGCTCCGGCACGGGGCGGACGGTGAACCGAGTCGAGAACGCGCGGCTCTGCCGCTGCGGCGGGTCGGCCACGAAGCCGTTCTGCGACGGCACGCACGCCCGCATCGGCTTCCGCTCGGAAGCGCCCGCGGTCGCCGGTCCCGACGTCCGCCCGTTGACCTGAGCCAGCCGAGCGGCGCCCGCGTCAGGAGACGAGCAGCGGCGGATCAGAAAGGGCGAAGGCCTGGGTCTTGGGCAGCACCGCCTGGGCGAAGAGACGCATGCTGGCCTCCGCCGTTTCGATCGACATCGAGCCATAGGAGAAGACGGCGACGAACTCGTCCGCCCCCATCATCATGCTGATCCGTTCGAGCTTTTCGAGGCAGGTCTTCGGACTGCCCCAGACGTTGTTCTGCAGATAGATGCCGGCCGTGTCGAACTCGGGAGGCAGGTTGGCGCGCATGGTGGCCATCTGGGCGTAGTATTCGTAGCCCTTCAGCCCCTGCAAGTGCTCGCCCAGGAACTGGTAGTGGCGAAGGGCGCTGTCGCCATATTCCGGCAGATAGCGGCGCGCGCCCTCTTCGGCCGCGGCGTCGGTCTCGGCGCAATAGACCCAGCAGACCACCGTCGGCCGCTCGGGCTTCCAGCCGTGCTCCTCCACGCGGATGCGGTTGTATTCGCCCAACTCTTGCTTGTGGTCCTCCCAAAGCCGTTGAGGAATGAACAGCGGCTTGCAGTTCTCATGTGCGGCCACCGGCATCGACGAGGGGCTGCCCCAGGCGATGTAGAGGTCGTCCAGGAGGGTCGAACCCGGCCGTGGGCGTGGGCGCAGAGACGTGCGCCCGACCTGGTGGAACTGGCCGTCGAAGGAGAACCACTCGTCTCTCAGGCTGGCGCGCAGCAGGTCGAGCGACTCCTTGAAGCGCTCGCGCGATTCATCCATCGGAACGCGCAAGCCGTTGTATTCGCGGATGCCCAGCCCACGGCCCATCCCCACCTTCAGCCGCCGCCCGCCCAGCATGTGATCGAGCGCGACGAACCCCTCGGCGACCTGGATCGGGTCGTGCCAGGGCAACACGACGACCATCGTCCCCATGTCGATCCGCTCGGTGCAGCCGGCGAAGTAGGCAAGGAACTGGGTCGGGTTGTTGATCATCGTGTAGGGCGTGAAGTGATGCTCGACGGTCCACAGCGAGTCGAACCCCAGGGGCTCGATCAGCCGGCCTAGCTGAAACTGCTCGCGGTAGATCTGCGCGTCGGAGATGCGCGGCGGACCGTTCCCGCTCTCGACGCCCGCCTCGGCCGCCTCATAGCGGTCCCAGTCGGTGTAGTTCTGCGCGAACAGCGAAACCCCGACCTTCATGGACGCCTCCTCGTTTTGCCGGCATCGTGTCTGCCGCCCGCGGCCGTGGCAAGACGCCGGGTAGGGACGTCGCCGCGTCCGGCACGCTTGCGCTAGACTGGCCCCTCTGCGCATTCGAACGCCGGAAGGAGGTGCGATGGTCGCCGCGCCTGACGACGCCGCCGAGACGAACCGCGCGGCCTGGAACGCCGGCCGTTACGAAGCGTGGGTCGACGCCATCGGCGCGCCCGCCGCCGAAGCCGCCAAGCTTGTCGCCGACCCGCGCTTCAAGCTCCGCCGCCTGCTGCCGCACCTAGGGGACGTGGCCCGAACGCGCATCGTCAGCATCCAAGGCTCGAACGGTCGCGTCGCCGTGGCGCTGGCGCTGCTCGGCGCCGAGGCGACCGTCATCGACTTCGGCCAAGAAAACCGCCGCTACGCGCTGGAGTTGGCGGCGGCGGCCGGCGTCGCGATCGACTATCGGCTGGGCGATGTGATCGAAGCGGACACGCTCGGCCTCGCGCCGTTCGACGCGGTGGTCCTGGAGCTTGGCGTCCTCCACTATCACCAGGATCTGGATCGCTTCTTCGCCGTCATGGCCGGACTCGCCGCGACCGGCGGCGTCCTACTCATCAACGAGTTCCATCCGGTTGAGCGCAAGTTGTTCCAGCCTGGCGCGCCCGGCGACTATTTCCTGAGCGAGCCGGTGCTCGGCGACGTGCCCGATCCGACGGGCGCCGGCCGCCAGCTGGGCCAGTGCGTTCTTCGCTTTTGGACGCTCGGCGAGATCGTCACCGCGGTGATCGGCGCGGGCTTCCGCGTCGCGCGGCTGGAGGAGCATCCTGGCTGGACCGACGCCACGATCCCCGGGACCTTCACGCTGGTTGCAAGCCGCTAGCGCGCGTGCCGTCCGTCGCCGTCATCATCCAGAACTACAAGCGGCCGCAGAACATCGGGCTGGTCACCCGAAACGCGCGCGAGGCGCTGCCAGAGGCCCCGATCTTCCTGCTCGACCAGGCGGCCGACGCCAGCCTTCGCGACCGCAACGACATCGCCTGGGACGAAGTGTGGTACCGGAAAGCCGATAACCGCGGCGCTGGCGCACGCTTTCCCATCGCCGCGGCGGCGCCCTTCGACCACTACATCGCCATCGACGATGACACGTTCCTGACGCCGCCGCAGATCGCCGCCCTTGCCGAGCGACTGGCCGCGGAGCCGGATCGGGCGCACGGCGTCTGGGGCCAGCGGGTGGAGCTCGAGGCCGGGCGCCTCTCCTTCCGCAGCGATCTCTGCAACATCAACGCGGCGCTGAGCTTCCTGAACCTGGCCTACGCTTTCTCCCGCGCACAGGCGCTGGGCGCGCTCGCCCTGGCGGCCCAGCTGGGCTTCCCGGCCTGGCCCGACAACGATCCCATCGATGACATGCTGATGAGTTGCGGCCTCGTAAAGCCGCCGCTTTGTCACGACCTCGGCCCGCTGGCATTCTGTCCCACCAGCACCGAGCCGGGTGTGGCGACCTGGAGGGAGCAGGACTTCAGCCGCCGACGGCGCGAGATCGCCGCCCAACTGATCGGCTTGGGGCGGGTCGCCGTGTTCAGCCCGTTGGTGATCCGCTAGCCAGCGGCGACCGGCTGGGCGGCCGCACCGCGCGCCGGGATGGTCTGCTCGACGAAGCGCCGGATCAGCGCCGCCAGCTCGTCCGGGCAATCGAGGTTCGGCGAGTGGCCGATCCCGTGCCAGAGGTGCAGGCCGCTGCCGGCGGGGAGCTTGGCCCAGGTGGCGAGCATGCTGGCAAGCGGGATCAATGCGTCGGCGTCGCCGCCGGCCAGCATCACCGGCATCGGCAGCGCTCTGACGCGCTCGCCCAGGCGGACGTTCAGCATCGAGCGCATGGAGCCGCGCAGCCGCCGCTCCGGCGCGTTGCGCATGTCCTCGGCCAACGCCTGCAACAGCTCGGCGTTGGCGCCGGCGCCGGACGCATCGACGCCATCGCCCGCGCCGCCGCGCGCCAACTGCTCGCGCCGCGCGGCCATGCGGGCGTCGAGCAGCGCTTCCATGCTTATGCCGGGCGGCAGCGGCCGCCCGTCCGGATCGGCAGGGTCCAGGAGGATGAGGCCCTTGAGCAGGGCCGGGTGGTCGACAGCGAACTGCGCCGCCGTTGCGCCCCCCATCGAGTGGCCGACGAGGGTGAAGTCGCGCCAGCCCAGTTGCTCGACCAGTTCGAAGGCATCGGCGGCGAAAGGCTCGACGCCGAAGTCCGCCTCATCGGGCGGCGCGTCGGATTGGCCGGCGCCGCGGTTGTTGATCGCGATCGAGGCGTAGCGGTCGGCCGGAAGCGCCTGTTGCACCATCCGCCAGATGCGCGCGGATGCCTGGAATCCGTGAATGAACACAACGCGTTCCGGCCCATCGCCGTGCGGGAAGTACTCAAGCCGAACCCTGGAAAGCTGTGCGAAGGCCATGGCTGCATCTCCTCTTCAGCCTTCGGAGAACGCCCGGTGAGCGCACCCGTCAAGCGCTACGCGATCCCCTCGGCGATCAGGCTGTTGGCGCAGTCGAGGATGGTGTCGGCGAGGGGGCGTGGCGTCCAGCCAAGCTTCTGCTGCGCCTTCGCGGAGCTGAAGTCGTGCCTGCGGTTCAGCCCGGGCGTCACCGATCCCAAGTCCTTGTCGAACAGGCCGACGATGCGGACGACGAAGTCCGGCACCTTGCGCGTCGGCACGTTCGCGGCATGCGCGGCGTCGAGGCGCTGGCGAAGCAGATCGGCGAGCTCGGTCATCCAGGCGTAGTGAGCGGCGGCGATGAAGCGTTCCCCGGCCGCTTCCGGCGCGGTCATGGCGCGGATGTGCAGGTCGGCCACGTCGCGAACGTCGACGACGTTGAAGCCGAGGCGCGGCAGGCCGGGCACGCGGCCGGTGAGCAGCCGCTCGACCACCTGCACCGACTCCGAGAAGTCGCCGCTGGTCACCGGACCGAGCACCAACGCCGGATTGACCACCGCCAGCGTGGTTGCGGTCTGCGTCTTGATGAGGTCCCAGGCGGCGCGTTCGGCCAGCGTCTTCGATCGGCCGTAGGCGCCGACCTTAGCGTCATCGCCGTCCGTCCAGGCGGTCTCGTCGGCGGTCCAGTCGCCCGGCTCGGGCCGGTTCGTCGCGGCAACGGAGGAGGTCATCACCACCCGTTTCACGCCGGCCTTGATGGCGGCGCGGATGGCGCGGAGCGCGCCTTCGCGGGCGGGCGCTATGAGTTCGTTGGGGTCCTTCGGCTCGGTGACGCCGAGCGGCGAGGCGACGTGCAGGACGTAGTCGCAGCCGGCCACCGCCTCGTCCCAGCCCTCGTCGGCGGTGAGGTTGACGACGTGGAAGCTGAGACGATTACCCGGATCGACGATCTTTGCGATGGCGGCGCGCGCAGCGGGCTCGCGAGCGAGATCGCGGACAGTTGTGCGGACGACGTACCCTCGCTGCAGGAGCGCGATCACACACCAGCCGCCGATATAGCCCGACCCGCCCGTGACCAGCACCGTCCCAGAACCGTCCATACGCCCCTCCGCTATGTTGACATCGCTCAGATAGGGACGAAGCAGGGCCGTCGAAAGAGCGGATCTCTTATCGCGCCACCTGCGCCCGCTGGACGGAGGCTTTCACCACGGGGATCTCGTCGTCGGCCAGCGGCGGCATCCAGCGTTTGCGCGCCATGGCGGCGTCGATAAAGGGCTCAAGGTCCTTCGCCTTGTTCGCTTCCCGAGCGGCGACCTTGGCCTTGAAGGCGGGCATCACCTCGGCGGCGAACAGCTCCAGCGACTCGCAGATGTGCTCGTGTTTGTTGCGGCCGGCCTGCTGCAGGAAGATCACCTGGTCGACGCCGGCCTCCTCGAACGCCTCGATATGGGCGCGGATGTCGTCGGGCGTGCCGATGCCGTTCGCCTGCCGCTCGGCCATGCGGCTCGCCGCGATCAGCTCCTCGTCACGGGCGCCGCGCGCCTTGACGAAGTCGGCGAAAAGGCTCGAGCGACCCGGCACGGTGTCGTGTGCGACGAGCGCGTTCACCGCGTAGCCGAAGAACTCGAACCCTTCCTGGCCGCGCCGGATCGCCTCGGCGCGATCGCGGTGCAGGGAGAAGTTCGACACCATCGCCAGGTTGGCGTTCACCGCATGGCCGATCGGCACGCACTCTTCGGATTTGATGATGCCGTAGTAGATTTCGGCCCAGGTTCGCGCCTCCTCCGGATTGACGAACGAGAACGCCAGCGCCCCAACGCCGATCGAGGCGGCGACCTTGATCGTGTCGCGGTTGGTGCAGGCCATCCACATCGGCGGATGCGGCTTCTGCACGGGCTTGGGAACGATGTTGCGGCAAGGGAAGGAGAAGCCCTTGCCCTCGTAGCCCGGGTAGGGGTCCATCACCATCATGTTGGCGATCTGCTCGCCGGCCTCCAGCGCCATCGCCCGCTTTTCCTTCGCCGGGATGCCGAAGCCGCCCAGCTCCAGGCGCGTTGCGCCCTCGCCGATGCCGAAGTCGAGACGGCCGTGGCTGATGATGTCCAGCGTGCCGAGCCCCTCGGCGGTGCGGGCCGGGTGGTTGTAGTTGGGGATCACCTGGCGGATGCCGTGGCCGAGGCGGATGGTCTTCGTCAGCGCCGCGCAGGCGGCGAGGAAGACCTCGGGCGCCGAGGAGTGGGAGTATTCCTCCAAGAAGTGGTGCTCGACCTCCCAGGCGTAGTCGTAGCCAAGCTTGTCGGCGAGCACGACCTGTTCCAGCGCCTGGTGGAACAGCCGCTCCTCGTCCCCGGCGTTCCAGGGCTTGGGCAGCTGGTGCTCGTAGAAGATCCCGAAGCGCATCTCGTCCTCCCGCGCGCTCTGCCGGCGCTCGCGAGTCAGTTATCCAGACCGGGCCTGGCGGGCAAAGAAAAAGGGCCGCCCTTGTGCAGAGCGGCCCTTTGCCGAGGTTGCCCGGGCGGGCGGAGCCTAGAAGTTGATGTCGATGGTGGATCGCCTGTTGAGCGGTTCCTTGACGCCGTCGGGTGTTGGGACGGCGAGGTCGGTCTTGCCCTTCCAGTCGACCTGCAGGGTTGACTGGGCGACGCCCTGGGCGACGAGCGCATCGGCCGT
>DATGKF010000111.1:0-19259 GCA_035294785.1 Caulobacteraceae bacterium | reverse complement strand
CAGCACCTGTTCTGGTTCTTCGGCCACCCTGAGGTCTACATCCTCATCCTGCCGGGCTTCGGCATCGTCAGCCAGGTCGTGGCGACCTTCTCCAAGAAGCCGGTGTTCGGGTATCTGGCCATGGCCTACGCGATGGTTGCGATCGGCTTCCTGGGCTTCATCGTCTGGGCGCACCACATGTACGCCGTCGGCATGAACGTGAACCTCCAGGCCTATTTCGTCGCCGCGACGATGATCATCGCCGTCCCCACCGGCATCAAGGTCTTCTCATGGATCGCGACGATGTGGGGCGGCTCCATCGAGTTCAAGACGCCGATGCTGTTCGCCGTCGGCTTCATCTTCCTGTTCACCATCGGCGGCCTGACGGGCGTGGTCCTGGCCAACGCCGGCATCGACTACAGCCTGCACGACACCTACTACGTGATCGCCCACTTCCACTACGTGCTCTCGATGGGCGCGGTGTTCTCGATCTTCGCCGGCTTCTACTACTGGTTCGAGAAGATGTGGGGCGTGAAGTACAACGAGTTCCTCGGCACCGTGCACTTCTGGCTCATGTTCGTCGGGGTCAACACGATCTTCTTCCCGCAGCACTTCCTCGGCCTGCAGGGCATGCCGCGGCGGACCATCGACTACCCGCTCGCGTTCGCCCAATGGAACTACGTCTCGTCGATCGGCTTCGCCATCACCGCGGTCGGCATGCTGGTCTGGTTCGTGCTCCTCGCCGAAGCGGCGATCCGCCATCGCAAGGCTGAGGCCAACCCCTGGGGCGAGGGCGCGACGACGCTGGAATGGACGCTGTCCTCGCCGCCGCCGTTCCACCAGTTCGCCGAACTGCCGCACGTCCACGCCGACAGCGCCCACTAGCCGGTCAAAGGTGTTAGGATCGACGCGAGCCGGGGCCTCGCCGCCGGCCGGAACGCCATGAACGACACGTCCGCATCGATGACCGAGGCCGTCGCCCAGCCCGGCCGCTGGCAGGATTATCTGCAGCTGATGAAGCCGCGGGTGATGTCGCTCGTCGTCTTCACCGCGCTCACCGGGCTTGTCTGTGCGCGGGCGCCGATGAGCCCCTGGCTGGCCGCGATCGCGGTGCTCTGCATCGCCGTCGGCGCCGGCGCCTCGGGCGCGCTCAACATGGGCTTCGAGGCCGATCTCGACGCCAAGATGCGCCGAACCCGCCATCGCTCCGTGCCGTCCGGCCGCGTCCAAAAGGCCGATGCGCTCGGCCTCGGCGTGGTGCTCAGCATCTTCTCCGTCGGCCTGATGGCGCTCGCGACCAACGTTCTGGCGGCCGGTTTGCTCGCCTTCACCATCTTCTTCTACGCGGTCGTCTACACGCTCTGGCTCAAGCGCTCGACGCCGCAGAACATCGTCATCGGCGGCCTCGCCGGCGCGCTGCCGCCGGTGATCGGCTGGGCCGCGGCCAGCGGAACCGCGCCGCTTAACGCCTGGCTCCTCTGCGCCATCATCTTCATGTGGACCCCGGCGCACTTCTGGTCGCTGTCGCTCTATGTGCAGGACGACTACGCCGCGGCCGGCGTGCCGATGCTGCCGGTCGTGGCCGGCGCGCCCAGGACCCGGCGCGCGATCCTCATCTACGGCCTCATCTTCGTCGTCACCGCGCTCGCGCCGGCGGTCACCGGGCTCGGCGGCGCCCTCTATCTGGGGACGGCCGCGGTCGGCGGAGCGGCCTTCGTGGCGCTGGCGGTGCGGCTCGTGCTCAGCCGCGCCGGCGACGATCGCGAGCGCGCCGACGGCCTCTATGACGTCAAGGGTCCGAAAGAGGCGCGCGACCTCTTCGCCTTCTCCATCGCCTACCTGTTCGCCCTGTTCGCCGCCCTGCTGATCGAGCGGTTCAGCGGCCTTGCGCCGCTGGTGCGATGAGCCAGCTCGTTCCCGACACCGACGCCCAGGCCAAGGCGCGCCGGCGGCGCAGCATCGCCATCGCGCTATCCCTCGGCGCCTTCGTCATCCTGGTGTTCATCGTCACCATCATCCGCATGAAGGGCCATGTCGCCGACATCGGCTTCTAAGCGCGCGCGGCGGGCCAACACACGCGTGGTTCTGGCGTGCGTCGCGGTGCTGGTGGTGATGACCGGCGCGGCCTTCGCCGCGGTGCCGCTCTACCGCGCTTTCTGCCAGGCCACCGGGTTCGCCGGGGCGGTGCCGAGAGCAAGCCACGCGCCGACGACGGTGCTGGCGCAAGCGGTGACGGTCAGTTTCGACACCAACGTCCGCGGCCTGCCCTGGGACTTCAAACCGGAGCAACCCAGCCAGACGCTCAAGATCGGCGCGACCGGCCTTGCCTTCTTCACCGTCGAGAACCTGTCAGACAAGCCGCTCACCGGCCGCGCCGCCTACAACGTCGCCCCGGCCCTAGCCGGCGCCTACGTGCGCAAGCTCCAGTGCTTCTGCTTCAACGACCAGACCATCCCGGCGCACGCCAAGGTGCGCTTTCCGGTGCTCTATTTCATCGATCCGGGCTTCGCCTCCGACCCCGACACCAAGGGCTTTTCCAGCCTCGTCCTCTCCTACACCTTCTTCCCGGCGCCAAAGCCGGCCTGAGCCCCTTGGCGGACGGCAGGCCGCAAGGCTATAGCCAACGCACGACTCAAGATCGCTCAGGGGTTCCAAAGACACCGCAATGGCCGACGCCGCCGTCAAGCACGACTACCACCTGGTCCATCCCAGCGCCTGGCCGTTGATCGGCTCCATCGCCGCCACGGTGATGGCGTTCGGCCTGGTCATCTGGATGAAGGGGCTGTTCGGGCTCGAGAAGCACACCTGGTGGGTGTTCGCGATCGGTCTGGCCGGGGTGCTCTACACCATGGTCGGCTGGTGGAGCGACGTGGTGAAGGAGGCGAACGGCGGCGACCACACGCCGGTGGTCTCCATCGGCCTGCGCTACGGGATGATCCTCTTCATCGCCTCCGAGGTGATGTTCTTCGTCGCCTGGTTCTGGATCTTCTTCGAGATGGCGCTGTTCCATCACCACAGGACGCTGTCGCCCGTCGACGGGGTCGCCCAGGCCTGGGCGGTCTGGCCGCCACAGGGCGTCGAGCCGGTGCCGCCGTTCCACTTGGCGCTGGTCAACACCCTGACGCTGCTGACCTCGGGCACCACGGTCACCTGGGCGCACCACGCGCTGCAGACCGGCAACCGGACGGCGGCCAAGGTCGGGCTCGCGCTGACCATCGTGCTTGGCCTGCTGTTCACCTCCATCCAGGCCTACGAGTACTGGCACATTCTGTCCGACCAGCTGTTCTTCTCGCCCGACGCGGCGCACGGCGGCCTGTTCGGCTCGGCCTTCTTCATGGCCACCGGCTTCCACGGCTTCCACGTGATCGTTGGCACCATCTTCCTCACCGTCTGCCTCGGGCGGCTGATGGCCGGCGGTTTCACGCCGCAGAAGCACTTCGGCTTCGAGGCCGCGGCCTGGTACTGGCACTTCGTCGACGTGGTGTGGCTCTTCCTCTTCACCTTCGTCTACGTGCTGCTGCCGAGTATGAAGTGAGCTCGCCTGGGCGACCGGTGAACCCGGTCGCCGCCGGCCTTGGCTGCCGGTGCCCGGCCTGTGGCGAGGGCGCGCTGTTCGAGGGATTTCTTCGCGTCGGCAAGCGCTGCGAAGCCTGCGGCTTCGACCTGGCCCAGGCCGACTCCGGCGATGGGCCGGCCGTCTTCATCGTGCTGATCGTCGGCGTGATCGTCTGCTTCTCGGCCCTCTTCACCGAGATCGCCTTCCACCCGCCTGTGTGGCTGCACCTCGTCATCTGGTTGCCGCTCGCGGCGATCCTGGCGCTCGCGCTCGTCCGGCCGCTCAAGGGTCTGATGATCGCGCTGCAGTTCCACCACCGCGCCTCCGAAGCCAGCCATGACGACCTTTAGATCGCCGGGCTTCCTTCACCGCTCATCCCCGCGAAGGCGGGGACCCAGGCTTTTTTCGTCCACGGATAGCGCCGGGCCCGCTCGTCCGGCGAGGGCGTTGCAACTGCCAGTCCGTCAAAAACACCTGGGTCCGCGCTTTCGCGGGGATGAGCGGTAGGGGAGGTGGCTGCTCACGGCCAGGAGGGGCGCACGTTCGCGCTCGTACCCCTGCTCGCCACGCTCGTGGGCGTCGTCATCCTGGTCGGGCTCGGCGTCTGGCAGATCCAGCGGCTGCACTGGAAGGCGGGCATTCTCGCTCGCGTCGCCGCCCTTCAGACCGCCCCGCCGCGCCCGCTGGCCGACGTGCTCGACGAGGCCGCCCATGGCGCCGACATCGACTACGTGCGCGTCCAGGCCGCCTGCCCGAGCGTCGAGACCGCGCCGAGCGTGCGTCTCTACGGCGTCAAGGACGGCCTCGCCGGCTGGCGCATCATCACCGCCTGCCCACTCTCCGCCGGCCCCTACCGCGCGGTCCTCGTCGATCGCGGCTTTGTTCCCGCCGGCGCCGCGCCGACGCCGGGCGTTCCGCTCTCGGCGCCGATCACCGGCGTCATGCGCAAGGGCGACGCCCGCAACTTCGCCACGCCGCCCGACGAGCCGGGCAACCGCACCTGGTACGCCCGCGACATTCCGGCCATGGCGCGCGCCCTGGGCGCGAGCGATCCCGCGCCGACCTTCCTGATGCTCGAGGCGCCGGCCCCGCCGCCGGGCGGCCCGGCGCCGGCGCCGCTGCCCGCCGACATCCCCAACAACCACCTCCAGTACGCGATCACCTGGTTCGGCCTTGCCGTGGCGCTGGCGGGCGTCTACCTCGCCAGCCTCATTCGCAAGCGGCGCCCCACCTGATGCGCTACGTATCGACGAGAGGCGAGGCGCCGCATGTCGGCTTCCTCGACGCCGTGCTGGCCGGGCTCGCCCCGGACGGCGGCCTCTACGCGCCCGAGACCTGGCCGCTGCTCAGCGAGACCGAGATCGCCGCCTTCGCCGGCCGCCCCTACGCCGAGGTCGCCGCCGACATCCTGGCGCATTTCGCCGGCGAGACGATCGCCCGCGCCGACCTCCTTGAGATGGCCAACGACGCCTACGCCGGCTTCACCCACGACGCGGTCGCACCGCTGCGCCAGCTCGGCCCCGGGTCCTGGCTGCTCGAACTGTTCCATGGGCCGACGCTGGCGTTCAAGGACATCGCCATGCAGCTGGTGGCGCGGCTCTACGAGCACGCGCTGAAGGCCAAGGGCCAGACGCTGACCGTCGTCTGCGCCACCTCCGGCGACACGGGCGGGGCCGCGGTCGAGGCGCTGGGCGGGGCCAAGGGCGTGCGCGTCGTGGTGCTCTTTCCGGACGGCAAGATCAGCGACGTCCAGCGCCGCTTCATCACCACGTCGGCGCGCGCCAACGTCCGCGCGATCGCCATCGACGGGACGTTCGACGACTGCCAGGCGATCGTCAAAGGCCTGTTCCAGGCGCAAGGGTTTCCGCAGGCGGTCAACCTCTCCGGCGTCAACTCGATCAACTGGGCGCGGATCGCCGCCCAGGTCGTCTACTACGTCACGGCCGCCGTGGCCCTCGGCGCGCCGGCGCGCCCGATCGCCTTCTGCGTGCCCACCGGCAACTTCGGCGACGCTTTCTCGGGCTTCGTCGCCCACCGCATGGGCGTGCCGATCGAAAAGATCGTCGTCGCCACCAACGCCAACGATATCGTCGCCCGCGCCGTCGAGACCGGCCGCTACGCCCGCGGCCCGGTGGTCGCCACCCAGACGCCGGCGATGGACATCCAGGTCTCGTCCAACTTCGAGCGGCTCTACTTCGAGGCGGTGGAGCGCGAGGGACTGGAGGTCGCCCGCACCATGCGCGCCTTCGCCGAGACGGGCGCCGTGCAGCTGCCGCCCAAGGCGCTGAAGACCATCCGCGCCCTCTTCAGCGGCGTCGCCGTCAGCGAGGCCGACACCAGCCGCGCCATCGTCTCGACCTTCCATGCGACCGGCCAGCTCATCGACCCGCACACGGCCGTGGGCGTGGCGGCCGCCGAGCGGGTTCGCATCCACGCGCGCACGCCGATGGTGGTGCTGGCCACCGCCCACCCGGCCAAGTTCCCGGACGCGGTGAAGGCCGCCGCCGGCGCCGCTCCGCCCCGCCCACGCTCGGTGGAAGCGCTGGCGAAGAAGGCCGAGCGCATCGACAAGCTGCCGGCGGACCTCGAAGCGGTGAAGGCCTACGTCCGCGCCTTCGCCGAGGCCTGACCGGGGCCTTGGCGCCCATCGTCCACACCCTCGCGAACGGCGCCCGCGTCGTCTGCGACCCTATGCCGGGCCTGGAGACGCTGGCCCTCTCGGTCGTCGTCGGCCGCGGCGCACGCCACGAGCGGGCGGAGCAGTCCGGCTGGGCGCACCTGCTCGAACACATGGTGTTCAAGGCGGCCGGCGACCGCTCGGCGCGCGGCATCGTCGAGGCGGTCGAGGCCGAAGGCGGGCACATCAACGCCGCCACCGGCCACGATCGCACCAGCTTCCAGGTGCGGGCGCTGAAAGGCGGCGCGGCGCTCGGCATGGCGGTGATTTCCGACCTCGTCTTCCGGCCGAAGCTCGACGCCGGCGACCTCGCCAAGGAAAAGCGCGTCGTCGGCCAGGAGATCGCCGAGGCGGCCGACATTCCCGACGATCTGGTGTTCGAAATCGCGGCCGGCCTCGCCTATCCCGACCAGCCGCTCGGCCGGCCGGTGCTGGGGGTGAAGGCCACCGTGGGGGCGGCGACCTCGCCGGTGCTCGCCGACTTCCACCGGCGGCTCTATGCGCCCGACCGCATCGTCGTCGCCGCCGCCGGCGCGGTCGACGCGGACGAAATCCTGAAGCTGGCCGAGCGCTGGTTCGGGGAGCCGGCCGCCGCCACGCCGCCCCCGGACCCGCCGCCCGCCGTCTTCGCCGGCGGCGCCGAGGCGCGCATCAAGCGGCTGGAGCAGGCGCACCTCGTGCTGCTGCTGCCGGCGGCGGGCCTCGCGGACCCCGACTATTTCGCCTTCCGGCTGTTCGCCGAGCTGCTCGGCGGCGGCATGTCGTCACGGCTCTTTCAAGAGGTCCGCGAGACCCTCGGGCTCGTCTACGCCATCGACGCTTACCTCGAGGCGCACGCCGACGCCGGCGTGCTCGGCGTCTACGCCGGCACGGCCGCGCGCGATGCGGCCCACGCGGCGCAGGTTGCGGCGCGCGTGCTCATGCAGTTGATCGAGCGGCTCGATCCGGGCGAGCTCGCCCGCGCCAAGGCGCAGCTCAAGGGCGGCCTCTTCATGGCCAGCGAGTCGGCGTTGGCCAGGGCCGAGGGCGCGGCCGGCCAGCTGCTGGTGTTCGGCCGCACGATCCCCGCCGCCGAGACCGCCGCGGCCATCGACGCCGTCACCGCGGCCGACATCGCCCGCGCCGGCGCCCGCCTGCTCGCGCCCGGCCGCAGCGTGACCACCGTTCTCGGGCCCAAAGCCGCCCAGCCCGCCGCCCAAGCCTTCCACACCGCCCTCTTCGGCTAGAGCCATCGGTCCCTTCTCCCCTCGCGGGAGAAGGTGGCCGGGCGGCAGCCCGGACGGATGAGGGGCCGCGCCGAACTCTCCACAGAAGGCGCTTGAGCCATATCGGGAAGCCGCCGCGCGGCCCCTCATCCGGCCCGCGTGCGCGGTCCACCTTCTCCCGCGAGGGGAGAAGGACGCCACTTGGCGCCGCTCCAACAGCTTCGAACTCGCGCCAGCGCCGGCTTCACAGGCGGAAAGAAACCGCGCTAGGGTCGCCGCGCCATGGCTCTGCTGGATTGGATGGCGCCCGACACGGGCATTCGCGTCGAAGGCGAGAGCGTGGTCCTGCGTCCGCCGCGCACCGGCGACTATGGCGCCTGGTCGGAGCTGCGCCGCCGCAGCCGCGCCTTCCTGCAGCCGTGGGAGCCGACCTGGCCGGCCGACGACCTTAGCCGCGCCGCCTTCCGCCGCCGCCTGTCGGCCTACCAGCGCGACATGGACCTGGGCTACGGTTACGCCTTCCTGGTGTTCCGCAGGATCGACGGCGAGCTCGTCGGCGGCATCACGCTCTCGAACATCCGCCGCGGCGTCGCCCAGATGGGACAGGTCGGCTACTGGGTCGGCGAGACCCACCAGCGTAAAGGATATACGCTGGCCGCCGTGCGCGCGCTCACCGGGTTCGCCATCGGCCGGCTCGGCCTGCATCGCCTTGAAGCGGCTTGCATTCCCGAGAACGAGGCCTCGCGCACGCTGCTGCTCAAGGCCGGCTTCGAGCTCGAGGGCCGGGCACAGGCTTATCTGAAAATTAACGGCGATTGGCGAGATCATCTTTTGTTCGGACTGGTGGCGGGGGCCGCCTCGAAGATGCGCTTGGACGACTAATCGCGGGCGCCGCCCGCGTCGGCGGGATTGGCATGGCGCTTAAGGCGCAGGATCGCTTCATCTGGGACGCGACGGTCACGCTGGAGGCTCTGGGCGCCGCCGATGTCGTCCTGTGGAGTTGGGATCCGGAAGCCGACAAACTTCGCCTCACCGGCGCCGCGCGGCGCCTCGGCCTCTCGCCGCTGGCGCCGGAGTGCTCGTCGGCGGCCGTCCGCGCTTTGTCGATGCCGCAGGACCGCGCGCTGGTCGATGAGATCCTGCGCATCCAGGGCCCGGGCTCCGAGATCACCGCCCGCGTGCGCATGCGCGGCGGCGACGCCTGCATCTGGCGCGGCGAGTGGCTGGAGGACGGCGTTCGCGCCGCCGGGGTCATCGTCCCGGAGACCAAGTTCGCCGCCTCCGAGACGGACGCGCTCACCGGCCTGCTCGACCGACGCAGCTTCATCTCGCGCGCGCGGGAACAGCTGCAGGCCGCCGGCGGCTATGTGCTGGTGGTCGCCGACCTCGACCGCCTGCGCCGGCTGAACGAGGCGCTTGGACACGAGCGCGCCGACCTGGTGCTGGCGGCCCTGGGGTCGAGGCTGGCGGCCGCGTTCCCGCCCAATGCGCTGCTTTCGCGCGTCGGCGAGGACGAGTTCGCGGCGCTCGCGCCGGCGGAGGTGGGCGAGCCGGCGGATCTTATGCGCAAGGCGATGGAGCTGCCGCTGCGCGTCGCTGGCTTCGACATCTTCCCGACGCTGGCGATGGGCGCGGTCGACGCCGAGGGCGGCGCCGACGCGCCCGACGCGGCCGAACTCCTGCGCCGCGCCGAGATCGCGGTCGAGTCGGCCAAGCAGGCCGGGCGCGGCGGCGCGGCGGCTTACGGCCGCGCGCTCGAGGGCGACAGCCTGACGCGGCTCGCCATGGAGTCGGACCTGCGCGGCGCCATCGGGCGGGGCGAGATCGTGCCCTTCTTCCAGCCCGTGGTGCGGCTCGACACCGGCGCCATCGCCGGGTTCGAGGCGCTGGCCCGCTGGCGCCACCCCCGCCGCGGCCTCATTCCGCCCGACGACTTCCTGCCGCTCTGCGAAGAAATGGGCCTCCTGGTCGAACTCGGCGCGCACATGATGCGCGCGGCCGCCACCCAGCTGGCCGAGTGGCGCGGCAAGCACCGCGCCGCCGGCGAGATCACCGTCAGCGTCAATCTCTCCACCGGCGAGATTCACCGCCCCAACCTGATCGAGGACGTGGGCGCGCTGCTCGCCGACACCGGACTGCCCAAGGGCGCGCTCAAGCTGGAGATCACCGAAAGCGACATCATGCGCGAGCCGGAGGCCGCCGCCGTCATCCTCCGCCGTCTGCGCGAGGTGGGCGCGGGCCTGGCGCTCGACGACTTCGGCACCGGCTTCTCCTCGCTCTCCTATTTGACCCGCCTGCCGTTCGACACGCTGAAGATCGACCGCTACTTCGTGCGCACGATGGCCTCGAACGAGGGGTCTGACAAAATCGTCCGTTCCGTGATCAATCTCGGGCGCGACCTCTCGCTCGAGGTGGTCGCCGAGGGGGTCGAGAACGCCCAGATGGCCAAGCGCCTGCTCGAGCTGGGCTGCCACTACGGCCAGGGCTTCGGCTACGCGCCGGCGCTGTCGCCGCAGGAAGCGGAGGTCTACCTCAACGAAAGCTACGCCGACGGCGCCGCCCCGGTGAAGGCGCGCGGCTAGGCCCGTCCGGTTTGGCCCGAGAGCCGTTCGGCGGTCACGCCCAGTTTGGCCAGCGCCATCGTCCACTTGTGTTCGTGGTCGCCGCCGAACACCAGGCTCTCGTCCGGATCGCACGTCAGCCAGACGCCGGCGCGGATCTCGTCTTCCAGCTGCCCTGCGCCCCAGCCGGCGTAGCCGAGCATGAGCACCGAGCGTCGGGGCCGCCGGCCGGCGCCCGCCATCGCCGTGAGCACCTCGCGCGTCGCCGTCAACGCCACGTCCTCGCCCACGACCACGCTGGCGTCGGCGCAGGTGTAGTCGGCGGTGTGCAGCACAAACCCGTTCTCCGGCGCGACCGGCCCGCCCAACAGCACGCTATCGTCCGGCAGCTCGATCTGGCGCTCCACCCCCAGCCGCTCGAGCAGGCTGGGCACGGTCAGGCCCTCGATCGGGCGGTTCACCGCCACGCCCATGGCGTGCTCGGCGTCGTGGGTGCAGATCAGCACGACGGCGCGCTCGAACCGGGGGTCTCCGATTCCCGGCATGGCGATCAGCATGCGTCCGGCGAGGAAGCGCGAGGAGGGAGACCGCTCGTGGGACGGATCGGTCATGGGCGTGATGATCGGCGTTTGCGGCGCCGCCTTCAAGGCCGGCGTAAGCGGCCCTTGGCGGGTTTGGCGCGCGCGCCTATCTAGCGGGCGCCGGCCGGGTCGCCGGCGATCCGAAAACGACGAAAAAGAGGAAGCGCTGCGATGGCGATCAAGGTCGGCGACAAGTTGCCGGAAGCGAAGTTCATGACGTTCACCGCGAGCGGCCCGGCGCCGATCACCTCGGACGAGGTGTTCAAAGGCAAGCGCGTGGCGCTGTTCGCCGTGCCGGGGGCGTTCACGCCCACCTGTTCGGCCAAGCATCTGCCCGGCTTCAAGCAGAACGCCGCAGCGCTCAAGGCCAAGGGTGTCGACGTCATCGCCTGCCTCTCCGTCAACGACGTCTTCGTGATGAACGCCTGGGCCAAAGACCAGGGGATCGGCGATGACATTCTGATGCTGGCCGACGGCTCCGGCGACTTCACGAAAGCGGTTGGGCTGGAGATGGACGCCAGCCGCTTCGGCATGGGCCAGCGCTCGCAGCGCTATTCGCTGATCGCCAACGACGGCGTCGTCGAGCAGCTGAACGTCGAAGAAGGCGGCGAATTCCGCGTCTCCTCCGCCGAATACCTGCTCGAGCACATCTGACGGCAAACCCCAGAGCCCCTTCCCCCTTGCGGGGACGGGGTTGGGGACGGGGGTGTCAGCGTCGCGGCGGCCGACCGGCGGGCGCGTAGCCAGCTCCCCCACCCCTCGATCCCCTCCGCAAGGGGGAGGGGGAGGACGTGCACGAACTTGCGTCTCAGGAGAGCGCGTCGGCGTCGAGGGCTTTCAGGCTGTCGGCGCCGGCGATGATCCCGGCGACGCGGCCGGGCGCTTCGGCGAGCAGCGTTTCCGCATAGTGGCCGGCGACGCCGATGCGGGCGCGGGCGTAGGCGTCCTCGCCGGCGCGGCCGACGCACGAGAGCGCGCCTTTGCCCAGGAGCCAGCCGCCGACCACGTCGCCCATCAGCTTCAGGAACGGCGTCGCGCCGGCCAGACCGTCCGCGTCGGCGCGGCGGGCCAGGAGCCAGTGGGCGGCCGCGCGGGCGGCGTCGACCGCCGTCTCCAGCCGGTTGCCGATCGCGGCCAGCCTGGCGTCTTCGTGCTCGACCAGCGCCTCGGCGGCATGGCGCATGTCGCCGATCAGCGCGGCCATGCCGGCGCCGTCCTCCATGGCGAGCTTGCGGCTGACGAGGTCGATGGCCTGGATGCCGTTCGTGCCCTCGTAGATCGGGGCGATGCGCGCGTCGCGATAGGACTGGGCCGCGCCGGTCTCCTCGATGAAGCCCATCCCGCCGTGCACCTGCAGCGCCAGCGAGGCGACCTCGACGCCGACGTCGCTGGACCAGGCCTTGGCGATCGGGGTGAGCACCTCCTCGCGCAGGCGCGCCGCGGCGCGGGCCTCTTCGTCCGGCGCCGCGTGGGCGAGGTCGGCCGAGACGGCGGTCAGCAGGCAGATGGCGCGCGCGGCCTCGATGCGCGCCTTCATGCCGGCCAGCATCCGCCGCACGTCAGGATGGTCGAAGATCGCCCCGCCGTCCTCGGCGAACGCGGTGCGCCCCTGCCGGCGCTCGAGCGCGAACGCCAGCGCCCGTTGGTAGGCGCGTTCGGCGACGCCGACGCCCTCCACCCCCACGTTGAGCCGCGCGGCGTTCATCATCGTGAACATCTGCGCCAGGCCCCGGTTGGGCTCGCCGACCAGTTCGGCGTGGGCGCCCTCGAACAGCATCACGCAGGTGGGCGAGCCGTGGATGCCCAGCTTGTGCTCGATCGACCCGCAACGCAGGTCGTTCGGGTCGCCGAGCTGACCGTCCGGCCCCACCAGCCGCTTGGACGCGAGGAAAAGCGAGATGCCGCGGCTGCCGGCCGGCGCGTCAGGTAGGCGGGCGAGCACCAGGTGCACCGTGTTCTCGGTCAGGTCGTGGTCGCCCCAGGTGATGAAGATCTTCTGGCCGCTCAGGCGGTAGCCGCCATCGCCGTCCGGCTCGGCGCGCGTGGCCAGCGCCCCGAGGTCGCTGCCCGCTTGCGGCTCGGTCAGGTCCATCGCCCCGGTCCACTCGCCGGAGATCATCCGTGGCAGGTAGAGCCGCTTCTGCCGCTCGTTGCCGTGCGCGCGCAGCGCCTCGATGGCGCCGGAGGTCAGCATCGGGCAAAGGCCGAACGCCATGTTGGCGGCGTGCACCATCTCGAAGACGGCCAGTTCGGCCGCCTTCGGCAGGCCCTGGCCCCCGTAGGCCGGATCGGCGGCGAGCCCGCCCCAGCCGCCTTCCGCGAACGCCTTGTAAGCCGCCTGGAAGCCCTCGGGAGCGGTGACGCGGCCGTTCTCGTAGCGCGCCCCTTGCGTATCGCCGGTGCGGTCCAGCGGCGCCAGCACGTCGGCCGCCAGCGCGCCCGCGCCCTCGAGGATCGCCGACAGCATCTCGGCGTCGAAGTCGGGAAACGCCGCGCAGCCTTCCAGCTGGCCGACGCCGACGATGTCGTTCAGCGTGAAGAGGAGGTCGCGGACCGGCGGGCGAAAGGTCATGTGCGCCTTCTAGCGCAAGCGCCGCGCGCCCCAAACCGGCATCGCCGAACCGCCTCACCCCCTGCCGCCAAATGGAATATATTCGAGGACACGCCGTCTCTCTTCGACAACCCGTACGTTCAAGCGGGGTTCAGCCACGGGGGCGCGAGTTGCGCCGGGAGCCAAAGGAGGGTGCATGCCGGCGATCTCGCCGCGCCGCTACAATACCGGCGCCATCGTCCTGCACTGGGCGATCGCGGTGCTCATTCTCGGCAACATCGCGCTGGCGTGGTGGTTCAACACCCTGCACGGCGACGCCAAGATCGAGCCTGTGCAGCTGCACAAGTCTATCGGCATCACCGTGCTGATCCTGACGCTGGGGCGGATCGCCCTGCGCCTCGCCGTGCGCGCCCCGCCTTTGCCGGACACCATGCACGGCTGGGAAAAGCTGCTGGCGCACACGGTGCAGGCGCTATTTTACGTCGTGATGCTGGGCATGCCGCTGACCGGCTGGGCCTTCACCTCGGCCAGCCCCCTGATCAAAGTGTTCCCGATCGCGCTCTTCCACCTCGTCCCCTGGCCGGCCATCGGACCGCTGACCAGCCTCGACCCGGCGACGATGAAATGGGCGCACAAAGTCTTTCTGACCAGCCACGAACTTCTCGCCAAGCTGGCCTATGGCCTGATCGTCCTGCATCTGGCCGGCGCCGCGAAACACTACCTGATCGACAACGACGATGTGGTGGCGCGGATGATCCCGTTCCTGCGCCGCCGCCGGCCGGCGGAGGCGGCCTGAAGCATGCGCAGACTCGCGTTCCTGGCGGCGCTCGCCGCCTTCGCTCCAGGCGCCGCGCTGGCGGCGCCCGCCCATTGGACGGTCGATCCGGGCTCGAAGATCGCCTTCGCCGGCAAGATGAACGACGACAGCTTCACCGGCGGCTTCAGCCGCTGGAGCGCCGACATCGCCTTCGACCCCAAGCAGCTTTCCGCCTCTAGGGTGACGGTGACCATCGATGTCGCCTCAGCGTCCACCGGCGACGCCGACCGCGACCAGGCCATCCCGGGCGCCGACTGGTTCGCCGCGCATCAGTTTCCCAAGGCGACCTTCACCGCAACGCAGTTCAAGGATCTCGGCGGCGGGCGCTACGAGGCGATCGGCGACCTCGCCATCCGCGGCGTGCACCGGCCGGTGACGCTTCCGTTCACGCTCGCCATCGCCGGTGATAAGGCCCGCATGACCGGCGCGGTCACCCTCAACCGCACCGCCTTCGGCATAGGGCAGGGTAAGTGGCGGACGGGCGACGTGGTGGCGACCAGCGTGGCGGTCGCGGTGCAGGTTCAGGCGCACAAGGCGCCCTGATCGCAAACGCCGCTCAGGCGCTGGCGCGCGGAGACCTCGTCATCCTGCCGACCGAGACGGTCTACGGTCTCGCCGCCGACGCCGCCAATCCGGCCGCCGTCGCCCGCCTCTATGCGGCGAAGGAGCGTCCACGCTTCAACCCGCTGATCGCTCACGTCATGGACCTTGCCGCGGCGGCGCGCTTCGCCGCTCTCGACGAGCGGGCTCGCACGTTGGCCGACGCATTCTGGCCGGGACCGCTGACGATCGTTGCGCCCATCGCCGATCCGGCGGCGGTCTGCGATCTCGCCCGCGCCGGGCTGGGCACCGTCGCCGTGCGCGCGCCGGCTCACGTGCTGGCGCGGGCGGTGCTGGCTCGCTTCGGCCGCCCGATCGTCGCCCCCTCGGCCAACCGCTCCGGCCGCCCCAGCCCGACCACGCTCGCCGTCGCGCTCGCCGAGACCGGCGAAGCCGCCGCCGCGGCGCTGGACGGCGGACCCTGCGCGGTCGGGATCGAGTCGACCGTCATCGCGCTGCTCGATGGGCCACCCCGTCTGCTCCGGCCGGGCGCGGTGACGCGCGCGGAGATCGAGGCGCTGATCGGCCGGCTCGCCGAGGCGGAGGCCGACGCCCGCCGCTCGCCCGGCCGGCTCGCTCGCCACTACGCGCCGGCCGCGCCGCTCCGGCTGGACGCCGAGGAGCCGGCTGACGGCGAAGCCTTCCTCGCGTTTGGTCCGGGGCCGGCGGGCCCGCGCGTCTTTCAGCTCAGCGCCGCCGGCGACCTCGCCGAAGCGGCCGCCAACCTCTTCGCCCTTCTCCGCGCCGCCGATTCGACCGGCCCGCGCGCTATCGCCGTCGCCCCGATCCCGGACGAGGGGCTCGGCGAGGCCATCAACGACCGCCTGCGCCGCGCCGCCGGCTTCATCGGCTGACCGCCGCGCTGGCCGCGCCGCGCCCTCCGGCGTAGTCTGGCGCCCATGACCATTCCTGTTCCCGCCGACGTGCTCTCGCGGCTGAAGGCCGTGCTCGGGGAGGGCGGCTGGAGCACCGATCCTGAGCGGCTCGCCCCGAAACTGGTCGAGTGGCGCGATCGCTGGAGCGGGACGACGCCGCTGCTCGTCCTGCCCAAGTCCACCGCCGAAGTGGCCGCCGTGGTCGGCCTCTGCGCCGAGGCGGGCGTCGCCATCACCCCGCAGGGCGGCAACACCGGCCTGGTCGGCGGCCAGATTCCCGACGGCGAGATACTGCTCTCCACCGAGCGCATGCACGCCATCCGCGACCTCGACGTGTTCGACGACGTCATCGTCGCCGAGGCCGGCGCGACGCTGGCGGCGGTGCACGAGGCGGCGCTGGCCGCGGGCCGGCGCTTTCCGCTGAGCGTGGCCTCCGAGGGCTCGGCGACCATCGGCGGCCTGTGCTCCACCAACGCCGGCGGCACGGCGGTGCTGCGCTATGGCACCATGCGCGACCAGGTGCTCGGCCTCGAGGCGGTGCTGCCGAACGGCGAGATCTGGAATGGCCTCAAGCGCCTTCGCAAGGACAACACCGGCTATGACCTGAAGCAGCTGCTCATCGGCGCCGAGGGCACGCTCGGCGTCGTCACCGCCGCGGCGCTCAAGCTGCAGCCGATCCTCGTCTCGCGCGCGGTCGCCGTTTGCGGCCTGAGGAGTCCGCAGGACGCCATCGCGCTGCTCGCCCGCGCCAAGGCGGAGAGCGGCGGCGCGCTGGAGGCCTTTGAGCTCATGGGCCGCCTCGGCATCGACCTCGTCCTGCGCCACATCGGCGACCGGCGCGACCCGCTGGCCGACGTCCATCCCTGGTACGTCCTGATCGAGATCGCCTCGGGCGAGCCCGGCGCGGCCGAGGCGGCGATGGAGCGGCTGCTGGCCGCCGCTCTCGAGGCGGACCTCATCCAGGACGCGGCCATCGCCCAGACCGAAGCGCAGGCCAAGGCGTTCTGGGCCGTGCGCGAGGATCAGTCGCCCGGCCAGAAGGCGGAAGGCGCGGCCTGGAAGCACGACGTTTCGGTGCCGGTCTCGCGCATCGCCGACTTCATCGACGCCGCCATCGCCGCTGTCGACCGCATCTCGCCCGGCGCGCGCGTGGTCGCCTTCGGCCACGTCGGCGACGGCAACGTGCACTTCGACGTGCTGACGCCGGCCGGCGGCGACCAGGCGGCGCACGGCCGGCTGCGCGACGATGGCGCCCGCGCCGTGCACGACATCGCCGCCAGCATGCACGGCTCGATCTCCGCCGAGCATGGGCTTGGCACGATGAAGTCCCGTGAGGCGCTGCTGTATAAGGCGCCGGTCGAAGTCGAGGCCCTGCGCGCCGTCCGCGCCGCGCTCGATCCCAAGCGGATCATGAATCCCCGCGTGCTCTTTTGAGCACGTTGCTCAGGCGAAACAGAGGGTGAGGTGACTTAGCGTCGCCTTCACAATTGACAACGTAAGCCAGCGACGTATCCCTGCGCTCAAAGCGCGGATTCCGTCGGGGCCGCGTCGCTTGGGGAGACACCATGCCTAGCAACACCACGAAAGCCGCCGTGCGCGGTCGCGCCTCGCTGCTCGCGACGAGCATGTTCGCGACTTCGCTGCTGGCGGGGGCCGGCGGCCTGATGGGCGCGACCGTCGCGCCGGGCGTCGCCGTTGCAGGCGTCTGCACGCCGCCGCCGAGCGCAGGTGAAGGCCCCGGCGGGTTTCCGCCGACACCGAATACGACTGAGACCTGTGTGGGCGGGTTCGGCGGCCTCGAGTACCAAGCCGCCGACCCCAGCGGCAACCTGGCGGTCACGCTTGAGCCGATCGCGCCTGGGCCGGGCGGCGGTTCCTCGGTCGGCATCAACGGCGTGTACATCGCCGATCCGAACGTCGTGAACGGCGCCATCAGCTTCATTGTCGACACGACGACGGCGCCGTCAGGCGGCATCGTGGGCCTCACGCCGGACTTCGGCTTCGGCAACGCTGTCGGCATTTTCATGGCGACGGGCCCGAACGGCTCGATCGTGCTCAACACCGGCAACAGCGCCAATTTCGCCGGCGCCCAGGTCCTCGGCGGGACATACGGAATCGAGGTTGGCGGCGGGTCGAACGAAACCATCACGACCGCCAACACCGTAACCGGCGGCAACGTCGGTATCCTCGTCCACGACATCGGCGGCGACATCGTCGGCAACGTGACGATGGTCAACCAGGCCTCGGTCACCGGCAACATCGGCCTCAGCGTCACAGCGACTGGCAACATCGTCGAGACGCAGACCGGCGGCACGATCACCGGCTTGGTCACCGATGGCGTCGATCTGACCAGCACTGGCGGCTCCATCAACGCCACCTTCGCCGGCAACAGCGTCGGCACGGGCGGCCCGGCGATCAAGGCGACAACCGTCAACGCGGCTGACACAGTCACCGTTCTCGGCAACGCGACCGGCCTCTTCGATGCGGTCATCGCCAACGTCACCGGTACGGGCGCGGGCGCAACCGTCAATCTTGGCAACGCAACGCTCGGCTTCAACGTCACGTCAACTAACGCCTTTGCGGTGCTGGCGCAAAACACGAACGCAGCGAACACCGCGCCCGTCGCCGTCAACGTCGTCATGCCTGGCAATGTTACGCTGGCAAGCGGCATCGCCGACATCGCTGCGATCACCGCTGGCAGCGGCAACGCGACGGTCACGATGACGGGAACGGGCGGCAACATCACCGCTCAGGGCGCCTTGGGCGGCTTCCCGAATGGAGTTGAGGCGCAGTCCGGCAGCGGCAATGCGACCGTGATCACAAACAACGGCCTCCACATCACGCTCGGCAACCTGTCAAATCGGGCTGACGGCGTCGTGGCCCAGACCTCGGGCCCCGGCGTCGACACGATCACCGTCGGCGCCAACAACACGATCGTGATCGGGAACGCCAGCACGTCAAGTACGCCCTTTGGCCTCTGGGCTACCGGGACTCCGTCCGCCACCAACATCACGGCAGGTCCGGGTCTGACGATCACGATCAACGGGTTTAATCTCCCGGCCGGCATCGAAGCCACCAACAGCACCGGCAATACGACGATCACGCTAGGGGCCGCTGGCGGCGGCAAGGGCATCACCGTCAACGACGGGGGCGCCAACACAAGCACAGCCTTCGGGATCCAAGCCAGCGGCAACAACACCACGATCAACACCGGCGGCACGGCGATCACGGTCGGCAACGGCACCGGCATCGGCGCCACCGCCACCAATGCGCTGAGCATCACGACCGGCGCGAGCGTGACCGCGACCAACGGTCCCGGCATCAACGGCGCGAGTTCGGCCGGCAACGTGGCGATCAACGTCAACGCCGGGACGGTCGACGCCGGGAACGCCACCACGCCGGCGATCACCTTCCTGAACAGCACGGGCAACACCACCTCGGCGCTGACCATCGCCTCCGGCGCGAAGGTGGAGAACACCTCGGCGCTGGATACGGGACTTGCGATCCAGTCGGCGACCAAGGGCTCGGTGTCGGTGACCGACAATGGCACGCTGATCGGCGTCGTCGACTTCTCCAAAGTCGGGCCGACGAAAGGCAACGTCTCCAACGTCTCGGTGACGGTGGGCGCGGGCGGCCTCTGGGAGACATCGGGAACGGACGTCTTCGGCCTTGGCAATGCGACGACCGTCGACAGCCTGACGATCAACGGCACGGTTGAGACGCTTGGGTCGACGACGTTCCAGTTCGGCAACTCGACGGCGGCCGGCGCTTCCAACAGCATCACCATCAACCCGGGCGGCCTGTTGAACGTGTTCGCCGATCTGAACATCGTCGATCCGTCGGTGACGCTAACCAAC
>DATGKF010000110.1:0-25622 GCA_035294785.1 Caulobacteraceae bacterium | reverse complement strand
GCCGCTTGGCGCGGGGGTCGTCCCGACGCTCGCCTGGCTCGTCGGCGCCGGCGTGGCGGCGCCGACCGCGGCGTGGGCCGGCGGCCCGACCGGCGGGGTCTCTTTGGCCTTGGCGGCCGCGCAGCGCTTCTCGCACTCGGCCAGCTGCCCCTGCAGGACCGTCTTCTTCGCCTTGAGGGCCGCGATCTTGCCGTTGATGTCGCGCAGCGCGCCCTGGATGTTCGGGTCCTTGAGATCGGCGTACTTGTTGATGCTGGCGATCTGCCGCTCCCAGCCGGCGATCTTCTCGTCGATGTCGCTGATCTGGATGCGCAGCCAGTCGCATTGATGGCAGATCGCCGCGGCCGCCTGCGCGGCCGCCGTTGCGGTGAAGCCGCTGACGCCGAGAATGGCGATCGCCGCCGCCGCCACCCCGAGCAGTCGTCCGAACGTCATCGCCGCCACCCCTCGCTACGGCCTGCGAGGCTAGCGACGGTCAAGCCGCCGACATCCCCCAAACGGGGTACGGCGCCGGACGGCCGGCTTCTCTCCCGCAAGGGCGAGAAGGGGCGCTAGTATCCATGCCGACGGAGCGAGGAGGACGGGATGAGCCTTGAAGGCAAGCGAGTGGTGGTGATCGGCGGCACCTCGGGGATCGGGTTCGCCGTGGCGGAGGCGGCGATCGGCGACGGAGCGTCGGTGGTGGTCGCGTCCAGTCAGCCGGCGAACGTCGACGCGGCCGTCGGTCGGCTGGGTCAGGCGGCGAGCGGGCGGAGCGTGAACGTGCGCGACGAGGCTGACGTCGAGGCCTTCTTCGACGCGATCGGCGCTTTCGATCACCTGGCCTTCACCGCCGGCGACTGGAGCAACCTTAGAACGCCGAAGACGCTGCCCGAGACCGATCTCGAGGCCGCCAAGGGGCTGCAGGAGGTGCGCTATTGGGGCGCGGTGCGCGCCATCAAGCACGGGCTGAAATCCATCGCCGCGGACGGCTCGGTCACGCTCACCAACGGCACGATCGCGCACCGGCCGCGCAAGGGGACGCCGCTTTCAACCGCGATGGCGGGCTCGATCGAGCATCTGGTGCGGGGGCTGGCGGTCGATCTCGCGCCGTTGCGGGTGAACTGCGTTTGCCCGGCCGGAATCCGCACGGGCGTGTGGGATTCGATCCCGGAAGAGACGCGGCAGGCGTCGTTCGAGCGGATGACGGCGCGCCAGCCCATCGCGCGCATCGGCGAACCGGCGGAGGTGGCGGAGGCGTTCCTCTATCTGATGCGCGGCGGCTACACGACCGGCCAGGTCCTTCTGGTCGACGGCGGCGGGCCGATGCTCTAGCGGCCGGCGGCGTACTCGTCCGCCAGCAGAGCGTAGAAGTACTCGTCCCACCACACCCCGCCGCCGCGATCGAGCCCTTGGCGGAAGTGCGCCTCGCGGCGCATGCCGAGCTTCTCCATCACCCGCCAGGAGGCGGGATTCTCCGGCTGGCAGGTGGCGATCACCCGGTGACAGTCCAGCGTCTCGAACGCGTAGGCCAGCAACGCCCGCGCCGCCTCGGTGGCATAGCCGCGGCCCTGGCGGTCACGCGCCAGCACCCAGCCGACCTCGTGCGTCCGCGATCCGAACCATGGGTGGAACGGCATGTGGCCGACGAGTTCGTCCGTCGTCCGCTCGACAACGGCGACCGCCGTCGCCGCTTCGCCGGCGTTCTCGGCGGCGAAGGCCTGGCACGCGGCCTCGTCCAGCCGCCCCTCGGGCAGCCAGGCGGTGACTTCGGGATCTGACATGTACCGGTGGATCGCCGGCCAGTCGTCGACCTCGATCGGCCGCAGCCGCAGGCGCTGGGTCTCCAGCGGTTTGAACGATGAAGCGGACACGGATCGCGCCTCCCAAGGTCGGCCGAGAGGTAACGAGCCCGCAGCGCAAGGCAAAGCCCCATTGCGGCGCTGGCCAAACCGCGCCCGGCCCCCGACTCGCCTGAAACAGCCGGTTTCGGCGCCCTCTAGGCGTCGCCATGCGTTAAGGTGGCGCTGGGAAGCGGAGACGAGCGCGATGCACAAGCGGATTCTGCTCGCTTACGACGGCTCGCGCGAGGGCGCGATCGCGCTGCGCGAGGGGGCGCTGATCGCCAAGGCGTGCGGGGCGGAGGTCTTCCTGCTGTCCGTCGTGCCGGAGACCGGCGGCGTCCTGATCGCCGAGACCGCGCAGGGCGGCGTGGTCGGCCAGATCGCCGAGAAGTACCAGGCGCAACTCGATCGCGGCGTGCAGCGGCTGAAGGACTTCGGCTTCGACCCGATCTCGCGGCTGGTCGTGGGCGAGCCATCGCCGACCATCGGCGCGGTGGCGCAGGAGATCGGCGCGGACCTGGTTGTTGTCGGCCACCGCAAGCAGGGCTTCCTCAGCCGCTGGTGGTCCGGCTCGACCGGCGCCTACCTCAGCGAACACATCCCCTGCAGCCTGCTGCTCTGCCGCAACGAGATCAGCGACGAGGCCTTCGAAGCCGCCATGCGCGGCGAGCCAGTCGACGCTTAAAGGCGTTTCGTCAGCTCGATCTGATAGGGCTCGTAACCGGCGCTGGCGTAGATGCCGGCGGCGCGGTCGTTGCGCACCAGGACGCCGATCATGATGCGCCGGAAGCCGAGCCGGCGCGCCTCGGCCTCGCAGGCGGCGATCAGAGCGTGGCCGACGCCTTGGCCCCGCGCGCTTTCCTCCACGAAGAGCTCGATGATGAACGGCGCCTCGCGCTCGTCCGAGACGACGTAGAGCGGGTGCAGCTCGACGATGACGATGCCCCAGCCGATCGCGCGGCCATCGCGTTCGGCGACGAAGATGCGGCCACGGCCGGCGGCGACGCGCTCGCGCAGGACCCCGTACCACTCGGCGGCCACCTCGCCATCGAGCCGGCGGTTCGGCTCGAACGCGTGCTCATAGGCCTGGCTGCCGTCGATGAAGGTGAGCGCGGCGGCTCTGTCGCGTGAGGCGTCGAAGGGGCGAATGGTGAAGCTCATCATCCCTCCTTCGCCCAGCCGGCGGCGATTGCCAACCCGCGCGGGGAGCCGCAAGACAGATCGGAAAATGCCTGGGAGGTCGCGATGAGCCGGTTCTGGACGCTGTCGGGGAAGCCCTTGGGCGGCTGGCCGGAGGCGGACACCTTCGAGCTGCGCGAGCGGCCGACGCCCGAGCCGGGTCCGGGCCAGGCGCTGACCAAGACGATCTACGTCTCCCTCGACCCCTATCAGTGGGGCTACAAGCGGCGCGGAACCGACAGGCCGGGCCAGCCCTGCCATGCGCGCACGGTGGCGCAGGTGATCGAGAGCCGCATGGACGACTTCGCGCCCGGCGACTTCGTCTTCAACACCAACGGCTGGGCCGAACACGGGCTGATGGGCGAAGGCGTCGAGAGGCCGGCCTACATGATCCCGCGCAAGCTGGACCCCGCCCAGGGGCGCATCTCGCAGGCCGTCGGCGTGCTCGGCATGCTGGGGCTGACGGCTTACGCCGGCATGGTGCTGCAGTGCCGGCCGAAGGCGGGCGAGACGGCCGTGGTGTCGGCCGCGTCGGGCGGCGTCGGCCAGATCGCCGGCCAGCTCGCCAAGCTCCGCGGCCTGCGCGTGGTGGGCATCGCGGGCAAGGACGCCAAATGCCGGTTCGTGGTCGACGAGCTGGGCTTCGACGCCTGCGTCTCGCACCTGTCGCCGACGATGGCGGAGGAGCTGGCCGCGGCCTGCCCGAACGGCGTCGACGTCTATTTCGAGAACGTCGGCGGGGCGGTGTTCGACGCGGTGCTGCCGCTGTTCAATCCCGGCGCCAGGATGACCATCTGCGGCCTGATCGCCTCCTATGGCGATGCGCCCGGCGTCGATGCGCGCGCCGCGCTGATGGCCAAGGGCGAGCCGATCTTCAAGGGGCGCGGCGTGACCGTGCAGGGCCTTTTCGTCGGCGACTATGTGAAGGACCACCACGACGAGATGCTGGCGGAGGTCGCCCCTTACGTCGCCGACGGGCGGCTGAAGTACCGCGAGGACATCCGCCAGGGGCTGGAGAGCGTGCCCGCCTGCTTCGCCGAGATGCTGCGCGGCGACAACTTCGGCAAGATGATCGTGCAGATCGCCCCGGATCCGACACTGTAGGACGCAGGCCCCGGCGCTCAAACCCGCTCATCCCCGCGAAAGTGGGAATGAGCGGGTTTGGGGTGCAATTCAGTTGAGCGATGAACTATTCGCTCAGCGCGAACTTGATCGTGCGGCTGAGGGCGGCGGCGACGACGCTCATGTGGTCCTCGTCGGCGAACTCGACGTAGCGGAACACCGAGCCTTTCGGGCCTTTGAGCTTGCCCAAGCGCGCGCCGAGTTCGCGGGCGTTGTCGACCATGCGCGCCTGACGCGACAGGGCGGACATCTGGCGTTTGGTGAGGCCCATCGGCGGGACCTTGGGCGGCGTCTGCTCGAGAGCGCCCATGGTGATCAGCACGCGCGGCGCGATCGCCTTGGCCCTCACCTGCTTCGAAAAGGCCGCCTCGTCGGCCAGCAGGGCGCGGTCGTTCCACCAGATGGACGGACTGGAGGCGACGAAGTTGCGGAAGGCGTCGGGGTGGTCGAACAGGGTGCGCAGCACGAAGAGGCCGCCGAGCGAGTGGCCGAACAGGGTCCGGTCGGTCGGGTCGATCTGATGTACGGCACTCACCGCCGGCAACAGCTCCTCGACGATGAACCGGTAGAAGTCCTCCGCGCCGCCGTAGTCCTCCTCGCGCGCCGGCGGCAGGCCGGCGTTGCGCGGGATGCTGTCCAGCGGCGTCGGCGGCGTAAGGTCGCGGGTGCGGCGCAGCTGCGGGGTCATGAAGTCGTCGGCCGCATAGCCGACGCCGACCACCAGCGCCCGCTTCGGCGTCTGCATCATGGTCGCCGCCGCCATGGTCGCGGCGATCGGGAAGGTCAGGTTGGCATCCGTGGCGACGATCACCGGGTAGCCCTCCGGCGGGGGATCCATCGGCGGGCGCCAAAGGTAGATGCGGAAGAGCCGCCCGGAGATCTTCGAGGTCATCTCGAACTGGGTCGAGCCCATCAGAGCCACCGGGCTTTGCGCCGGCAGCGCCTTCGTTTTCGCCTTCGCCATGCTCAGCCCCCGATCTTGGTCAGCGCCCGCTCGAAAAGGCCAATCGTTCGCGCATGAAGGTAGTCGCCCGTCACCTTCGGCGCGCGGCCGGCGCAGGCGCGCGCGTAGGTGCCTTCGAGGATGCAGCCGTTCTTGTAGCAGGCCAGCACTTCGTACCAATCGGCCGCAGAGACGTCGCGGCCGCTCCGCTCAGCATAGCGGGTGAGGAGTTCGCCGCGGGTCGGGAAGCCCGGCCAGGGCGTTACCGGCCCAGTCTCGGCGCCGTCTTCCGGCCAGTTGGAAAGTAAGACTCCAAGATCGACGCGCGGCTCGCCGACCGTCACAAGCTCCCAGTCGACCATCGCGGCGACCGCGCCGGAGTCGTATCGGAAGAGCACGTTGCCGAAGTGGAAGTCGCCGTGGATGAGGCCGGGTCGGAAGTCGGTGGGCCGGTTGTCGTCCAGCCAGCGGCCGATGGCGTCGACGCCAGGCAAGTCGGCGAGGCCGGGCCAGCCGGGATGCTCGGCGTAGCTCTCCAGCTGCGCGCGCCAGCGGCCGACCTGGCGCTCGAGGAAGCCGTCGGGCCGTCCGAGGTCGGCGAGCCCGCGCGCCGCATAGTCGACGCGGCTGAGGGCGGCGATGGCGTCGGTCATCTCCAGCCCCATGCGGTGGCGGATGGCCGGGTCGTTCGCGTGCAGCGCCGGCATCTCGTCGCGCGGGGTGAAGCCGTCGACCGGCTCCATCAGATAGAAGGCCGCGCCGATCACGTCCTCCTCCGGGCAGGCGGCGATCAGGCCCGGATGACGGACGTCGGTTCCGGCCAGCGCCGCCAGCACGCGCGCCTCGCGGCGCATCGTCTCGTTGGAGTTGGCGCGCAGGTGTTTGGGCGGGCGCCGGAGCAGATAGGGCCGCCCGGCGCGGTCGAAGCGCAGCAGGATGTTCTGCGTGCCGCCGCCGAGCAGCCGCGGGCGCTCGATCGGCCCGCCGCCCAGACCGCGCGCGTCCATCCAGGCGGCGAGGGCGGGGAGCGGGACGAGCGCCTCCCAGTCCTGGTCGCCGCCCGGCGCCTGCGTCTGTCCCGGCTCGCTCATGCGGCGACGCTATCGCGGGCGTGAGCGCGGCCGCAAGGCCGCCCCGACGTCAGGCGGGATCGATGGGCGTCGCAAGGCCCAGCCGCGCGTCGATCGCCTCGGCGGCGGCCAGGCAGAGGTCGTCGCGCATGCGCCGGCCGGTGAGCAGGACGCCGACGGGCAAGCCGCTCGCCGCATCCAGCCCGGCGGGCACGCACGCCGACGGGAGCCCGAGCAGGTTGGCCGGCGTGACCGGCCGCATGAGGTCGAGCGTGGCCGCCGGTCCGTCGCCGGCGACGTCGAAGCCGTGCTCGAACGGCAGCCTGGTCCAGGTGGGCGACAGAACGAGCGGATAGTCGGCCATGAACCCGGCCCAGGCGCGGCCGATCCCGTCGCGGTGGGCCATCAGGCCGGAGAAGTCGGCGGCGCTGGCGAACGTCCCGATGGCGGCGACCGCTGCGTTCAGGAACGTCATCCCGTCCGCGCCCATCAGCGGTGCGACGCCATCCAGGATCGAGCCGTAGTCGCCGATGATGAACCGCGCCCATGTCTGCACCGCGTCTTCGTAGCGCGGCGGGCAGGCGTCTTTCACGTCGTAGCCGGCGTCGGCGAGCGCGTCGGCGGCGCGGCGCACCGCTGCGGAGACGGCGGAATCGGTCGGCCCGCCGCCCGGCGGCTCGGCGACCACGGCGACCTTGACTGGCCCGGCGAGCGGCGGCCCGTCGAACGGCGCGTCCAGCGACCAGGGATCGCGCGGGTGAGCGCCCATGATGATCGAAAGCCCCAGCCGCACGTCGGCCACGCGGCGCGCCATCGGCCCGTTGGTGTTCATCAGCTGGACGACCAGGAGGCGGTCCTCGCCGGGCACGAACCCCGCGTCGGGCGCGCGGCCTTGCGTCGGGCGGATGGAGGCGATGCCGCAGGCGCTGGCCGGATTGCGCAGCGAGCCGCCGATGTCGTTGCCGAGCCCGATCGGACTCATGCCGCTGGCGAGCGCCGAGGCCTCGCCGCCCGAGGAGCCGCCCGCCGTGCGGCCGGCGTTCCATGGATTGCGCGTCAGCCCGTGCAGGCTGGAGTCGGTGTGCACGCGGAGCGCCATGTCGGGCAGATTGGTGCGGCCGATGGGAATCGCGCCCGCCGCGCGCATGCGGTCGACGATCGGCGCGTCCATCGGCACGACCGCGTCGGCCAGCGCCGGCACGCCCCAGGTGGTCGGCAGGCCGGCGACGTCGATGTTTTCCTTCACCGTGAAAGGCACGCCGTGCAGCGGGCCGAGCGCCTCGCCGGCGGCGACGCGCCGGTCGGCCTCGGCGGCCTCGCGCCGGGCCTCGTCGCCCAGCACGCGCACGATGGCGTTGAGCTTCGGGTTCACCTGATCGATGCGCGCCAGATGCGCCTCGACCACCTCGACGGACGAGGCCTCCTTGGCGGCGATGCGCCGCGCCAGTTCGATCGCCGACAGCCGCCAGAGTTCAGACATGCGCTCTCCCCTCGATTGCTCACGCCATTTGATCATACGCGGCGGCGGGGCGCGCGGATGGCTTGTCTTCCCCAGCGTCCAGGCGGCTAATCGCGCGGCCATGGCCCTCGATCTTACCCAGGCCCGCGAAGACTACGCCCGCGACGGGGTGGTGAAAGTCGCCGGCGCGCTGGACGCCTCGGCGCTGGAAGCGGCGCGCCGCGCCTACGAGTGGAGCCTCGCCAATCCCGGGCCCGGCGCGACCCGGTTCGCCCAGGCGACGGATGCGACCTTCTACAACGACCTCGCCAACCCACGCTGCCTGGACGGCTATCGCGATATGCTGCTCGCATCGCCGCTGCCGGCGATCGTGGCGGGCCTCTGGGGCGCCGACGACGTCTGGTTCTTCTACGAGCAGGTGTTCCTGAAGGAGGGCGGCGAGACGCGCCGCACGCCCTGGCACCAGGACTCGTCTTACCTCGCCATCGCCGGCGATCACCTGGCGGTCGTCTGGATCACCTTCGATGCCCAACCGAAGGAAGACTCGCTGGAATTCGTTCGCGGTTCGCACAAGGGCGTCCTCTACAACGGTTCGCGGTTCGAGCTCGGCGACGACACGGCCCCGATCAACCCCGCCTCGCCCCTGCCGCGCCTGCCGGACATCGAGGGCGCCCGCGGCCAGTTCGACATCGTCTCCTGGGCGGTCGAGCCGGGCGACCTGATCGTCTTCCATCCGCGGACGCTGCACGGCGGGGCGGCCACGCACCCGGGCGGGCGGCGGCGCACGCTGACCTTGCGCTTCTTCGGACGCGACGCGGTCTATTCCGCCCGTCCGGGCTATGCCGGCCCGCGGCTCAGCGGGTTTCACGAACGCATGCACGACGGCGATCCGTTCCGCGACCCGTCCTATCTCAGGCTCTCGCCGACGCCGGAGGCCGCATGACCTACAGGGACATTCTCTACGAGACCGACGGCCCGATCGCCGTGATCACACTGAACCGGCCGGACAAGCTGAACGCCTACACCGCGGTGATGGGCGCCGAGCTGGCCGACGCCTTCCACGCCGCCGACGAGGACGACGCCGTCCGCGTGATCGTCGTCACCGGCGCCGGGCGCGGGTTTTGCGCCGGCGCGGACATCTCGGCCGGGGCGGCGAGCTTCGACGCGGCGCAAGGGACAGCGGCGTTCGGCGACACCCGCAACGTCGAGACCCGGCGGGCGGGCGGCGGCTTCGTCGACGCCATCTGGCGCTGTCGCAAGCCTTCCATCGCGGCGATCAACGGCGCGGCGGTCGGCGTCGGCCTGACGCTAACGCTGCCGATGGACATCCGCATCGCCGCGGAGACGGCGCGGTTCGGATTCGTCTTCGCCCGCCGCGGCCTGGTGCCCGAGGCCGGGAGCGGCTGGTTCCTGCCGAGGATCGTCGGCCTGAGCCAGGCGCTGAAATGGTGCCTGACCGGGCGGCTGTTCGACGCCAAGGAGGCGCTGGCCGGCGGCCTCGTCACCGACATCCTCCCGGCCGACGAGGTGCTGGAGCGGGCGAAGGATCTGGCGCGCGAGATCGCCGAGAACACCGCGCCGGTCTCCATCGCCATCACCCGCCAGATGCTGTGGCGTTTCGTCGGCGCCGACGACCCGAGCGAGCTCCTGACGCTGGATGGGGCGCTGTCGATGGACCTGGGCGCCGGCCCCGACGTGAAGGAGGGCGTCACCGCGTTCCTCGAGAAACGCCCGCCCGCCTTCCCCGGCAAGGCTTCGCGCGACGTGCCCGCCCGCTGGACGGCGTTCGTCGAAAAGGCCGGCGGGCCCTAGAAGCTCACCCGCAGGCTGGACTGGACTTCGGTTTGCGCCTGGTGCGGCGTCTCGCCGGCGAGCACGCGGGCCGCCCGGGTGCTGTCGACGCGTAGCGCCTCGAGTCTGACGTCGAGATAGCGGTTGAGCGGATAGCGCCAGGCGCCGGTCAGCGCCCATCCGGTCTCGCTGGTGTCGCCGAAGCGGCGCGGGGCGAGGTCGTCGGTGTCGAACAGATCCAGCCGGCCGCTGAAGGCGCCCTTGCCGACGCTGCGCCTCGCCAGCACGTAGGCGGCGTGGAAGTCCACGTCGGCGAAGCGGGCGTTCGCCGGGCCGAGCGATGTGCGGCCGGCCAGCGCCTGCGCCAGCAGCCGCGTGCGCTCGTCGATGTCCCAGCTGAGGCCGGCCTCCCAGAAGCGCGTCGACCAGGCCCACTGCTGGTCCGGCGTCGCGTCGGTCCCATCGCCGTTGTTGTCGTAGTAGAAGGCGTGCAGCGCCAGCGACGGCGTCGGACGCCACTCCAGCCGGACGTAGGCGCCCAGGCGGTTGTCGATCTCCCGGGTCGAGTAGCTCTCGCTGTCCTGCAGGCCGGCGATGAGCGGCGCGAGCGGCGGCAACTTGTAGCGGCCGAAGGCCTGAGACTGAATGTCGTGCAGCGCCCAGCCGCGGTACGCGATCAGCGTGCCCGCCGTGTCGTCGTCGCCGAACACGCCGGCGGTCGCCGCCAGCGACTGGTCGCCCAAGCTCCGCGACACCGTCGCCTCCACGCCCACGACCTTCACCTCCTCGCCGATCCAGGTGTCGATGGCCGATGGCGTGATGGTGTTGGTCAGGCTCCAGAGTCGCCCGTCGTTCTCGAGCGACACCGGCGGGTAGAAGTAGCCGGCCCGTACGACGAAGCGGCTCGCCGATCGCGGCGCGGGCTTGAAGACGACGTAGGCCTGGTCGACGTCGACCGAGTGCTCCTGGCCGGGCTGGGCGATCAGATCGATCACGCCGCTCCACGCCCAGCCGGCATGCGGGTTCCACTCGACCGCCGCGGTCGCGACCTGCAGCAGACTCTTGCCGTTGGACCCGCCATCGCCGCCGTAGCGCAGCTTGCCGAAGCCTTGGTCGTTGAACGAGGGCTCGCCATCGGTGGCCGAGGCCCGCAGATCGAGTTCGCCATGCAGCGTCTGCGGCGAGAAGATGTCCGACTGGGCTTTGGCCGCTGCGCAGGGCCAAGCGCTCACCACCAGAGCCAACAAAACACCGCGCCGCCCAGGCAAAACAGCCTCCGTCCCAGGCGGCCATTGTCCGGCCGCATGGTCAACAAAAGGTTGTGCCGCCTAGTACATCGAGTGGCTCATCGGCGGCATGCGCACGTCGGCGACAAAGCTCACCCTCGTGACGCCGTCCCTGGGCGTCGGCACGACCTTGACGAGCATGTTGCCCGGCGTGTGCATGTAGGGCCGCCAGACCTTGACCGACTGGTCGCCGCCTGGAACGCCGTGCAGCGTGGCCAGCCCCTGGGCGTCGGTCTTGGCCGCGAACGGCGTGTCGACGACGTCGATGTAGGCGATCATGTCGTCGTGGATGTTGCAGTGCAGGTCGACCACGCCCGCCTTGTCGAAGTGAACCACGCGGGTTTCGTCCCGGCCGTAGAGCTTGAGCTCGAACGTCTTGGTCGCCGAGAAGGAATAGACGTGGTGGCGGACGGTATCGAGGTTGGGAAAGGCCACGTCGGCGCCGACCGGCACGACGAGCACGAACGGATCGAACTGGATGTCGTGCTGCGTCATCCGGTACGGCCAGGCGAACCGGATCGGCCCGGCGTGCGGCGCCTCGACGCTGACCACCGCGTCCGCCACGGGCGCGCCGGACGGCGTGCGCACGCTGACGACGATGTCGCCCGCCGCGGCGGCGAGCGGACCCGAAAGCCAGAACAGCAGAACCAAGAGCCACCGCATCGGAAAAGCCACCATAAGGTGAGTCGCGCGCTCAGGCGCTTGCGGCGACGGCCTCCTCCGGCGGCGACAACGCCTGGTCGAGCGCCGCGATCAGGCGCGGCGGCGTGATCGGCTTGGCGATGTGGGCGTCGGCGCCGGCGGCGTGGGCCGCGGCGACGTGCTCGGGCATCGCGTTGGCGCTCAACACCAGGATTGGCGTGCGCGGCCTCGCCTCAGCCGCCTCGTGCGCGCGGATGGCGCGGATGGCGGTGAGCCCGTCCATCACCGGCATCTGCATGTCCATCAGCACCAGGTCGAAACCGCCGTCGGCCGTAAAGGCGGCGACCGCCTGAGCGCCGTCCTCGGCGCAGGCCACCTCGACCCCTAGCGAGTCGAGAATGAGCTTCACCACCCTGCGATTGGTCTCGTGGTCATCGGCGACCAGGATCCTGAGGCCATCGGGCTGGTCGGCGGCGGCGGGCGCAGGCTGTGCGGCGGTCGGTGGCGGCGGCTCGACCGCGGCGCCCGCCGTCAGCGGCAGGGTCAGCGTGAACGTCGCCCCCTCGCCCGGGACCGCGGCGGCGTCGAGCCGGCCGCCCATGGCTTCGGCCAGGTCGCGCGAGAGGCTGAGGCCCAGGCCGCTCCCGCCGAACTTGCGGGTGAGCGAGTTGTCGGCCTGTTGGAACGGCTTGAACAACAGCGGCGCGATCGCCGGATCGAAGCCGACGCCGGTGTCGCTGACCTCGAACGTCCATCCGCCCTGGCCGGCCGGAGCGACCCGGATGGCGACCCGGCCGTGCTCGGTGAACTTCACGGCGTTGCTGACCAGGTTGCCCAGGATCTGCTCCAGCCGCACGCGATCGCCGTTCAACACCGGGCCCGGCCCGGCCGGCGCGTCGAGGTGGAAGGCCAGGCCCTTGGCGCGGCACTGGACGGCAGTCGCCTCGCCCAGAGCCGCCATCGCCAGGCCGAGGTCGAAGTCCTCGTTGATGATCTGCAGGCGGCCGGCCTCGACGCTGGCCAGATCGAGCACGTCGTCCAGCACGCGCTGCAGCACGCCGGCGGAATTGCGGATGATGCCCAGCATCTGCTGCTGGTCCGGTTCCAGCGGCGTTGCGGCCAGCACCTCGGCGACGCCGATCACCCCGTTCAGCGGGGTGCGCACCTCGTGGCTCATATTGGTCAGGAAGGAACTCTTGGCCCGGTTGGCGGCCTCGGCCTGGTCGCGCGCGCCCTCGAGCTCGCGCTCACGCTGGTGGATCTCGCTGGCCATGCTGTTGAAGCTGTCGGCGAGCCGCCCGATCTCGTCGCGGGTCTGTACGCTGACCGCGGCCCGCTCGCCGGCCCGAAGGCGGCGCGCCGCCGCCTCCAGCGACGAAATCGGCCGGGTCACGTTGCGGGCCACCGCCCAGCTGCCGGCGAGCAGTGCGAGGAAGCCCACTGCGCCGACGCCGATGAGCAGCGTCAAGAGAGACCTGTACGGCGCCATGGCCAGCGCCTGCGGATACTGCAGCACCAGTTCGACGCGCTGGTCGGGCGCGAGCGCATGCAGCGGCCAGGCCATCACCAGCGCTTGCCCGCCCGGGCCGGCCAACGTCTGCGGCTCGTTGGTCGGCCGCGTCAGCGCGGCATCGAGCACGCGCGCGTAAACCGGATCGACGGCGCTGGGGCCTAGATTGTCGCGCCAGCGACCGGCGCCGATCCGGTAGGCGACCGACGCCCTGAACGGGATCGAGGCCATCGCCTCCAGCGCCGCCATCTGCGGCCGGTCCAGACGCGAGATGAAGACGACCCATCCGGCGTTGCCGCCCGGCTCGATCGGCGAGGAGACCGCCTCATGCGGCGCGCCCGCCATGACGACCACGCCGGACGCCGTTTCGTCGCCTTCCAGCGCGGCGAGCGTGTCGGCGTCGAGCGACGGCGCCGGCCCGTCCGCCGCGATCATACGACCCTCCGGCGTCACCATCAGGGCCTGGTCGACGCCGAGCCGCACCTTCAGGTTCTCGAGCGCCGAACGGATCGTTGGGTCGTCGTTGCTGGCGACAGCGGTCCGGAAGCCGAAATCGCGGGAAAGCAGAACCGCGTCGTTGCGGAGCTGCTCGGCCCGCTGGGCCCAGCTGTGTTCGAACACCACGCCGCCGGCCGAGAGCTCGCCCTTGACCATGCGCCGAGCGTTGTCGGCGACCGCGGCCAGCGCGACGAAGGCGATCACGGCCAGGATGGCGGCGAACAGACCGGTGTAGAGAACCGTAAGCTTGGTGCGCAGATGGCTGAACATGTCCCACCTCGCGCGGGCTTATGAGACAACATGTATAATGTTTGGGTAAACGCGGAGCGGGCGCCGCCGCCCTTGACGCCGCCGCCTCTCGGTCCTGACATGCCGTATCGCGGCAAGGAGCCCGGACGCATGCCCGCCCTAGAACACCTGCCAGCCGACGCCGCGCCGGAGGCGATCGCCGAGCGCCTGCACAGCGACGGCGCGCTGATCCTGGACGACGTGCTCGACGCGGCCGGCATCGCCGCGGTGCGGGCCGAGATCGACCCCTACGTCGAAGCGACGGCCGGCGGCCGCGATGGCTTCTCAGGCCACCAGACGACGCGCACCGGCGCGCTCGTCGCCCGCTCGCCGGCCTGCCGCGAGCTCATCATGCATCCGACCATGCTGGCGGCCTGCGACGCCTTCCTATTGCCTGCCTGCGACCGCTATCAGCTCCACCTGACCCAGGTGATCCGCATCCGCCCCGGCCAGCCGCGCCAGCCGCTGCACCGCGACCGCCTGGCGTGGGGCGGCTACCTGCAGGCCAGCATCGAGCCGCAGTTCAACACCATCTGGGCGATGACCGACTTCACCGAAGCGAACGGCGCGACCCAGGTCGTTCCGGGCAGCCCGGCCTGGCCCGACAAGCGCCGCGCCGAGCCGAAGGAGATCGCCTACGCCGAGATAAAGGCCGGCTCGGTGCTGATCTATTCGGGCTCTGTGATCCACGGCGGCGGCGAGAACCGCACCGACGAAGACCGGATCGGCATCAACCTCACCTATTGCCTGGGGTGGCTGCGGCAGGAGGAGAACCAGTACCTCTCCTGCCCGCCGGAGGTGGCGCGCACGCTGGATCCGAAGCTCCAGGCCCTGCTCGGCTATTCCATGGGGAGCTACGCGCTGGGCTACTTCTCGCCACCGCTGCCGCCGGGCGAAGGCCCCGAGGCTGTGCCGCCGGAGTTCGCACTGGGCAAGAAGGTGCGCCCGGACTGGGGCGGTGATCTCTACGACGCGGTCACCGAGCGCGTCCGCAAGGCCGCCGACGCATAGCCGCCCGGCCTAGCTCGCGAACAGTTTGTCGAGGTCGCGGAAGGCCTTGAACTCCAACGCGTTTCCGGACGGGTCGCGGAAGAACATGGTCGCCTGTTCGCCGGGCTCGCCTTTGAAGCGGACGTGCGGCTCGACGCCGAAGGGTATGCCGGCGGCGCGGACGCGGCCGGCCAGCGCCTCCCACGCCTCCATGGTCATGACGACGCCGAAGTGCGGCACGGGCACGTCGTCGCCGTCGACGGGGTTCGAGCCGGCGTCGGCCGGGCCGCGCGCGGCGATGCGATGGACGACGAGCTGGTGGCCCATCAGATCGAAGTCGACCCAGGTCGCGGCGCTCCGCCCTTCGGCGCAGCCGAGGACCCCGCCGTAGAAGGCCCGCGCGGCCGCCAGGTCGTGCACCGGAACGGCGAGGTGGAAGGGCCGCAGCGCCATAGGGTCAGCGCGGCGGCGTGCGGCCGCGGATGCGGTCGAAGCCGGCCTTGATGCCGGCGAAGCGGCCCTCGACGAACGGTTCGAACTCGGTGTCGGTGAAGATGTAGGGCCAGTCGCCCTCGATCCCCTCGCGCACCAGCTCGCCGACGTAGAGCGGGTCGATGCCGTTGGCGACGCGCTCGCGCGCGGTTTCGAGCCAGCTGACGATCTGCGGATCCTGCGGCGCGCCGCCCGGCGCGACGCCGCCGAAGCGCTGCGGCAGGTTGCGGAACGAGTCGACGATCTGTGTACGAATGAACCCCGGACACAGAACCGAGACGCCGATGCCGCGCGGCGCCAGCTCGACCCGCAGGCCCTCCGACAGCGCCACGACCCCGTACTTGGTGACGTTGTAGGCATTGCCGCTGCCGGACACGAGGCCGGCGATGGAGGCGGTGTTGACGATGTGGCCGCCCTGCCCGTGGCGTTCGATCAGTGGACCGAAGATCTCGACGCCCCAGATGACCGCCATCAGGTTGACGCCGATGGTCCAGCTCCAGCCGTCGTCCGTCCAGTCGCCGTAAGTTCCACCGCCGCTGACCCCGGCGTTGTTGTGAACGATGTGCACCTCGCCGTAGCGGGCCAGCGTCGCGTCGGCCGCCGCCTTGAGCTCGGCCTTGAGCGAGACGTCGGCGACGACCCCGTCGACGTCGGCGTTGGTGCGCTTCAGGCCATCGAGCGCCTTGTCCAGCGCCGCCCGCTCGATGTCGCAGAGCATGACCTTGACCCCGGCCTGCGCCAGCTTGGTCGCAACGCCGAGGCCGATGCCCGACGCCGCGCCGGTGATGAACGCCGTCTTGCCAGCCAGATCACGCATCGATCCCGTCCCTCCTTCAGGTCCCGCCGCAGCAAGCCGCCACCGTCGGCCGGCCGTCAATCTTACCGCTGCGTCAACGGATTGCCTGTCATGAATGTAACTTGCTCGGGCCGGCGGCTCGGTATCTGGTCCGCATCACGTTCGAGGGAGACAAAGCCATGGCCGACGGCGCCGCCAGTGTGATCGATGCCGCGCGTGAGGAGGCGTACGCAACGCCGCTCGACCAGATCGACGTCAGCGCCCAGGACCGCTTCGTCACCGACACCCACTGGCCGTTCTTCGAGCGGCTGCGCAACGAGGCGCCAGTGCACTGGGGGGTCAGCCCGGAGTTCGGCGGCTACTGGTCGGTGACCAAGTTCGAAGACATCATCGCCATCGAGACCAACCACAACGTCTTCTCCTCCGAGAAGAACATCTCCATCGGCGACAACGGCGAGGGCCCCAACGGCGAGCAGCCGAACCCGGAGGCCGAGCCGTTCGAGCTGCCGATGTTCATCGCCATGGACCCGCCGAAGCACGACGAGCAGCGCAAGACGATCGCGCCCATCGTCTCCAGCGAGAACCTGCGCAACATGGAGCCGCTGATCCGCGAGCGAGCCGGCAAGATCCTGGACGAACTGCCGGTCGGCGAGCCGTTCGACTGGGTGCAGCGGGTCTCGGTTGAGCTGACCACGCAGATGCTCGCCACGCTGTTCGACTTCCCGTTCGAGGAGCGCGCCAAGCTGACCTACTGGTCGGACCTCACCACCAATCCCACCATGCCCTCGAAGCTCAACCCCGGCGAGGACATGCAGTGGGAGGAGGCGAAAGCCGAACTGCTCGGCTGCGCCTTCTATTTCAAGAATCTCTGGGATCAGCGCGTCAAAGAACCACCGAAGACCGACCTGATCTCCATGCTCGCGCACGGCGAAGCGACCAAGGACATGCCGCTGTTCGAGTTCCTCGGGAACATCCTGCTTCTGATCGTCGGCGGCAACGACACCACGCGCAACACCCTCAGCGGCGGCCTCCTGGCGCTGAACGACAACCCCGACCAGTACGACAAGCTGCGCGCCAACCCGGCGCTGATCGAGACCATGGTGCCGGAGATGATCCGCTACCAGTCGCCCGTCGCGCATATGCGCCGCACCGCCAAGGAAGACTTCGAGTTCCAGGGCAAGCTGATCAAGAAGGGCGAGAAGGTGGTCATGTGGTATCTCTCGGGCAACCGCGACGAGACCGCGATCCCCAACCCCAACGCCTTCATCATCGACCGCGAGCGGCCGCGTCACCACGCCGCGTTCGGCTTCGGCATCCACCGCTGCGTCGGCATGCGGCTGGCCGAGATGCAGCTGCGCGTGGTCTGGGAAGAGATCATGAAGCGCTATCCGCGCATCGACGTCGTCGGCGAGCCGGTGCGCCTCCGCTCCTGCTTCCTGCGCGCCATCCGCTCGTTGGACGCGCAGATCCCGGCCAGAGCCTAGGTCGCGCTGGCGGGCTTCAGCCGCGCCACGACCGCGCGGAGCAACCGCTGGCGTCCGGCCGCGAGGCCGGGCGCCTTCAGCTCCTCGATTGCGCCGGCAAGCGCCTCGCCGTGGTGGCGGTTGCCGAGGAAGAAGATCTCGGAGCGGATGGCGTCAGGCGCCACTGCCGGCCGCAAGGCGCGTCCGAGCCAGTCGAGAAGGTTCATTGGGGGTTTCCGATCTGGCCCGACTCTACGCCGCATTGGCTTAACGAAGCCACCGGCGTCTTCGGAGGCCCGCCGCGCCCCGGCGGAGCCCGAAGGCGCGCGGCGGCGGGACGCGGCGTTCTAAAGCCTAGCGGTTGTGGTCCAGAATGATCGAAGCCACCACGCCGGTGGCGACGGCGGCGAGGATGAACTGGCCGTTCGACTCCCGCCAGGCGTAGCCGTGCGGCGGACGGCGCAGGTGGTGCGCGCGATAGTCGACCGGCTGAGCGTTGCTCCAGTCGTTGCGACCCATGTTGTCGCCGCGGTTCCAGTGGTGGTTGGCGCCTTGGTCCTGGCCCCAGTTGGCATGCTGCGAGCCGCGATCGCCGTAGGCGGCGTGCTGATAGGCGGGATCGGCGCCGGCGGCGCCGGCCGCACCGACCATCAAGGCCGCGGCGGAGACGCCGATGATAAGATTTTTCATGACTTTTTTCTTTTCGTTGAAAGACAAATTAAGCAGGAATGTCGCTGTTTACGGATAACGCCGCGCCAGTTCGGAATGTTCCGATAATAAAAAGTGGGCGACATATTTCAGTTTTTGTACGACTCTCCCTGAGAGCGGTTGATCGACGACGGCGCATGGACGGGATCGACTGACCCTCGGAGCGCGTGCATGAATTAGGGAACCTTAAAGGCGAACAGCGCCTTCTTACGGACTATGAACGGGTATGGCAGATGAACGCCGCAGACTGTAACGCACGAGCGGCGCATTGCGCGGCGAACGCCGAGCTTGCGGGGACGGAAGTCGTCGCGTCGGAGTTTCTGAAACTGGCGGCGCAGTGGCGGGCCATGGCCGTGCGCGACATCTTTCTCGGCGTGGCCGCCGATCTCGCCGACACGCCGCTGGCGTTGAGCGCGATCCCTCGGCCGCTGCCCATCTGAACCCCGCCAAAAAGGAAGCCGTCGCTTACGTCGCCGTTCCGTGCTAGCGTGAGTTGCGATCACTGAAGGGGGCCAGCCTTGGCCTCGATGTGACCTCCAGTCATTTCCGTCGAGCATGGCTTGCGTCCCGCGAGTCTTCGGCGGCCGTTTGGTGCCAATAATGGCCGACGACAAGCCGATCCACCCCACCGTCATCGACAGCTTGGCCTTGGCGGTCGTCCACTCCTCGGACGCGCCCATCCTGCTTCTCGACGACGGCCTGGCCGTGGTCGCAGCCAGCGCATCCTTCTCGCGCGCCTTTCAGGTCGACCCGGCGAACGTGGCGGGGCGTTCGCTCTACGCCCTCGGCGACGGCGAATGGGATGTCCCGCAGCTGCGGTCCCTGCTCAAGGCGACGCTCGCCGGCGCGACCGGCATCGACGCCTACGAAATGGACCTCGTGCGCGCCGAGCGAGCCCCTCGCCGCCTGGTGATCACCGCCCACCGTCTGGAGTACGCCGATGGCGACGAGGTGCGGCTGATGCTTGCGGTGTCAGACGTCACCGACGCCCGCCTCGCCGAGCGGCTCAAGGACGACTTGCTGCGCGAGAAGGCGATCCTTTTCCAGGAACTGCAGCATCGCGTCGCCAACAGCCTGCAGATCATCGCCAGCGTTCTGATGCAGAGTGCGCGCCGGGTGTCGTCGGCGCAGACGCGCGGCTACCTCGTCGACGCCCACAGCCGCGTGATGTCCGTCGCCACGCTGCAGCAGCAGCTGGCGGTATCGCGGTCCGGCGACGTCGAGTTGGCGGCCTATTTCACCGAGCTCTGCGACAGCATCGGCGCATCGATGATCCAGGACCGGGGCCAGCTCAGCCTGACCGTGGCCGCCGACGCGGCCCTCGCGACGGCCGACGTCTCCGTAAGCCTGGGGCTGATCGTCACCGAGCTGGTGATCAACGCGCTCAAGCACGCCTTCCCCGCCGGGCGCGGCGGCCACATCGTCGTCGGGTATGAATCAGAGGCGTCGGACTGGACGCTGTCGGTCGCGGACGACGGCGTCGGCATGCCGACCGGCCGCGAGCCCGCCAAGTCCGGCCTCGGCTCCAGCATCGTCGAGGCCCTCGCCCGCCAGCTGGGCGCGCGGGTCCAGGTGGCGTCGAGAGATCCGGGCACGCTGGTGTCGATCATTCACGATGAGGCGAGCGCCCGCGCGGAACCTCAGAGCGTGGCTTGATCGGCGGTCGAGCGGTCGACGTTCTTTCCTTCTGTTCAGGATTAAATCGCGACGGCAGGCGTGTACGTAGAATTATTCATGTTCTAAGACCGTCGTCGGAAATAATAGTCGTGGTTTATCTCAAATAAAATAGCCGCAAATATTTGGAACGTTAGCTGGCCGCGGCGCGTTGGGTTGAAAAGGATTCGGCATTGGCCGGCTCCAGGAGCCTCAAACTCATGCGTAGATATGTCCTCGCCGCCGGCATCGCCGCCGCGGCTCTGATCCCCACGTTCGCGCTCGCCCAGCAGACCTGCGAGCAGCAACATGAAAACCGCGTCGCCGGCACCGTCGCTGGCGCCGGCATCGGTGCGCTCTTGGGCGCCGCTGTCGCCGGACGCCACGACACCGGCGCGGGCATCATCGTCGGCGGCCTAACCGGCGCCGTCGTCGGCAACCAACTCAGCCGCCCGACCGCCGACTGCGCGCACGCCTACGGCTACTACGATCGCAACGGCATGTGGCACGCCACCGGCGTCGCCCGCGAGGACGCGATGGGCTACTACGACCGTGACGGCGCCTGGGTCGACGGCGCTCCGAACGGCTACTACGACGCCAGCGGCCGCTGGATCGCCGGCGCCTCGAGCGCCCAGGCGAGCGGTTACGACGACAGCGACGGACGCTGGGTGCCGGCGTCGGCGCAGGGCTACTACAGCAATGACGGACAGTGGGTGGCCCCGACAGCCGCCGGCTACTACGACGCCCGCGGGCGATGGATCGCCGGCCCCGTCACCGGCCACTATGACGCAGACGGGCGCTGGATCGCCGGCCGACCCGCGGGTCACCGGGACGTCAACGGCGCCTGGGTGGCCGACGCGCAGCCGGGCTACTACGACGCGCGCGGGCGCTGGATCGCCGGTCCGGCGACGGGCTACTATGACGACCGCGGCCGTTGGATCGCGACCGCACCCGCGGCCGGCTACAGAGGCGCCGATTCCGCCTACCAAGGCCGCCGCTCCGATTGGGGCGACGCCCGACCGGGCGTGCGCGGTCACGAAGCCTGGCTTGACCAACGCATCCGCGGCGAGATGGACAACGGGACGCTGTCGCGACGCCAGGCCGAACGGGCGCTGGAGCCGCTCGCAACGCTCCGCCAGCAGGAGATGAGCCGACGCGACGACAGCGGACGCCTCAGCCCCAGCGACGAAGCTTACTTCCTCGGCGAGCTGGACGACCTCAACAACAACACCCGCTAGTCGCGAACGGTCCGTTCAGCCCGGCGCACGCCTTTCAGCGCCGGGCTGGCGGCCCGAACTCAGCGCGGCGTCGCTTGCGTGAGCATGCTGGCGCCGGCCTTGAAGAGACAGGGCCTGCGCCGATCAGGCCTCCTCCAGCCGCGTCAGCCAGTAGTCGGCGTCATAGGTCGGATCATCGGTGAGATAGCGCCAGAGCTTGATGCGGTTCACGTACTCGAGCCGGCCGGTGTCCTGCTCGAACCAGGGCTCGGGCGTGGTGAGGATGGTCTCGACCGTGTCCCGCTCCGGCGACGACTTGGTGAAGAAGATGGCGCGCTGGGCGTTACGCGGGACAACGTCGTCTACATCCCACTGGCGCACCTGAGAGCCCGAGGCGCGCATGCGGATCTTGAACATGTAGCGGGTGTCGTCCGAGAGGTTCACCCCGCCGCCGTGCCAGACGCCGTGATGCAGAAAGAGCAGCGTGCCGGCCTCGCAGACCATGTGCTGCTGGCCCCTGATGTTCTGGTAGCGGCCGAGCGCGACCTCGCTGACCTTCCGAAGATGCGTGCCGGGGATGAATCGCGTCCCGCCCATCGGCCGGGTGACGGCGTGCGGGTAGTACATCATCTGCACGTCGAACGAGAGGCGCGGGTCGATGGTCGAGTCCTGGTGGGTGTGCTGGGAGACGTTCTCGTGGCTGGCGGCGTCGTGAAAGCGCGGCGGGAAGGTCACGTGCAGGAAGTGATGGTCGAAGATCGGATCGTCGCCCAGGAGGCTCTTCAGCGTCCCGCGCACCAGCGGCAGGGGAGCAGCCGGCCGACAGCGCTCTTCCGCGCATAGGCTTCCGCAAGCGGCGTTCCGGCCGGGACCTCGGGAATGCCGCTCTTGGCCAGCACCTCGCCGTAGACCTGTCCGATCTTGCCGCCTTCCTCCAGTTCGGGAACCTGGCCGGCTTCCTCCATGAACTGGGCGTTGATCGCATCGGGTACGGCGGCGTCGAAGCGCAGGAACCCGCGCGCGACGAAGCGGGCCACCTGCGCCGAACTCAGCAGCGGAAGGTCGGTCATGGGTCGGTCTCGACGATCTGTTCGAAGAAGAACTCGTACTTCAGGTAGGCGAGGTCAAACTCCTCGCCGCGCGCATGCGGCAGGAGCTGCGCCGCTTGGAACAGCCGCCAGCCGTCCTTGAGCGCCGCCAGGCCCGTCGCGTAGGGCGGCGTATCCTGGTCGCCCGCCATATGCAGCACCTCGCCCGTCCCGTCGTAGTTGGCCCAGGCGATCACCGGCGCGTCGAGCGCCGAGTTGGCGAGATAGAGCACCAGAACCTTCTGCCGCTTGCTCACGCGTTGCTCCAGGCCGCGCCGGCGGGGAAGGCGTACGCCGCCCGGCTGGCGGCGTTCATCTCGCCGCTGAACCCTGGGCGGGTCGGGGCGCGATAGCGGCCGCGCTCGATTCGGATCGGATCGACGAAGTGTTCGTGCAGGTGGCCGGCGTGCTCGATCATCCGCCCCTCGTCGCTGGCGCGCACGCACGCCGCGTCGAAGAAGCTGAGGTGCTGGACGTATTCGCAAAGGCCGACGCCGCCGGCGTGGGGGCAGACCGGCTTGTCGAACGCCGCCGCCAGCAACAGCACCGCCAGCGCCTCGTTGACGCCGCCCAGGCGGCAGGCGTCCAGCTGCACCACGTCGATCGCGTCGGCCTGCAGGAACTGCTTGAACATCACCCGGTTGTGGCAGTGCTCGCCGGTCGCGACCCGCACGGGGGCGACGCCGGCGCGCACCCGCGCATGCCCGAGAATGTCGTCGGGGCTGACGGGCTCCTCGATCCAGTAAGGATCCGCCGGCGCGAGCGCCCGCACCCATTCGATGGCCTCACTGACTTCCCACACCTGGTTGGCGTCGGTCATCAAGAGGCGTTCGGGCCCGAGGATCTCGCGCAGCAGGCCGGCGCGGCGGATGTCGTCGGCGAGCACCCCGCCCACCTTCATCTTGATCGCGGTCCAGCCGTCGGCGACCGCGGCGCCGGCGAGGGCGCGGATCTTGTCGTCGTCGTAGCCCAGCCAGCCGGCGGAGGTGGTGTAGGCGGCATGGCCGTCGCGCTCGAGCGCGGCGATGCGCTCGGCCTTGGCCGGCGCGCGGGCGCGGAGGATGTCGAGCGCCCGCTCCGGCGGCAGGGCGTCGGTGATGTGGCGAAAGTCGATGGCCGCGACGATCTCGTCCGGCGTCATCGCCGCCAGATAGCGCCAGAGCGGCTGGCCGGCGCGCTTGGCGAGCAGGTCCCAGACCGCATTCACCAGCGCCGCGGCGGCCAGGTGCACGATCCCCTTCTCGGGCCCCAGCCAGCGCAGCTGGCTGTCGCCGACCATGCTCCGCCAGAAGCCGGCGAGGTCGGCTTCGATCGCGTCCAGCGAACGGCCGACCAGCTTCGGCGCCAGCGCCTCGATGGCGTGCACGCAAAGCTCGGTGCCGCGGCCGAGCGTGAAGGTGAAGCCGTGCCCTTCGGCGCCGCCGTCCGCCGTTTCGAGAATGCAGTAGGCGGCCGAATAGTCCGGGTCTGGATTCATCGCGTCCGACCCGTCGAGGAAGCGCGAGGTCGGAAAGCGGATGTCGAAGGCGCGAACCGCCGAGATCGTCGTCATCCGCCCTCCCCTGTTCGCGGTCTCGGGGTTTCTACCACGTCGGCCCGCGGGCGCGGCGGATCGTAGCCTGGACGGCGTAAAGTCTTTCCGGCAGGCTCGCGATCCCGCTCGTTGCCCGGCCATGAACCGCAATGCGTCCCCACGATTCCATGCTCCTTGCGATCGACCTCGCCTACCAGGCGTCACTGGAGCCGGGGCTGTGGGCGGGCGCGCTCGCCGCCACGGCGGCGAGCCTCGAAGCGTCGCGGGCTTTGATCCTGAGCAGTCCGACCGGCGGGGAAAGCGCGATGTTCGCGTCGGAAAGCGACGAGCCGCTGGCGGACACGTACTTCGCCGAGTTCAAGGCCATCAATCCGATCCAGGAAGCCATCAACGGCGCCCGGGCCGGGCCACAGCGTCCGGCTTATTCGGACCGGGATCTGCTGCCCAAGTCCGACCTCGTTCACACCGCGTTCTACGACGGCTTCATGCGTCCGGCGGACATGCACAGCATTGTCTTGATGCGGCTGGGTGAGCCCAACCCGGCGACCCTGAACATCTTCCGAAGCGCCCGCCAGCCGGACTTCGAGCGTTGCGACGTGGAGACCGCCGCGAGGCTACAGCGCTCGCTCCACCGCGCCTGGATGCTTGGTCAGCGTCTGGGCGCTCAGCGCGCCGTCGACGAAGCTCTGGCCGGCTTCATCGACCGCCTGCCGGGCGCGGTGCTGCTGGTCGGCGCCGACGGCCGCATCGTGCACGCCAACGCCGCAGCGCAGCCGATCATGGCGGCGAACGATGGGCTTTCCGCGTCTGGAGGAGTGCTGGAAGCCACCCCGCTGCCGGCCCGCGCGCAGCTGCGGCGCCTCATCGCCCGCGCGGCGGCCCCCGAGGCCGACCAGCGCAGCGGGGGCGCCATGGCCGTGTCTCGCCCGTCCGGACGACGCGCGTTTGCCGTCGATGTGGCGCCGGCGCGCGGCGAGCCGGCGTTGGCGGCCTTCCGGGCGCCGATGGCGCTGGTCTGCATCAGCGACCCGGACGCGCAGCCGAAGCTGACGACACGCCGGCTGCGCGACGTGTTCGGCCTGACCGCGGCGGAATCGCGGGTCGCTCTGGCGCTGTTCGAAGGCTCGAGCCTGCGCGAAGCCGCCGGCGAGCTTGGCGTCAGCTTCGAGACCGTGCGCAACCAGCTGGTGCACATCTTTCAGAAGACCGGCGTCAACCGGCAAGCGGCCCTGATCGGGCTGATCACGCGCGCGATGCTCGCCCAGCTCGACTGAGGGCTAGAAGGTCCAGCGGGCGTCGATGCCGCCGTGAACGCTCGACTGAACTTCGCGCGGCGCGACGATTCCATCGACGAAGGCATCCACCGTCAGCCTGTGGTTGACCCGATACCCCAGCCGGCCGCCCACCTGGTAGTAGACGAAATTCGGCTGCACCGTTGAGATGGCGAAGCCCGCGATGGTCGGGCGAAGGCCGCTCTGCGGGCTGAAGGCGAAGTCGACCCCGCCGTTCACGTCCGCCTCGATCCGACGGCCGAACAGGTGGGTGTACTGGGCGTTGACGCTGGCGACGTTCATGACATCCGCGCCCTTCGGGACGGCGGCGGCGAACGGATTGCCGGGTCCGGTCTGTTCGTTGTAGCCGTCGACGAGCTGCCACGTGCGCGCGTAGCTTACGGAGACGGCCGCCTCGTCGCGCGGCGTGATCCGGTCGACCCAACCCGCGGTGACCTGAACGCCGAACTCGTAGTCGCGGGTCGATCCCAGGCCCGCGGCGGGCGCCTGTCCGGTCGCATAGCTGCGCTGATAGTGGGCGTCCTGCAGCGCGGCGCTGACGGCGATCTCGGCATAGGGGCGCGAGCGGCCGAGCCACGAGGGATCGAATTGCAGCGCGGCGGCGACGCCGGCGTTCAGACTGACGTTCACCCCCTTTTGCTCGTACTGGCCGACGTCGGCGCCGCCGAGCACGGTCCAGTCGGGGGTCAGCGCATAGCGGCCGTGGCCGGACAGGGCGTAGCTGCCAAACCCGACGCCGGCGCCGCCGCAGTTGCCGCAGCTGATCTGCTCGTTCAGC
>DATGKF010000109.1:0-20127 GCA_035294785.1 Caulobacteraceae bacterium | reverse complement strand
ACTACTCGGTCTCGAACACGGCCGAATACGGCGAATACGTCTCTGGCCCGCGCATCGTCACCGCCGAGACCAAGGCGGAGATGAAGCGCGTCCTGGAGGACATCCGTTCGGGCCGCTTCGTGCGCGACTGGATGCTGGAGTGCGCCGCCGGCCAGCCCAGCTTCAAGGCCAAGCGCCGCCTCGACGCCGAACATCCGATCGAGGAGGTGGGCGCGCGCCTGCGCGGCATGATGCCGTGGATCACCCAGAACGCCCTGGTGGACAAGGCGAAGAACTAGGCTTCGGCGCGCCAGTCCTCGACGGCCAGTCCCTCGACGCGAGCGAACTCGCGGGCGTTGCTCGTCACCAGCGTCCAGCCGCGTGCGAGGGCCTGGCCCGCGATAAGCAGATCATATGGCCCGATCATTCGGCCGGCCGCCGCCAAAGCGGCTTTGATCGTGGCGGCGGCCACGGCGTCGCTTTCGTCGAATGCAGCGATCTCCACGACAGACATGATGCGGCTCAGGCCCTCCAGCTGAGCGGCCCGGTCTCTCGACCGCTCGGCGCCGAAGCGGAATTCGAAGATCGACACCGCCGAGAGCATAAGGGGGCGCGCTGCGGTCAACGCCTCGCCGAACCTTCGGTCGACGCTCGCGAAGCTTCCCGGGACGAGATCGATCAGCACGCAGGTGTCGAGCAGCCCGGTGCTAATCGAACTTGCTCCAGTCGCGCTCCTGCATCGGCGGCTGATCGCGTTCGATTGGTTCTCCACGGACGAGGGCATGGATCTCTGCGAGCCAGGCGCCGACATCTTCGGCCGACGTCCACCGCGCCGACGGCTTCGGCTCGAGGATCACACGGTCGCCGTCCCGGCTGATCAGCACCGTATCGCCCGGCATGCGAAATTCCTTCGGCAGACGGACGGCCTGGCTTCCGCCCACCTTGAACAACTTGGCCTCTGCCATTTCGCGCGCGCCTCGTTTGTAGCTACGAGAAGTTATACTCTTCGTCGCGTCATGTCCAGCCGAGCGCCGCTTCGCCGCGCAGGATGGCCTCGGCCGCGGGCGTGTATTTCGCCTCGCTGGCGTCGTGCAGCACGAGCGCGGGCAGCAGCACGAGCGGAGCCTTTCCGGTCTTGACCGCGCGCACGATGACGCGCTTGGCCGGCTTGTCGGCGAACGGGTGCACGGGCCGCACGCGGAACGAGCCAGCCTTCGGCGCCAGCAGGGCGAGAACATCGCCCAGGCGGTCGGCGCGATGGATCAGGGTGATCGTCCCGCCCTGCCGCACAGCCGCGAGCAGGAAGACGGTCCAGGCTTCGAGCCCGCCATCGGCGAGCCAGGCCGCGGCGCGCGACGGGTGCGGCCCGCGCAGCGCCTTCGGATCGTCGAAGAAGGGCGGGTTGGCCAGTGTTGCGTCGAACGCCGGCAGGCCAAGGGCGGAGAAACGCGCGGCCACGTCGCCGGCGATGGCCGTCACCCGCGGGCCGAGGCCGTTCAAGGCGATGTTCTCGCGCAGGAGGGCCAGCGCCGCCGGGTCGCGTTCGACGCCGGTGAATGTCGCGCCCGGTCGCCGCGCCGCCGCCGCCAGCAAGGCCGCGCCGGCGCCGGCCCCGGCGTCCAGCACCCGCTCGCTGTCGGCCGCATCGCACGCCGCAGCCAGCAGCGCCGCGTCGACGCCGGCGCGATAGCCTTTCGCTGGCTGGCGCACCCGCACCCGCCCGCCCAGGACGCGATCCTCGCTGATGGCGGCGGCGGCGGATCGCGGCATTCGAACCTTCGGCGTGGCTTGTGCTTGCGCTGAGCCTGACCTATGCCCCAGGCGTTGTCGCCCGCAACCTTGCGGCGCGCCGCCCGCAGGAGCTCTGAGAGTCTTGGACGCAGCCAAGGCGGCCACCGCGCCCGCGAGGGCGTCCGTGCAGCGCCTGGCCGATCTGGCCAGGCGGGACATGGCGCGCGTCGACGCGCTGATCGGCGAGCGGCTGCATTCCGACGTGCCGGTCATCCCGGCGCTTGGCGACCATCTGATCTCAGCCGGCGGCAAGCGGCTTCGCCCGCTGCTCACGGTCGCCGCGGCGCGGCTCGCCGGCGCGAAGGACGACGACTGTCTCAAGCTCGCCACCGCCGTCGAGTTCGTACACACCGCGACGCTGCTGCACGACGATGTCATCGACGGCTCGAAGCTGCGCCGTGGCAAGGTGGCCGCGCACCTGATCTGGGGCGGCGCTTCAAGTGTGCTGGTCGGCGACTTCCTCTTCGCGCGGGCCTTCGAACTGATGGTCGAGGCCGGCTCGATGCGGGCGCTGGACATCATCGCCCGCGCCTCGAGCGTCATCGCCGAGGGCGAGGTGCTGCAACTGACGCGCGCTCACGACCTCAACCTCGACCAGGCGACCTATCTCGAGATCATCAAGGCGAAGACGGCCGAACTCTTCGCCGCCGCGGCCGAGGCCGGCGCCGTCTCCGCCAACGCGCACGACCGCGAGATCCGGGCGCTGCGCGCCTACGGCCTTAATCTCGGGCTTGCTTTCCAGCTCGCCGACGATGCGCTCGACTATTCGGGCGTGGCCGAAACGCTGGGCAAGGATGCCGGCGACGACTTCCGTGAAGGCAAGGCGACGCTGCCGCTGCTGCTCGCCATCGCCCGGTCCGGCCCGCGCGAGGCGGCGTTCTGGGAGCGCGCGATCGGCCGCCGCGAGCAGACCGAGGCCGACTTCCGCCGCGCCCGCGAACTCATCGTCGGCGTCGGCGCCCTGGAGACCACCCTCGACCTCGCCGCCGACTACGCCTGCGCGGCCAAGCGCGCGCTCGGCGGGTTCGCCGAAAGCGAGTGGCGCACCGCGCTCGAGGAGTTGGCAGACTTCGCCGTGACGCGCTCGGCCTAAGGCGCCGGCGCCTCGACGACGTTCGCCGGCCGGAAGGCGAGGTGCTTGGAGCCCAGGAACGTCAGGCAGAGGCCGGCGATAGAGCCGAACGCCAGCGGCACGAAGAGCGCGTGCCGCAAGATGGGCGCAACCGCCAGCGCCGCCGCGTAGGTGGCGAAGTTCGCCGCAGCGCCGGCGCTCTGGACGCCCAGATAGATGAGGGCGAGCCGCCAGCTCGTGTGGTGGCTGGGCGCCTTGAAGGTGAAAGCGCGGTTCAAGAGGAAGGTCGTCGTCACCGCGACGGCGAAGCCGCAGGGCCAGCCGAGGTAGGGGTTCAGTCCGACGAAATCGACCATCAGGTGCAGCACCGCCGCGTGGACCAGAAAGCCGGCCGTTCCGACCAGCCCAAAACGGATGAAGGCGAAGTCGAAACGCCGCTCGGCGGCGACCACCAGCGGATGGATGCGGCCGAAGCGATAGAGGATCGGCAGGCTCGCCCAGGCCGGGACGACCTGCGCCAACCCGACCGCCGCGCCCAGCATGGCGAGCCAGGTGATGCGCGCCTGATAGCGGGCGAAGGGTCCTGACAGCGCGCCGCAGACGAAGCCGTTGATCAGCACGGTGGCGAGCAGGAGCGTGAGCACGAAGAGCAGCCGGGCTCGCTCGTCGTTCCAGTTCAGAAGCGTTCGCTCGCGGAGGCCCTGCCGGATGTCCTTCAGCGAGAGCCTGAGCGCGATGAGCAGCAGGCTGGCGATGAACAGCGCCGAGTGCAGCCAGATGGAGCCGTCCATCGTCAACCGCGCGCCGCACCCCCAGTTGTCGCGCCCGCAGTCGGCCACGTGGTCGATCAGCCAGGGCAGGCTGGTCGTGCTCCAGTAGTCGTTGGTCAGGTAGTAGTGCGGGTTGCGAAGCGGGTCGTCGAGATAGACCATCCGGAGCTGGTCGCCCCAGTTGCGCAGCGACGCGATGACCTGGCGGCCAGGATCGTAGGCCACCGCCTGGATGACGAAGGCGGTCTCCTCCTCCTCCATTTTCAGCCGGTTCTCGTAGGTGGTGACGTTGAAGATCCCCTTCGAGCGGTCGTCCGACCAGAGCATGTCCTGCGAGTCGACGTTCGGCAGATCCTTGAACTGACAGAGGGTCCAGTTGGCGCCATGGCCGCACTTGGCGCGCAGGTATTCGCGGCCGGGGCCGTCTGCGATGACCCGCATGGCCAGGAAGGGCGGTCGCCGGAGGGCGTCGCCGTAGCGGCTCTCGACGTAGCTCCTGTAGCCGGCGTTCAGCGCCAGCGTGGCGAGGACCGCGCCGATGATGGCGAACACGGCGACCGAAGCCCGCTCGCGCGGCGCGCGCATGACCAGGAAGCCGACCACCGCCAGCCCGGCCGCGCCGACGGTGTTGAGCAGGTGCGAGGTGTGGGTCGACATCGAGAAGATGAGCACCGCCGCGATCGCAATGCGGTTGGCGACGGAAAGGCGCTCCCAGAACACCAGCAGCAGAATCGCCGCCACGGCCGCGTAGCCGGCGAAGACGTCGGGCATGGTGAAGCCGGCGAAGAACGGCAGCGTCGAGCCGAGCGCGACGAGGGCTTGCGTCGCGTATGCCGTCCACGGCGGTGCGCGCGGGCAGGTCCTGCGCCACAGGAGCTGGATCAGCCAGGCCCCCGCCAGCGCCTGCACGATGGTGGTGAGCCAGATCGTGCCCAGCCGCTGCGTCAGGTAGAGGAAGGCGCCGTAATAGGCCGACCGCGCGCCGATTTCGGTGCGCGTCATGTGCGCTTCGTTGGCCTGCTGCTGGGCGTCGGCGATCGCGTCCGGGTCGGTCGGCGCCGGCGGCGGGCGTTTGACGCCGAGGGCGTAGGCGACGGCCATCGAGAAAGAGCGGCCCTGGACGAAATAGTCGTCCGTGTCGGTGAACACCGCCGGCCGGCCGTTGGCGAGCACGACGGCCAGCATCATGAGCGTTCCCGCCAGGATGGGCAGGGCCGGCGCCAGCCAACGCTTGAAGAGCCTGATCACGGGCTCAACGCCTAAGCGCGAACACCGACGCCAGGAAACCCGTCGCCGCCAGCTGGATCGCCACCGCGACGGCGGTCAGCGACATCACCAGCACGCGCATCACCCCGTTGTAGTGGATGGGGCCGAAGCCGGATCCGGCCCAGTGGGCGACGGCCCACCCGGTCCCGCCGACGCCGGCCAGGAAGATGACCAGCGACGCGCGCAGCATCGTTTCGAGATCCAGGCCGAGCAGGAACCGCTGGAAGCGGGCCGCTGGCGGCAGAACGCCCTCGAGCGTCTGGTAGCGACGGGCGAGCGCGCCGAACATCAGGAGCTGCACGCCGATCAGGACGGCGAAGCAGGCGACGACGAGGGAGTGGATGTCGAGCTCGATCGTCGGGCCCACCCGCACCGCGCCGCGCGCCAACAGCGCCGAGCCGGCCAGCCCGGCGACGATGAGCGCCAGCCCCGGGTAGATGAACAGGAACCGCGGGCTGTGCAGCAAAAGAAAACGCAGGTGTCGCCAGCCGTCGCGCCAGGTCTTCAGGTGCGGCGGGCGCGAGCGTCCGTCGGGGCTCAGCGTCGTCGGGGTTTCTTCGATGCGGAGGCCGCGCAGCGAGGCTTTCACCACCATTTCGCTGGCGAACTCCATCCCGGGGCTGTTCAGGCCGAGTTGCAGGATCGCCTCGCGCGAGAAGCCGCGCAGGCCGCAGTGGAAGTCGCCGACCGGAATGGCGAAGAACAGCCGGCCGATGAAGGAGAGCACCGGGTTTCCCAGGTAGCGGTGCAGGAAGGGCATGGCGCCGGGGGCGATGCCGCCCTTGAACCGGTTGCCCATCACCAGATCCGCGCCATCGCGCAGGTGGTCGACCATACCGTCGAGGTTCTCGAAGTCGTAGCTGTCGTCGGCATCGCCCATGATGACGAAGCGGCCGTGCGCGGCGCGCACGCCGCCCATCAGCGCCGCGCCGTAGCCCTTCTCGGGCACGGCGACCACGCGGGCGCCGGCGGACACGGCCAGCGCCTGCGAACCGTCGGTCGAGCCGTTGTCCGCGACCAGCACCTCACCCTCGACGCCGCTCCGCGCCAGGTAGCCCTTCGCCTTCGCCACGCATGTCGCGATCGTCTCGGCCTCGTTCAGGCAAGGCATGAGGATGGTCAGCTCGAGCGGTGCATTGGCCGGCCGCACCGCGGCGACCTCGGCGTCACGCTCGACCGCGGGTTGGGCCATGCACGCTCCTGGCGCAGGTTTTCCGCCCGCGCGACGACATTTCAGCGCCGTCGCTACGTCGAGTTCGCCAGCGCCGTCAACGGGCGACCGCTGGGTCCGGTCCGCCCGCGCCGCCAGGCGGCGGGCGCGCGGCTTGCACCGCTCGCGGCCGGGGCCGGTTCGAACGCTCGCGCATTCGCGGCCGACGCCGGCCTTCACCTGGAGTCAAGATCATGGAAATCCACAATAATTCCATGACTTCTACTCAATTCGTTGTGGAAGGCGCGGTTGCGATGGCCAACGGCGCACCGGGCAGAATCTACCCACGTCCGGCCCGCGTGACGCAACGGGCCTCGACGGTGAGTTGGGCGGGCGCGCGGGCGGCTGACCCTTGCCGACGCTAAGTCCGCTCTTGGCCGAAGCGCTCGAGGCGCAGCGCGCCGGCGACGGCGGCCGGGCCGAAGCGCTCTATCGTCGCGCGCTGGACGCCGATCCACGCGAACCGACAGCGCTCTATCTCTATGCGTTGCTGCATTTCGAGGCCGGCCGAGTCGATCGGGCGCAGGTCTTGTTCGAGCAGGTCGTGGCGCTGAGGCCCGAGCACGCCGAGGCGCAGGTCACGCTGGCGCACCTCTTCCACTGGCGCGGCGAACACGCGGCGGCGGCGGCCGGCTACCGTCGGGCCTGCGCGCTCGCTCCGGAGCGCGCCGACGCGGCCGTCGGCTTGGCCAACGCGCTGCGCGAGGGCGGCGACGCCGCCGGCGCGGTCGAAGCGGCGCTGTCGGCCGTCGCCCGCTTCCGCGACGATCCGTCCGCCCGTACCGCCCTCGGCGCCGCCAAGCGAGCGCAAGGCGATCTCGCCGCCGCGATCGACGCCTACCGCGCTGCCGTCGCGCTCGCGCCCGATGTCGCCGGCGCCCACGCGGCGCTGGCGCTCTTGCTGCTCGAGGCCGGCCGGGCGGAGGAGGCGCTTGGCCACGCCGATGCTGCGGCCAGTCTGGACGACGGCGTGGTCGAGGGCTGGTTCGCCCTCGGCGCGGCGCTCCTCGCCCTCAGCCGCGCCGACGCGGCCGTCCTGGCGCTGGAGCGGGCGGTCGAGATCGCGCCGGGCCGCGCCTCCATCCACCTCGATCTCGCCAACGCTTACGCCGCATGCGGGCGCGCCGCCGACGCCGAGGCGCACCTCAGGATCGCCATCGCCCTCGATTCCGAGCTGGCCGAAGCCCACGCCAGCCTTGGCTCTGTCTACCTTCGCGCCGGGCGCGTAGCCGACGCCGAGCGCTGCTCGACCCAGGCGCTGGCGCTCAATCCCGAAATCGCCGCCGCGCACCTGAACCTCGCCTCGCTGCTCGCCGAGCGCGGCCGCGCGGCCGAAGCCAAGGCGCACCGCGACCGGGCCTTTGCCGGCCGCAACCTGATCTTCGAGCCCGCCGCCGGATCGCCCCTGGTGGTTCTCATGCCGACCACGGCCGAGGCGGGGAACGTGCCGTTGCGCGACCTCATGCCGGCGGACCGGTTCAGCCGCCTGCGCTGGATCGTCGAATACGCCGATGAGGCCCAGATCGCCGCCCTGCCCCCGTTCGACGTGGTGTTCAACGCCATTGGCGATCCCGACCTGGCCGGGCCGGGCGCGGCGCCGCTCAGCCGGTTTCTGGCGGGCTGTTCGACAGCCGTCCTGAACCGGCCGGAGCGGGTCGCACGCACCCGGCGCGATCGGTTGCCGATCCTGCTGGCCGGCCTCGATGGCGTGATCGTTCCACCGACCGCGCGACTGGACGCCGCCGACATCGCCAGCGACGGCCTCGCCCGCGCGACGGCTGCGGCGGGCCTCGCCGCGCCGGTGCTGGTGCGGCCCATCGGTTCGCATGGCGGCAAGGGGTTGAGGCTGGCGCGCACGCAAAAGGCTCTGGCGCGGTTCAGGCCGGAGGGGGACGTCTATGTCACCGCGTTCGTGGACTATCGTTCGACCGACGGCTTCTATCGCAAGTACCGGGTCGTGTTCGTCGACCGTGCGCCGATGCCGTACCACCTGGCGATCTCGCCCCGCTGGCTCGTGCACCACGGCTCCGCCGAGATGGACGGGGACGCCGACCGGCGCGCCGAGGAAGCCCGCTTTCTGGCCGATCCAGTCGCCGCCGTCGGCGCGAACGCCTGGGCGGCGGTCGCCGCGATCGGCGCGGCCGTCGATCTCGATTACGCCGGCGTGGACTTCGGTCTGACCGCCAACGGCGCCGTGCTGGTCTTCGAGGCCAACGCCACCATGCTCGTCCACGCCGAGCCGGCGGACGGCGTCTACGCCTATAAAAACCGCGCGGTCGGCGAGATCGCGCGGGCGTTTGCAGAGATGCTAACGGGCGCCGCCGCCCGCGGCGGACGGCGCCCGATCAGACGGACCTAGACGTTCGAGGCGATGGTGTTGAACGACGTGCTCATGTTGGCGCCGACCAACGTGACCGCGCCGATGATGACCACGGCGATGAGCGCCACGATCAAACCGTACTCGATCGCGGTGGCCCCAGACTCGTCGCGCACGAGGCGCGTCAGGAAATTGCGCATAGCGTCAGTGTCTCCAGAACCGGCGTGAAAGCGTCGCCACGTTCGGATCAAGCCGACGCGAGCCCCCGCCCACAAAACGTGCGTCAGGATGTCGCGGCGCCGTTAAAGCAAAGTAAAGCGCACAGTAAATCGATCATTTTCAAACATTGTTACTATGAGTTCAGTGTATACATGAATTAACTGAAGACTCCGTCGACAGCGTGTTGCGCGTCAGACATATATGCTGACGCCAACAAAGGTCCGCGCTGAGGCCGAACTGAGGCGCGAAGACACCGACCCAGCGAGACGCCGTCCGAGGGCAGGGACGCTGTCGCACAGGTTGATCACGTCCGGCCGAATCTCGAGCGGCCGCGCGAGGCCGTCTCAACCAGCGCGAGATCGCCGGGGTTCATCCGGGTCCGCGCGCGCTGGCCTCTGTTCGGAATGTGGTTGCAGCGAGCCGTCCTAAGAGACGAACGGCATCGCCGCGCCGACGCGCTCGCCCCGCGACGCGTCCCAGCGCCGACGGCGAGACATGGCGCTTGAGCTCCCCGGCCGGACGCCGCCGGCGAGGCCTCCGCCGCCGGGCTGACCCAGGTTGGTCCGGATCGCAAGCGGGGCGGCCCCGCGACCCCCCAGTTCCGGGCGCGCCGGCGCGCCTGGTTCGAGCCGCGGAGGGGCCTTCCTACTTCGAGATGTAAGAGTGCTGTTGAACGAACTTGTCGGTCAGCTGCAGGAAGCCGGTGGCGATGTCAGACGAGTTGACCGCCTGGAAGTAGTAGCCCGTCGTCGCACAGTTTTGCAGCGCCTGGCTCACCACGCTGACAGGGTTGCCGCCGTTCGGCCCGCCCGGATAAATGACGTGGCGCACGGTGCCCTCGTACGGCGTGTTGTGCGGATCCTGCCCGGTGAGCGGCACATACGGCGTTTCCAGGACCGCAAGGACGACCCCCTCGTTCTTGAGCGTCGTGCAACTGGCCGTGCTCATCGGCACATCGAAGCCGCCAGCGAGGCAGGAGCTGGCGAAGCCCCAATTGTCCATCCCCCAGTGCGTGCAGTTCTGCCAATTCAGGTTACGGTCGGACTGCAATCCGTCGGTCACCAGAATCATGAACTTGAGCGGTGAGCTGGTTGACGTGCCGTTTCCGTTCGGGCCGATGGCGTTCCCGCCGCTTCCCGCGAACGTGCTCATCGCATTGTTGATGTAGGTGTCCAGGCCGGGCGCCACCGAAGCGACCGCGTTGGTCGCCGAGGCGTAGCTCATGTTCGTCGAGCCGTACTTGTGAACCGCGGTGTCGAACGAGTAGATGTTGAAAACGTAGGTATTTTTGGCCAGCTGGGAGGAACTGGTGGACAGGCTCTGCACATGGGTGATCAGCTGGTTGGCGGCCGCGATCATCACGTCGAAGCGTGTCGTGGCGCCGGCGCTGTGGGCGTGGGTGAGGCCAAGGGCGATGTCGGCGGGCGTGGTCGAGCTGTCGACGTCATGGCAGGCGAAGGCGCAGGGCGGGTTGTCTTTCCCGGTGTAGGGCGCGGGGTCGCCCGGCTTGACCAGGCTCCAGTTGTTGCTGACCCAGTTTGAAATGGTGGTCACGTCGCCCGGTGTCGCGCCGACAATCATGGAGGCCGACGAGTCCATTGCGACGTTGATCTGCAGCGTCGCTCCAAAGCCCACAACCGTGTTGGTCGAAGCGTTGACCACCTGCCCTGGAGGGCTCCCTTGGCAGACCGTGGTCGGGATCGGGAGGGGGAGGCAGGGCGCGGTCGCCGTGGCGCTCACGAGCACGGTGTTGTTGGCCAGCGTGGTCGCGCCATCCGTGCAGTCGTTCTGCACCGGGGCGCAGACGTGGAAGTCGTTGATCGTCGGCGCTGTGCCGCCGGTCTGCGTATAGTTGGCGGTCAGGACGTTCTGCGCCAGCGTCTGCAGCGTCTGCACTGTGTCGTTGGGGTTCTTCGCAACCTCGGCGCTGACGGCGAGGCTCGCCGCGTCGGAGGCGTCCTGCAACTGCACCTTGGCGTCCTCGGCGTAGCCGAAGTCGATGCCGGCGCCCGCGATGGCCAGCAGGATCGGCAGCGTCAGGCCAAACATGATCAGCACGTTGGCGCTGCGGTCGCCCGCGAAGCGCCGCACGAAGCTCGTCACGCGGGCGAGTGCACGCGAGCGGCCACGCTCGTGGCGAGAGTTCTTGTTCAGCCCCATCATTTCGGCTCTTTAGCTGTTGCCCGCAGGCAGCCTACGCAAACGCGGTTGGGGACTCGTTAAAGCTTGAGCATTTTCTTCGAACACGGCTTGGCGAGAGCGTCTTTCGTTCATTCGATCAAAGGTTTGTAAGCCGGTGTGCGGCATAGCGGGGGTGGTGATGCGCTCCGGCCGTTCCGTCGATCGCGCGGTTTTGGAGCGCTTGGCCGCGGCGATGGCGCACCGGGGTCCGGACGGCGTGGGGACGCACGTTTCGGGCCAGGTCGGGATGCTCAACGCGCGCCTGGCCATCGTCGATCTGGTGACCGGCGACCAGCCCCTGGTCGAGCCCGGCGGTTCGGTTCTCGTCGCCAACGCCGAGATCTACAACGACCCGGAGGTCCGCGCCGCGGACCCGGCAGCGCCCTACCGGACAGGCTCGGACTGCGAGTCCGCGCTTCTTCTCTACGCGCGCGAGGGCGCGGACTTCGCCGAGCGCCTGCGTGGCATGTACGCGCTCGCCATCCACGACGAGGACGCCGGCCGCGTGGTGCTCGCCCGCGACCCGTTCGGCATCAAGCCGCTCTACCTCGCACAGACGCCAGACGGTCTCGCCTTCGCGTCCGAACCGCAGGCGCTGATCGCCGCCGGCCTCGCCAGCCGGAGGCTGCGCGACGCCCCGCGCGCCGAGCTGGCGCAACTGAAGTTCACCACCGGACGCGAGACGATTTTCGCCGACATCGAGCGTGTGCTCCCGGGCGAGCTCCTCGAGATCGAAGACGGCGTTGTCGTCGCCCGCCGCCGACGCGCCGCCTTGCCCCGGCCGACCCGCGCGGCCGCTGACGACGAGGGGCTCGTGAGGGCGCTCGACGGCGTCCTCCTCGACACGGTCGCCCACCATCTGCGCGCTGATGTGCCCTATGGGCTTTTCCTGTCCGGCGGGATCGACTCTGCCGTGCTCGCGTCGCTGATGGCGCGGCTGACAGACCAGCCGATCATGGCGATGACCGCCGGCTTCGCCGAGAGCGGCGGGACGGATGAGACGGCGCTCGCCGCCCGCGTCGCCCGTTCGGTCGGCGCCGAGCACGAGATCCTCGAGGTGACGGAGGCCGATTTCTGGGCCGTCGCGCCACAGGTCGCCGCCTGCCTGGACGACCCGACCGCAGACGCCGCGGCGATCCCGACCTGGATGTTGGCGCGCGCGGCGAAGGGCCGGATGACGGTGGTCCTGAGCGGGGAGGGGGGCGATGAGATGTTCGGCGGCTACGGCCGCTATCGCCGGGCCGGGCTCCTCGGCGCGCTCGCCGGCCGCACCCGCACGCGCGGGACGTTCAGAGGCGCCCTCGCCGACGCGCCTGCGCTCAGGGGTTGGCGCGACGGCCTGGCGCGGGCGGAAGCGGCGCTCGCCGGCGGCGGCCGCACGACCATTGAGCGCCTGCAGGCCGCCGACTGCGCCGAATGGCTGCCCAACGATCTGCTCGCCAAGCTCGACCGCTGCCTGATGGCCCACAGCCTCGAGGGGCGCACGCCGTTCCTCGATCCGGTCGTGGCCGACTTCGCCTTTTCGCTGCCCGACCGCGCCAAGATTCGCGGGGGGCTCGGCAAATGGCTGCTGCGCGCGTGGCTGGCGCGAAACTGTCCGGCCGCCGAGCCCTTTGCCCGCAAACAGGGCTTCAATCCGCCCGTCGGGCGCTGGATCGCGGCCCGGGCCGACCGCATCGCCGACCTGGTGGCGCGCCAACCGGGCGTGGCGGCGTTTCTGCCTGCCGACGCCGTCCGCGCCGCCATCGTGAGCGCCGAGCGCCGCGGGCAGCCGGCCTGGACGCTGCTCTTCTACGCCCTCTGGCACAGCCGCCACGTGCTGGGCGTCGACCCCGACGGCGACGTCGCCCATGTCCTCGATGCGGCGGTCAAAGCAGGCTGAAACGGCCGTGTCGCGGGCTTCCGCCGTCTCTGCTAGCTTCCGCGCCCATGCCGCAACCCGCCGCCAGACCCGCGCTCGTTCCGCTCGGCGAGACGCCGCAGCAGCGCAGCTTGAGCCTCTGCATCCCCTTCTTCGACGAGGTGGAGACGATCCCCGCCCTCGTCGCGGCGCTGGACGCCTTCGTGCGCGCGGCCGGGGCGAAGTGGAACCTCGCCATCGACGCCATCTTCGTCGACGACGGCTCCAGCGACGGGGGCGCGGAGCTGCTGAGCGAACTCGCGGCCGCGCGGACGCTGGCCTTCGACCTGCGCCTGCTCCGCCTCAGCCGCAACTTCGGCAAGGAGGTCGCGCTGACCGCCGCCCTCGCCGCCGCCGAGGCCGACGCTGTGGTGTTGATGGACTCCGACCTGCAGCACCCGGTCGAACTGATCGACGCCTTCCTGTCCGGCTGGCTCGCCGAGGGGTTCGATGTGGTCTACGCCTACCAGTCGGCGGATCGCCCGCTGTCCTGGTCGACCAGGCTCGCCCGCCGCGCCTTCTACGGGGTGATGAATGCGACCGGAGAGGTGCCAGTCCCCGCCGACGCCGGCGACTTCCGACTGCTGACCCGCCGCGCGTACGAGGCGCTCCGCTCGTTGGGCGAACGCCAGCGGCTGATGAAGGGCCTCTACAGCTGGATCGGTTTTCGCCAGAAGGGTGTCGCCTTCATCCCGCCCGCCCGGCAGGCGGGGACCACCCACTATTCGCCGTTCAAGCTCGGCCTGCTCGCGGTCGAGGGCGTGACGTCGTTTTCGGTCGCGCCGCTGCGCCTTGCTGTCTGGGCCGGCGTGGCGCTGGCGATCTTCTCGGGCGGCTACGGCCTCTGGACGGTGTTCGAGAAGGTCTACTGGGGCGTCAGCCCGCCGGGCTACCCCACGCTGGCGGTGCTGGTCTCGATGATCGGCGCGGCGCAGCTGATCTTCCTGGGCGTCATCGGCGAATATCTCGGCAAGGTGCTGATCGAGGTGAAGGGCCGGCCGCTGTTCGTGATCGAGAGCGACACCCGCCATCCCGGCGCCGCGGCTCGTGAAGGCCTGATGGATTCCTGATCGAACGCCGATTTTCGCGCCAACGCCGCCTCGCGGCATTGCGCGGCGTCCACGAGCGGCCGAAGCCTCCGCCATACGCATCGGGAGGCTGAATCAGCCATGACTTATCGCCAATTTCTCGCCAGTTGGGTCGGCATCGTCGCGATCGCCCTCGGGCCCACGGCGCTCGCCAAGGCTCTGCGCGCCGACATGGCGCTCGCCACGCCGGATGGCCCGGGCGCGCCGGTCGGCACGGTGACTATCGACGCCAACTACGACGGCGCACGCATCGTCGTCGATCTGCACGGTCTGCCGCCGGGGCAGCATGGGTTCCACGTGCACGTGAACGGCTCGTGCGCGCCCGGCCCGATCAATGGCGTCGTCGGTCCCGCCGGCGCCGCCGGGTCGCACTTTGATCCCGAGCACAACGGCGCTCACATGGGCCCGATGGGCTTCGGCCACCTGGGCGACCTGCCGGTGCTGACGGTGGGCGCCGACGGGTCGGCGCACGCGACCCTGATCGCGCCGCGGGTGCGCGACATCCAGGCCTTCCGCGGCCACGCGCTCGTCATCCACGCCGGGGGCGACAACTACTCCGACGATCCGCAGCCGCTTGGCGGCGGCGGCGCGCGCATCGCCTGCGGCGTGCTTGGCTAGGCGTCCGGTCCTTCCGGAACGCCTGCGCGCGGGCTTGCGCGTGGCATGTGAATGACGTTCACTTCGCCGAGACCCCACCCGGCCGGAGACCGTCATGAGCCTGGACACGCTCGAGCCCGCGCGCGACGCCGAACCCCTCGGCTTCGACCCCGACGCGCTGCGGGAGAAGTACCGCCAGGAACGCGACAAGCGCCTGCGCGCCGACGCCAACGAGCAGTGGGTCGAGGTCAAAGGCGACTTCACCCACTACATCGACGACCCCTATGTCGAGCCGGGCTTTACCCGCGCGCCGATCACGGACGAGGTCGACGCGCTCGTCATCGGCGGCGGCTTCGGCGGGCTGATGGCGGCCGCCCGGCTGCGCGAGTCCGGCGTCGACAAGATCCGCATCGTCGAAAAGGGCGGCGACTTCGGCGGCACCTGGTACTGGAACCGCTACCCCGGCGCCCAGTGCGACATCGAAAGCTACATCTACCTGCCGCTCCTGGAAGAGACGGGCTACGTCCCCAAGGAAAAGTACAGCTACGCCAAGGAGATCCGCGAACATTCGAGACGGATCGGGGAGCACTTCGACCTCTACAAGGACGCGCTCTTCCAGACCGAGATCAGGGCGCTGACCTGGCTCGCGGACGAGAACCGCTGGCTGGTCGAGACGAGCCGCGAGGACCAGATCAGGGGGCGCCACGTTGTCATGTCGAACGGGCCTCTGAACCGGCCGAAGCTGCCGGGCATCCCCGGCCTCGACGCCTTCAAGGGCCACAGCTTCCACACCAGCCGCTGGGACTACGGCTACACCGGCGGCGATTCCGAAGGCGGCCTGACAAAGCTCGCCGACAAGCGCGTGGCCATCATCGGCACGGGCGCGACCGCCATCCAGTGCGTCCCGCACCTCGGCCGCCACGCCAAGCAGCTCTACGTCTTCCAGCGCACGCCTTCGTCGGTGGATTTGCGCGGCAACCGGCCCACCGATCCCGACTGGGCCGCGTCCCTTCGGCCCGGCTGGCAGAAGGCGCGGATGGAGAACTTCAACATCCTCGTTTCCGGCGGCATGCAGGACGAGGACCTGGTCGCCGACGGCTGGACCGACATTATCCGCAGCCTCCTCTCCGTCGCCGCGGTCAAGCGCGACAAGCCGATGACGATGGACGACGTCGCCCGCGAGATGGAGCTCGCCGACTTCAGGAAGATGAACGCGATCCGCGATCGCGTTGAGCGGACCGTCGGCGACGATGCGACGGCCGAGGCGCTCAAGCCCTGGTATCGCCAGTTCTGCAAACGGCCGACCTTCAACGACGACTACCTGCCGACCTTCAACCGCCCAAACGTTACGCTGGTCGATACCGGCGGGCGGGGCGTCGAGCGGGTCACCGAGCGCGGGCTCGTGGTCGACGGCGTCGAGTACGAGGTCGACTGCATCATCTTCGCCACCGGCTTCGAGGTCGGCACCGACTACACCCGCCGCGCCGGATTCGAGGTGACGGGCGAGGGCGGCGCGACGCTCACCGACCACTGGCATGGGGGCGCAAAGACCCTGCATGGCTTCATGAGCCACGGCTTCCCCAACTGCTTCCACATGGGCGTGAACCAGTCGACGCTGACCCCCAACTTCCCCCACCTGCTCGGCGAGCAGGCGCGCCACATCGCCGCCGTGGTCTCCGAGGCCAACCTTCGCCAGGCGACCCGCGTCGAACCGACCGCCGAGGCCGAGGCCGCCTGGGTGAAGGAGGTGCGCGAAACCGCCCGTTCGAACCTCGCCTTCCGCGAGGCCTGCACGCCCGGCTACTACAACGGCGAAGGCAAGGCCGGCGCCGGCGAGGGGCTGTTCGACAACCTCTACGGCCCGGGGCCCGTGCGCTTCTTCGACCTCATCCGCGAGTGGCGCGAAAGCGGAATGGAAGGGATGGCGTTCTCGTAGGCGCGAGAAGCGGCGCTTAGCCCCGCCCGACGAAGGGCATCTGGTTGGCCATTACGGTCATGAAGAGCACGTTCGCGTTCAGCGGCAGGCCGGCCATGTAGAGAACGGCGTCGGCCACGTGGCTCACGTCCATCACCGGCTCGGGGCGCAAGCTCCCGTCGGCCTGCAGCGCGCCTTGGGCCATGCGCGCGGTGAGCGGCGTTTCGGCGTTGCCGATGTCGATCTGGCCGCAGGCGATGTCGAAGCCGCGCCCGTCCAGCGCCAGCGACTTGGTGAGCCCGGTGACGGCGTGCTTTGTCGCCGTGTAGGGCGCCGAATAGAGGCGGGGCGCGTGCGCCGAGATCGAGCCGTTGTTGATGATCCGTCCGCCGCGCGGATCCTGCGCCCGCATCATCCGGAAGGCGCCCCGCGCGCAGAGGAAGGCGCCGGTCAGGTTCGCCGCCACCACCCGGTTCCACTGCGCCACCGGCAGTTCGTCGATCGGCTGTGGCGGCGCGCCGGTTCCGGCGTTGTTGAACAGCAGGTCCAGCCGCCCGAACAGCACCTGGATGGCCGCGAAGAGCGCGTCCACCTGCCCCTCGTCGCCCACGTCGGTGGGTGAAACCATGACGTCGTCCGGCCGCCCGATCAGAGCGGCGGTCTCCTGCAGCGCTTCGAGCCGCCGTCCGGCCAGCGCCAGGCGCCAGCCCTGGCCGGCGAGCGCCACCGCGACCGCGCGCCCGATCCCGCTGCCGGCGCCGGTGACGAGCGCCGTCGCTGTCATTCGTTCCCGCTGCCGGAGTCGGCGTCGGGGCCGAAGTGGTAGCCCGCCAGCTTCGCCTCGCCGTTCCGGATGACGATCGTCACCCGCTCGTTCAACTCGCCGCCGGTACAGGTGCGGGTGTACCCCTGGCTGCGCGTCGTGACCCCGTTGTTGATGCTGACGTTGAGCGAGGCGCGCTTCTTTGGCGCGCCGCAGGCGCCCATGACCTGATCGATCTGCTGCATCATGCCCACGAAGGTGTCGGAGGGGATAGCGGCCCTCAGATCGGTGGACGCGCCATCGTAGATCGCCTGGTACTGCTTGGCCGCCACTTGGCGATAGAAGGCGTCCGTCGCGTCGTCCGCCTTCTTGGTGTCCGCGGCGTTCATGCAGCCGGCCAGCGTCAGCGCCAGGCCGACGAAAAGCAAACCCTTACGCACGATAGCGTCCCCCTAGAATGTTGCAGCGCCGCAACCCTAGCCAGTCGCGGTGCGGGCGCCAATCGCCTAGCTTGGCCTCGACGCTTGCGCGCCGCCGCCGCTAAGCTCCGGCGATGGCCCGCGTCATCCTCGTCCGCCACGCTGAGTCGGAGTCCAACCGCGGCGGCGGGCTCGACGGCGGCCAGAATTCGCCCCTGAGCAGGCGTGGGCGCGCGCAGGCGGCGGCGGCCGGCCGGGCCTTCGCCGGCTTCGACGCGCGCGGCTTTGCGCTGCTGACCAGCCCCCTCGATCGCGCCGTCGATACCGCGGCGGCCATCGGCGCGGCGATCGGCGCGGCGCCGATCGCCGACGTGCGTCTCAGCGCCGGCGAGACCTGGGCCGCCCGCGCCCTCGACCTCGACGACCCGGCCACGCTGCCCGTCGTCGGCGAGATGGTCCTGGCCGCTCTCGCCGAGCGCATCGACGCCGGCGCGGCGACGATCGTCGCCGTCAGCCACCGCTACCCCATCTGGGCGCTGCTGGTGCGCCTCATGGGCGACCGCGGCACGGCGCTCATGGACGCGTTGGACAACCTCGCGAACGGCGACCAGCTGGAGCTCTTCCTCGCCGGCGACGCGGTGGTCGGCGCGCCGATTCACCGGCCGCTGCGCGGCTGAGGGCGCGAACGAAAAAGGCACATATATACTTGACTGAACGAGCCGCTAGGGGTAGAGTCTGAACCTGTTCAAGAGGTTCGGGAATGCAGACGCCAATCGAGCTATCCCATCCGGTCTATCACGACGAAGACGCGGCCCGGACGCACCTAGAGGCCATCCAGTGGCCCAACGGTCCCGTCTGCCCGTTCTGCAACGGGCAGGAACGCGTAAAGTCGCTCGGCGGCGAGAGCATGGGTCCGGGCTGGTACCACTGCGGCGCGTGCCGGAAGAAGTTCACCGTGCGCGTCGGCTCGATCTTCGAGCGCTCTCACATTCCGCTGCACAAGTGGATGCTTGGCTTCCGGCTGTTCGCCTCAAGCAAGAAGGGCTTCTCGGCGCACCAGCTGCACCGCACGCTGAACATCACCTACAAGTCTGCGTGGTTCATGGAGCATCGTATCCGCGAAGCCATGACCGACGAGGGCGACGAGCCGCTAGGCGGCCACGGCAAGATCGTTGAGGCCGATGAGACGTTCATTGGTCCCGCCGAAGATGTGTTCGTGAACGGTCGCGGCTGGCAGAAGCGGCGTGGCACGACGACCAAGCGCAAGGTCATCTCCCTGGTCGAGCGAGGCGGTCGCGCGCGGTCGTTCAAGGTCGAGCAGATCGACGCCAAGACCATCCGCAAGGTGCTGTTCGAGAACATCGTCCAGCCGACCCGGCTCATGACCGATGAGGCGCACCACTACCGCGTCCCCGGCCGCTCGTTTGGCTCGCATGAACGCGTCAACCACTCCAAGGAGGAATACGCGCGGGGCGAAGTAACGACGAACACGGTTGAAGGCTTTTTCAGCATCTTCAAGCGCGGGATGATCGGCATCTATCAGCATTGCGGCGAGCAACACCTTCAGCGCTATCTTGCAGAGTTCGATTTTCGCTACAGCAACCGCGTCGCGCTGGGCGTGGATGACGCTGAGCGGACGACACGGGCCATTCGTGGCGCCAAGGGCAAGCGCCTGATGTATGGGTGTCCTGCGGGGCTCAAAGCCGCCTAAGCGGCGGCTCACCCGGAAGCAGCTGCGCGCGTTGAAGGCGGCTTACCGCCGCCAGAAGCGCCATCCTTCGGCTTAGGCGTGTGCGGCTCCGGAGGCGTCTTGAGCGCGCGCCGGAGTGCACGGTCGAGACGCCGCGCGGTCTCTGCCTCCGAGTGTTGTTCGTTCGCGTCCTTCATGGGGCCAACCCTATCGCAGCAAAGAATGCCCGAAGGCGCTGTTCAACGCCGTCGAACGCATGCCCAGCGATAGGGATCACCGGATTCTTGTCAAACGTCGCGGACGCCGCGCGGCTAGGGTCCTTGCGGTGCAGGGCGGCGACCATGCTGTGATAGCGCGCCTTCGCCAGTTTCTCAGGCGGCCAAGTGAGCGCATCTCCTTCGCCACAAGAAAGGAAGGCATCGACACAGCCGTCGATCCACGGATTCGGATCTGCCAACTCGCGTGCTAGCAACGATTCTAGAGAGCCAGGCGTCTTTTCATCCGGCAACGTGATGATACCTATTCCCAAGGTGTGGTCCGTATTGAATGCGACATCGATCAAGCCCTCGGGGAGAGGAATATCGGGCACCGCGCAGAGTTGCCGGTACACGTGCTTGAAGGTCTTCTCCGGATCATCGTGGCTGTCTGCGACGATCAAGACACCCCTAATGCGTCTGAACGCTTCCAGGGGGCGCACAGTCGCGATCATGCGCCCGAAGCCATCTCGGCCGTGGAAGGCATCGTGCGGCAGGAAGTCAACGGGCGGGAAGCCTCCTCGATTTGCGAGCAGCTTGCGCAGAAAGTTTTGGTCGGCCGCCCCTTCGCACAGAACGAGGGCTTCGTGCTCTAGAGCGGCCGGCGCGTCAGTCATCGTTCCGGCGACTTGGTCGAACGTCTATTCCGGCGGCTATTGCGGCACCCGCACTCCTGCCGGGCACCACAACCGCGTC
>DATGKF010000108.1:0-3183 GCA_035294785.1 Caulobacteraceae bacterium | reverse complement strand
TGGCCCGGAACGTCTGGCCATCGACCTCGTAGGTCACGCTTGGAGCTTCGCCGACGGCGACCGAGACCACCTTCACCCCGCGCAGCGCCGTCGCGCCGGCCGCGCCCGCGGCGTCGAACAGGGTCTGGCAGTGCACGGGATGGCGCAGGCAGAGCGGTCCCGGGACGCCGGGCGTGAACGCGCCCAGCGGCAGCGCCGAGGCCTCCGCCGCGGCCGGCTCGAGCGTCTCGTCGTAGGTGATGTGGCGGGTGATGTGGTGGCCGCCGGCGCTCATCAGCAAGTCGTACAGGCCGACCCGCGTCACTTCGGCCACGCCCCAGGGCGCGATCCACTCGCCGCGCACCTTGTCCTCGAACACCAGCGACTGCTCCAGCAGCAGCACCGACTTGCCGGCGCGCGCCATCACGGTCGCCAGGGCCGAGCCGCCGATGCCGCCGCCGACGATGATGAGATCGTATTCCTGCACGCGCGTTGTTCCTCCGCTCGGACCAATGGGAACGCCGTTCTTCGCCGGCGGGTCCGAGCCGGCCCACGAACAGGAGACCAGGCGCGCTGTCAAACCGATCGGCGTCCGTCTAGCGTGCGGGATCAGCTTCAGCTTTCGCACGTTCGGGTCCTGCCCGCCGGCGTTGGCGGCGGCGCGACGAGGACGAGGCGATGAGCGAAGCGGCGAGGCCGGTCACCCGCGAACAGGCCGAGGCGGCCGTGCGGGTCCTGATCCAGTGGGCCGGGGATGATCCGACGCGCGAGGGTCTGCTCGAGACACCGGCGCGCGTCGTGCGTTCGTACGAAGAGCTGTTCGCCGGCTATCGCGCCGACCCGCGCGACTATCTGCAGCGCACGTTCGAGGAAGTCGGCGGCTATGACGAACTGGTGGTGCTGACCGACATCCCGGTGGTTAGCTTCTGCGAGCACCACATGCTGCCGTTCCTGGGCCGCGCGGCGGTCGGCTACCTGCCGGACCGGCGCGTGGTCGGGATTTCGAAACTCACCCGCGTGGTGCAGGGCTTCGCCCGGCGGCTGCAGATCCAGGAGAAGCTGACGGCCGAGATCGCCGAAGCGATCTGCGAGGTGCTGCAGCCGCGCGGCGTCGGCGTGGTGATCAAGTCGGAGCACAGCTGCATGACCATGCGCGGCGTCAACACTCCCGGCTCGGCACTGACCACCAGCACCCTGCTCGGCGTGGTCCGGGACGATCCTCGCACGCGGCAGGAATTCCTGCAGTATGTGCGCGGCGGCTAGCTCTTCCGCCCACGGAGTTTCCCCGATGTCCGTCGCCTTCACCCGCGAGGAAGACCTCGAATCCCGGGCCGCCGACCTGCCCGACCGGCCGATCTCGCCGCACCCGAACCTGGTCACGGCCAGCGGCCTGGCGGCGATCGAGCAGGCGCTGGCGGAGGCGAACGCGGCCTACGCGACCGCCCGCGGCGCCGGCGACATCAGCACCGACCGCACCCCGATGGCCCGGGCGACGCGCGACCTGCGCTACTGGTCGGCCCGGCGCGCTACCGCGTTGTTGTCCGAGCCGGAACCCATCGCCGGCCAGGTCCAGTTCGGCCGCACGGTCGAGGTCGAGCGCGAGGGTGGCCGGCGCCAGACGTTCCGCATCGTCGGCGAGGACGAGGCCGATCCCGCCGCCGGGCGCATCTCCTATGTCTCGCCGCTGGCGCGGGCGCTGATGGGCAAGGAGGTCGGCGACGTCGTCAGCCTCGGCGGCGGCGAGGTGGAGGTGCGGGGCGTGCGCTAGGTGTCGTTTCCAAGAAGGTTATTCAGTCTTTCGAAGGGCGGTCGATGGCCGATGCCTGAGTGTGGCCGGTTGAGGTTGTAGTCCTCGATCCAGGGGCCGATGGCGGCGTTGCGCTGCTGTGATGAGGCGTATGGTTTGGCGTAGGCCCATTCGCGCAGGCTGGTCTGGATGAAGCGCTCGGCCTTGCCGTTGGTGCGGGGCGTGTAGGGCCGAGTTCTGATGTGGCGCGCGCCGGCCTCACTGAGCGCCTTGGCGAAGAGCTTGGAGCGATAGGCCGAGCCGTTGTCGGTCATCACCCGCTCGACCTTGACGCCGAGGCGGCCGTACCAGGCCAGGGCTCGCCGAAGGAAGCCGGCGGCGTCCTCCTGGCCCAGGCTCGGCAGGATCTCGGTGTAGGCCAGGCGCGAGGCGTCATCGATGGCCACGTGCAGATGCTCATAGCCGACGCCGCGGGCGCGATGATGGCCGGCGTGCTGGCCGGTGATGCGGTGGCCCACGCCGTCGATCTTGCCCAGCGTCTTGATGTCGATGTGGATCAGCTCGCCCGGCGCGGCCTTCTCGTAGCGCAAAACCGGCGGCTTCGGCTCGAGCAGCGAGAGCCGTCCCAGACCCAGCCGCCGCAGCAGCAGGCCGACCGTCGAGCGCGCCATGCCCAGAGCCCGCGCGATCTGCGGTCCGCTCATCCGCTGGCGGCGCAGCGCCTCGATCTCGGCCATGCGCTGCGGCGAGGTCCTGCGCGGACATCGCCTCGGCGCCGAGCTGCGGTCGTGATGCCTTCGCTCGCCCCCGAGCCGATGCCGCCCCAGCCACTTGTGCGCCGTCCTGGGCGACACCCCCGCCGCCATCGCCGCCGCCTTCACCGTCCAGCCACACATCACTCGATCGGCCAGCAAGGCTCGACCCGAAGGCGTCAGCCGGGCATTCTTGTGCACGTTCATCCGGGGAGCTCCGGGCTTAGGGTTGGTGCTTCGCAACCCCAGCTTCTCAGCCCCTCCCCGGGTGAACAACCTTCATAGCTTCGACACTTAGAGCTCGAGCCGCAGCCGGCTGTCGGCGATCGTCACCGCCCTCCCCTCGATCAGCACCCGCCCGCCGCGAAGCTCGCAGACGAGGTCGCCGCCGCGGCCAGGGTAGGCCTGGTGGAAGGCCAGCCGCGGGCGGCTCAGTTTCTCGGCGAACAGCGGCGTCAGCGCGCAGTGCAGCGAGCCGGTGGTCGGATCCTCCGGAATGCCCGAGCCTGGCGCGAAGAAGCGGCTGACCACGTCGTAGGCCGAGCCGGCCGCGGCCAGGGCGCTCACGCTGACGTTGCCGCGCCCATCCGTCGCCGCCGACGATATCGTCTTGATCGCGGCGAGGTCGGGCGAGACGGTGCGCACGGCGGCTTCGTCGGCCAGGATCGCCATCAGGTACGCCCCGGCCCACACCTCCAGCGGCCG
>DATGKF010000107.1:0-3474 GCA_035294785.1 Caulobacteraceae bacterium | reverse complement strand
ACGCGCCCACCGACACCGAGCGGCCCGCCACCGACTTCGCCACGCACATGGCCGGCCCGCCGCCCAAGCCCGCCGAGGCCGTCGAGATACTGGCGGCGCGGTTCGAATCCTGGCGCCGGCTCTGGGCGACCCAGGGCTTCGCGCCGATCGCCGAGGGCTGGACCGCCCGCGCCATGGGCTTAGGGAAGCGCTGCGAGGCGCGCCTGCCCAGCCGCACCTTTTCCGGGATCGCCGAGGGCATGGATCCCGACGGCGCCCTGCGTCTGCGACTGGACGACGGCGGCCTGGAGCGGATAACCGCAGGCGACGTCTTTTTCGGGGGAGTTTGAGCCGATGCTGCTGGCCATCGAGCAGGGCAACACCAACACCCTCTTCGCCGTCCACGACGGGGCCGAATGGATCGCTCAGTGGCGCGCGGCGACCGAGTCCACCCGCACCGCCGATGAGTACGCGGTCTGGCTCTCCCAGCTCCTGGCCATGCGCGAGCTGGCGATGGGACACCTCGACGCCTGCATCATCTCCAGCGTCGTGCCGCAGTCGGTGTTCAACCTGCGCAATCTCGCCCGCCGCTACCTGCACACCGAGCCGCTGGTGGTCGGCGAGAACGCCGAGCTGGGCATCCCGATCCGCATCGACAAGCCGTCCGAGGCCGGCGCCGACCGGCTGGTCAACGCCATCGGCGCGCACGTCGCCTATCCGGGCGACCTGATCGTCGTCGATTCCGGCACCGCCACCACCTTCGACCTGATCGCCGCGGACGGCGGGTTCGAGGGCGGCGTGATCGCACCGGGCATCAACCTCTCGATGCAGGCGCTGCACGATGCGGCCGCCAAGCTGCCGCGCGTCGCCATCCGCCGGCCGGAGGGCAACCACGTCGTCGGCACCGACACGGTGATGGCCATGCAGTCCGGCGTCTTCTGGGGCTACATCGCCATGATCGAGGGGCTGGTCGCGCGCATCAAGGCCGAGCGTGGGACGGCGATCACCGTGGTCGGCACCGGCGGCATCGCCTCGCTGTTCGAGGGCGACACGGCGGCCATCGACATCTTCGACCACGACGTCACCATCCGCGGCCTGCTCGAAATCTATCGGCGCAACAAGGGCGGTTCATGAAACCGGCCCCGGACGACGAACTCGTCTTCCTGCCGCTCGGCGGGTCGAACGAGATCGGCATGAACTTCAACTGCTACGGCTATGGGCCGCCGCAGGACCGCAAGTGGATCATCGTCGACGTCGGCGTGACCTTCGGCGACCAGACCACGCCCGGCGTCGAGATCATCATGCCGGACCCCGAGTTCATCGAGGAATACGCGGACGACATCCTCGGCATCGTCCTCACCCACGCGCATGAGGACCACATCGGCGCCATGGGCTGGCTGTGGCCCAGGCTGAAGGCGCCGATCTACGCGACGCCCTTCACCGCCTTCCTGTTGCGCGAAAAGATGCGCGAACGCGGGGCGCTGGACAAAGCGAAGATCACCGAGGTTCCGCTCAACGGCCACATCAGCCTCGGGCCGTTCGAGATCGAGCTGATCACGCTCACCCACTCGATCCCCGAGCCGAACGGGCTCGCCATCCGCACGCCGCTCGGCGTCGTGTTGCACACCGGCGACTGGAAGATCGATCCCGACCCGCTGCTCGGCGGCGTCACCGACGAAGGCGCGATCCGCAGGCTCGGCGACGAAGGCGTGCTGGCCATGGTGTGCGACTCCACCAACGTGTTCGTCGACGGGACGGCCGGCTCGGAGGCCGACGTGCGCGAGACGCTGAACCGGCTGATCGCCTCGTTGCGCGGCAAGGTGGCCGTGGCCTGTTTCGCCTCCAACGTCGCGCGCATGGATTCAGCGATCCGCGCCGGCCAGTCGGCCGGCCGCCGCGTCTGCCTGGTCGGCCGCTCGATGTTCCGCATGGCCGCCGCGGCCAGCTCGGTCGGCCTCATGAAAGGGCTTCAGCCGTTCGTCACCGACGCCGAAGCCGGGCGGCTCGACGACGACGACATCATGTATCTTTGCACCGGCAGCCAGGGGGAGGCGCGTGCGGCCCTGTCGCGCATCGCCGACGGGACGCACCCCCACGTGAGGTTGGGGGCAGGGGACCACTGCGTCTTTTCCTCGCGCATCATTCCCGGCAACGAGGTTCCGATCCGCAACCTCCAGAACAAACTCGCCGATCGCGGCGTTCGTCTGTACACGGAGCGCGATCATCCCGGCATCCATGTCTCAGGCCATCCCTGCCGCGACGAGCTGAAGGAGATGTACCGGTGGGCGAGGCCCGCGATCGCCGTGCCGACGCATGGCGAACGCCGCCACCTGCTCGAACACGCCGCGCTGGCGCAGGACCTGCAGATCGCCCAGACGGTCGCGCCCCGCAACGGCGACATGGTCCGCCTCGCCCCCGGTCGCGCCGAGATCATCGACGAGGTGCCGGCCGGCCGGCTCTACGTCGACGGCGGCGTGCTCACGGTGGAGAACGGCGAGGCGCTGCGCGAGCGCCGGCACGCGTCGCACTCCGGCGTTCTGACCGTGGCGGTCGTGCTGAACGCCGACGGCCGCATCGCCTCCGGCCCGCAGGTGCAGGCCATCGGCCTGCCCAGCGACGCCGACACCCCGCTGGACGAAGCCCTCGACGACCTCGCCGCCGCCGCCGAACAGGCGATCCGGGGTCTGAACGACTACGAGCGCGAAGACGACCACGCGGTCGAACAGGCCCTCATGCGCACGCTCAAACGCGCCTCCTTCCGCATCTGGGAACGCCGGCCGATCGTCACGGCGACGGTGATGCGGGTCTGACGGGGCGCTAAGCGGCCACGGCGCCGCCAGTGAAGGCGCCGGAGCGTTTGCGGGCGTGGAAGTCGGCGATGGCGCGGGCGAGGTCCTCGCCGCGGAAGTCCGGCCACATCTGGTCGGTGAACCAGAGTTCGGCGAAGGCGATCTCCCAGAGCATGAAGTCGGAGAGCCGCTGGTCGCCGCCGGTGCGGATCAGGAGGTCCACCTCGGCCGCTTCGTCATCGTCCGCCCCGACGCGGGGATCGGCGACCAGCCGTCCGAAGCCGTCGTCTCCCGGCCGCCAGCGCGCCGCCGCGGCCTGGATCGACTCGCGGGCGGAATAATCGACCGCCATGCGGATGTGCAGCCGCTGGCCGCCGGTGGTCGCCGCCTCGATGCGGTCGAGCTTGCGCCGGTGCGCGGCCGGCAGCCGGTCGCGGCGGCCGATCAGCGTGAAGCGCGCGCCGCTGTCGACCAGCGTCTTCGTTTCCCTAGCCAGATAGTCGCCCAGGAGCCGCATCAGGCCGGCGACCTCGGCCGGTGACCGCCCCCAGTTGAACGTCGAGAAGGCGAAGAGGCTGAGCGTGGTGACGCCCAGGTCCGGCGCGGCCGTGGCGATGCGGCGCATGGCCTCGGCGCCCTCGCGGTGGCCGACGTTGCGCGGCAGGCCCCGCCGCGTGGCCCAGCGGCCGTTGCCGTCCATGATGAT
>DATGKF010000106.1:0-2864 GCA_035294785.1 Caulobacteraceae bacterium | reverse complement strand
GCGCGGAACGGCAGCAGGCCCCTCACCCTGCCCTCTCCCCGCCCTTTGGGCGGGGAGAGGATTCCCACGAGATGCTCCTCTCCCCGGCGAATGACGGGGAGAGGCTGGGTGAGGGGGCGGCCTACCCGCGCGCAAACGCCCGACGGGAGATGCGCGGAACGGCAGCTCGCCCCTCACCCTGCCCTTTCCCACCCTTTGGGCGGGGAGAGGATTTTACGCGGCGGCGGCGAATTGGGCGCCGGCGAGGAAGTCCATTTTGCCGAGGGGGACGCCCTTGGCGCGGAGGAGGCCGTAGGCGGTGGTGACGTGGAAGAAGAAGTTGGGGATCGAGACCGTCATCAGGAAATCCGGCGCGCTGAAAGTCATCGGACCGTTCGGCGTCGGTAGCTCGATCGTGGCGGCGTCGCGGGCGTCGACGTCGGCCTTCTTGATGGTGTCGAGGAAGGCGACCGTCTTGGCGATGCGCGCCTTCAGTTCCGGGAAGGTCGTCTCGGTGTCTGCCATCTCGGGGGCCGTGACGCCGGCGAGCTGGGCGGCCGCGGACTTGGCCGAGTCGCTGGCGATCTGCACCTGGCGGGTGAAGGGATGCATGTCCGGCGCGAGCCGGGCCGCCGTGTAAGCCGCCAGATCGGCGCCGCTGCCTTTCGCGTGCGCCTCGGCCTTGTCGAGGAAGCTCGCGAGGTTTTGCAGGCCGCGTCGGAAGGTGGGGATCGAGACGTCGTACAGCGAAATGGACATGGGCGCTCCTGAGGCCAAGGTTGATGCCGCCCACATGGGGGCGACGCCTCGTCGGCGCCATGCCCGCCGGGCGACGAATACGCGCGCGGCCGCGCGACGCCGGTCCGATCGGACCTGGCGTGAGCGGCAAGCGAAGGGTCGTCACTTGGAACTGCGCACCGGCGGGAACCCGCTTCGGCGAGGGTGAAGGTGAGGGAGGCAGGGCGGCATTCCCGCCGATGCGCAACCGGTCAGCCCGAGGTCGGGCTTAGCTCTCCTGTTTCGGCGCTCGGCCTCCGGCGTCGTCGACGAACGCCGGAGCGGAACACGCGTGTTGCCAGATGTCGGCCCGAAAGAGGGCGCGACGGGTTCGAGGGCAAGCTTACCCCGGCGCGGAGGCCGCTCAGGGATTTGCTGAGCGGTCAGGCGGGCAGGAAGGTCGAGCCGAGTTCGGGGAAGACGCGGCCGACCTTGGCCATCAGGTATTCGCCGTAGGTCCCCTCGACCGCGTGGACGTCGGCGTTGTCCCAGCGTTCGACGGCGGCGGCGCGGGTCCGGACGCCCGGCGGCGGGATCATGCGGGCGGCGAAGTCGGGGTCGTAGAAGAAGGGGAAGGAGAACCGCGTCCGGTCCGTGCGGTTGACCACGCGGTGGGGCGTCGAGACGAAGCGGCCGCCGGTGAGGCGCTCGAGCATGTCGCCGATGTTGCAGACGAGCGCACCGGGGATCGGCGGCGCCGTGCGCCAACCGGCGCGGGTGCGGACCTCGAGCCCGCCGGCGTCGTCCTGGGCGAGGAGGGTCAGCAGGCCGTAGTCGGTGTGCTCGGCGACGCCCCAGGCCTCGGGCGGCGTCGGCGGATAGCGGAAGATTCGGAAGAGCAGCGTCGGCCGCTCGAGGTAGTGGCGGGCGAAGTACCGGTCGTCGAGGCCGAGCGCCAGCGAGACGCCCTCGACCAGGGCCGCGGCGGCCGCCCTCGCCTCGGCCATGAACGTCGCCACCGCCGGGCGCAAACCTGGCGCGCCGGCCGGCCAGAGGTTGGCGCCGTGCAGCGGCCACCCGGCGGCGACGCGCGGATCGTCGGCGGGAAGCTCCTCGCCGAGGTAGAGCCCCTCCTTGTTGTCCGGAACGCCGGAGGTGAGCTCGCCACGCAGCGGAAACCAGCCGCGCCAGGCCGGCCCGCCGTTGGCCATGGCGATGGCCTCTTTTTCCGGGAGCGGCAGGTCGAAGAAGGCCCGCGCCTCGGCTTCGAGCCGCTGCAGCGTCGCCGACGTCACGCCATGCCCGACGACGTAGAAGAAGCCGTCGTCCTCGCAGGCCGCCGCGATCGCCTTCGCCACCTCGGCGCGGGCGGAGGCCTCGGCGCCGAACAGCGGCGCCATGTCGATAATCGGCAGGCTCATCGGTGCGGGATAGCGCGGTTCCGGAGGGAAGGGGAGCCGGCGGCAGCCTTAGACTACCTCTCGGCGCGCGAACCGGCGCCGGCATGCAGGCGGAACCGCCGCAGCCCCTCACCCTGCCCTCTCCCCACCCTGCGGGCGGGGAGAGGATTCCTACGAGATGCTCCTCTCCCCGTCGCACGACGGGGAGAGGCTGGGTGAGGGGGCGGCCCGTCCGCGCGCAAACCGCTGACGGGAGATGCGCCGATCGGCAGCAGGCCCCTCACCCTGCCCTCTCCCCACCCTTTGGGCGGGGAGAGGATTCTCCTTGCGTGGGAAGCCGGCCAGACTTGTGGCGGGCGGGCGCGCTGACTGATAGTCGTGTTGCAGGAAGCACTTGGGGGAAGAGATGGCGGCTATCGTTGATGCGCCGGTGAATGGGCCGTTGCGCGGCTACCGTTCGATGATCATGAACAGCGCCCGCTGGGACGGCTACCGGCCGCGGCAAGGCGACGTGATCGTCGCAACCTATCCCAAGTGCGGGACCACCTGGACGCAGCGGATCGTGGGGCTGCTGATCCATCAGTCGCCGGCGCCGCGCGACATCATGGGCGAGGCGCCCTGGATCGATACAACGCTGTTCGGACCGGTCGGTCCGATGCTGGCCACGCTGGAGGCGCAGACCCATCGCCGCTCGATGAAGACGCACCTGCCGCTGGACCGCTTTCCGGTGTTCGAGGGCGTCAAGGTGATCCACACGGTCCGCGACGG
>DATGKF010000105.1:0-8602 GCA_035294785.1 Caulobacteraceae bacterium | reverse complement strand
CGAACACGGCCGCTTGGCCGCCGGCGACCCACGCCAGTCGAAGGACTAGATCCCCCCAACGCTCACCGCTCATCCCCGCGGACGCGGGGACCCAGTCTTTGGCCATGGCCCGCCGGAAGCTCGCATGTCCGAAAAACACCTGGGTCTCCTGAGTTCTCAAACGAAGTGCAACACCTTCTATCGGCGGTGTTGGGATGGGACGCAGCTACCGCGACACGCGCCCGACGCCGCCCGCTCTGACGTTGGCGATCAGCCGCCTCCGGATCTGCTCGTAGAGCCGGGGAGGCAGGAAGCCGATCGCCACCTCGCCGTTCTGGTCGGGCGCGAGATCGAAGCCGGGCCAGACGAACTCGTTCACCTCATCGACGACCACCCAGGAGCGCGCGGCGTCGAGACCCAGGCGCTGCTTCACCTTCGGCGGGATTTCGATCGCGCTCGTCGTCGCCCCCGGCGACGCGTGGGTGATCGGAGCGACCATCACCACGGTCAGGCCCGCGCTCCGACGCACGGCCAGCACGATGGCGCAGGGGCGCGGATAGCGCGCGTTCTCTTGCCCGGCGGCCTGCTCGCGTCGCCAGAGATAGTTGAAGCGGATAACGAGGCCCGGCTCAGGCTCCGGAAGGGCCAAGGCCCCGTCACTCGTCCATGAGGGCGTTCAGGGCTCGGCGCCGCACGTCCATCCGGCTCTCGGCCAGGGCCGCCAGCATCTCGGGCGAAATTTCCTCGGCCCAAAGCGCGCGGGTCGCCAGCGCTTTGAGGCGCATGTATTCGTCATGGTCCTGCTTGGACATCAGAACTTCGGTGACGCGGCCGTGGTGCGTCACCGCGACGGGCTCCCGTTGAGCGGCCTGTCGGTACTGCGAGAATCGTTTGGCGACCTCTGTCGCCGTCGCCTTGATCATTCGGACCTCGCCGCAAATATTACGGAATTTACGGATTTTCGGCAAGCATGCTCGATCCAAGTCCCGTGACTCGGCCGGTCGAGGATCAGGGCGTCGACCCCCCCTCTGCCTGGCGTTCGATCTGGGTGAGCACGCGCGCCTTGTTCTGTTCGATCGTCCAGCGCGCCAGCGGCATCCAGTAGAGTTCCGGCTCCAGGTCGAGGCTGTGGGTGGTGGTGAGCGTCAGCCGCGTCCGCCCGCCCGCCAGGGGCGTCAGCACAAAGCGTGCGCGCAGCGTCTTGAAGTAGCCGTTCACGTGGGGGGCGTTGACGTGCGCGTAGGGGCTGAACTCGTGCATGCTCGGCGGGTCGCTCAGGATGTCGAAGGCCAGGGTCTGGCCCGGCCGCCAGTCGGTCACCCGCTCGACCGCAACGCCGGTAGAGAAATACCCGTGACGGATCGCGCCGACGCCCTCGCCGGTGATCTCGCCGCTCACCGGGTAGGCGAGCCCCGCGCGGAACGCCAGCGGGGGCGGCGCGGCGATCCGATGCATATGGATCATCGCCGCCCAGATCGCCGCTGGCGGTGCGACGATCGTCACGCTCTGCGACTGGTCGAACGTGACGGTCGATGGCGCCACATGCTCGAACCCGAACAGCACCGGCAGAAGCGCCACGGCGGTCAGCGACCCGCGCGCCGATCCGCGTGCTTTTGCGGCCTCGCGTCCCGCCAGGGCGCCGAGGAACATGGGAACGACAGCCAGCCCGCCAGCGAGCGCGACGCAGACGACGCCTTCGAGCGCCAGGCCGACGAGCGCGCCGGCGCTGAACGCCAGCGCGACGATCGCGATCATGAGCGTCGAGCGGACGCTCAGGATGCGGCCTCGGTTCGCCGCGTAGCCGGCGGCCGCACCGGACACGAACGGGGAGACGACGAACAGGCTATAGCCGTAGACTCCGAGGATCAGCGTGCTGACCGCGACGGCTCCGACCATGATGGCGGCGCCGGCGAGCGCGCCAACAGCCCCCTCCGCGAAAGCCTTGTCGTCCAGAGCCCCCGTTGCGAGCCCATCGTCGCGGCCGCGCGCGGCGGTCGCGCTGGGCGGGGCCTCGGCGGCGGTCGGCCTCTGGGCCAGGACCGCGATCGCGGCGATTTGCGCGAGCGGCAGGCTCGCTAAGGCCGCGATCCAGGGGCCGAGACCGGCGTCGGAGGCTCGCCGCAGGGACAGCGCGAGCAGGAGCCAGGTCACGACCAATGTCGCGGCCATCGCCGCCAGCGGCGCCCAGATCGACGCCTGCAGAAAGGCGATCGGCCGCAGCGGCGTGATCAGCACCGACCAATAGGCGTACGGCGTCTCCTGGCCGATCCATATCGCCAGCGCGGCGACGATGTACTGGACGGCGAACACGCCGATGCACCAAGCCAGGTACGTCCTGCGTTTGAGCCGGCCCGCAAACGAGAACGGATTGGTGAGGCGCATGCTCTCGCGCCCCCTTAAACCCGCCTGCCAGGGCGGAGCCGGGCGCTCTCGCGCTTGAGCGGCTTGGCGACGGGACAGACCTCCTGCACGAACCCCGTCAGCGTGTTGACGAGGTTCTCGCGCACGAGGCCGTAGTGGATGAACTGGCCGCGCTTCTCGCCGCGCACGAGGCCAGCGTTCTCCAGGATCTGCAGGTGCTTTGAGATGGCCGGCTTGGTCATCGCGAACCGCGATGCAATCTCGCCGGCCGTCAGGTCGGCCGCGGAGAGATAGGCCAGAATCTTGCGGCGCGGCCCGGAGGCGAGCGCCTGGAACACCTTTTCCATACCGGATCCTAATTCACTAATTAGCTAAATAAGGAGACCGGGGCTGTCAAGCGTCGACACTCCGCTTATGCATCCGCTCGCGCATGGCCCGCCACTGCGCAGCCTGATCGAGCGTGTCGACGCGCGGCCAGGCGGGGTCCGGTGGCGGAGCCAGGTAAGCTGGCGCTTGGCGTAGCGGCGGGTCCCTGGGCGCACGGCTTGACGCGCTCCACACGCCGTGTTGGACTACACGTGTAGTCTGATCGGAACGGAGACGAGATGTCGTTGCATGGCAGATTGGCGATCGTGGCTGCATGGCTTGCCGCGCCCAGCCTGGCGGAAGCGGCGCCGCTCGGGCCGGCTCAGATGTTCGCCAGCGCGGCGATTCCGCAGAAGCTGATCATGATCGGGATCGTCGCGGCGATCGTCGTCAGCGTCGTCGTTTCGACCGCAAAGCTCTCCGCCGGCTCCAGGCTCGCCGGCGGCTCGGCGTTTGTGTCGGGCCTTCGTCTCGGAGGGCCGATCGCAGGCCTGCTCGGCGGCGCCTACGGCGGGCTGGCGATGGCGATGGGTCTGGCGAACGTCGGCAACCCGCCGACGCTGAAAGTCCTTGCGCCAGGCTTCGCGGAAATCGCCACCGTCGTCGCGTTGGGCTTCCTCGCCGGCGCCGTCGCGGTCGTGCTGAACTGGGCGATCGTGGCGCGGATAGACCACGAGGTGCTTCGAGGCTGAGCCTCGGGCGCACGCAGGCGGGAGCAAGCCATGCTGCAAAGCTATGCGACGATCTTCCTCGACGCCGCCATTCCGCAAAAGCTCGTCTTTCTGGCCTGCGCCGCCGCGGTGATCGTGGCCGCGGCGATGGCCGCTCGGCGGCTCTCGAGAGCGCCGGCGCCGCCGCCAGGGTTCGATTTCATCGCCGACCTGCGGTTCGCAGGCCCGGCTCTCGGCCTGCTCTGCGCCGCGCTGAACGAGCTGCACATGATGCAGAGCACGCTCCGCGCGCCGGCCGCGTCGACGGCCAGGATGCTGGCGCCGGGCTTCGCGGAGATGGCCGCGCTGGTCGAGGCCGGCGCGCTGGTCGGGATGCTCGCCGTCCTGCTGCATTGGGCGCTCGAGGCCCGCGCGGGCCGGGCCGCGAGACGCTGATCGGTTGGGCGCGCGCATCCCCGTCACCGAAGCGGAGAGCGCTTTGCTTGACGTGCTGTGGACCTCGGGCCCGCTGCCGCCGGCGCGGCTGCTTGCCGAGGTGCGGGCCCGGCGCGCATGGGGTGACGCCACGATCAAGACGCTGTTGGGGCGGCTGATGCGCAAGAAGGCCGTGCGCTCGGAGCGCGATGAGGGCCGCCTGGTCTACCGCCCGCTCGTCGGGCGCCAGGCCTATCTGGCCGCCGAGGTGAATGACCTTGTCCAGCGCCTCTTCGACGGCGATCCGGACGCGTTGCGGGCCTTCCTGGATCAGAGCGTCGCCGGAGAGGTCAGGCCGCGACCTCGGTCTTGAGCCTTCGCCACTGTTCGTCAGGGTCCAGCGCTTCGATCCGCGGCCAGGCGGGGGTCTGGTGGCGGAACCAGGTGAGTTGGCGTTTGGCGTAGCGGCGGGTGGCCTGCTGGGCGGCGGCCAGCGCCTGGGCGGGTGAGAGGGCTGGATCGGTCAGTTCGCGCAGGCCAACGGCCTTCATCGCCGGCAGGCTGGGGCTGAGGCCGCGCGCCAGCAAAGCCCGCGCTTCTTCGACCGCGCCGGCGGCGACCATCCGCTGCAGGCGCGCATCGATGCGGGCGTAGAGCGCCTCGCGCGGCGGCTCCAGCACGACCGGGCGCCAGGTTCCGGGGGCCAGCGCCGGCTTGGTGTCCGCCTGCCAGGCCGAGAGCGCACGGCCGCTGGCGCGGGTGACGGCCAACGCGCGCGTCAGCCGTTGCCGGTCGCCGGGCGCGATACGGGCTTCGGCAATGGCGTCGAGTGCGCGGAGGTCGGCGCGGAACGCCGCTTCGCCGTGGGCGTCGAAGGCCTGCTCAGCCGCGCGCCGGGCGTCGGCGGGCACGGCGGGGATGTCCGCCAACCCCTCCGTCAGCGCCCGGAAGTAGAGCCCCGTCCCGCCGGCCACGATCGCTGGCCGCCCCCGCGCCGCGATCCCGGCCAGCACGTCCTCAGCCGCCCGCAGCCAGCGCCCAACCGACCAGCCGTCCGCCGCGTCGGCCACGCCGAACAGGTGATGCGGCGCCCGCGCCTCGTCCGCCGCGCTCGGCCGCGCGCTCAGCACCCGAAGGTCGCGGTAGAGCTGCAGCGCGTCGGCGCCCACGATCTCCCCGCCCTCGGCCTCCGTCAGCCGCAGCGCCAGCGCCGACTTGCCGCTTGCCGTCGGGCCGGCGATCAGCCAGATGCGGGCCTCCATGCAGGTCGTCCTCACCCTCGTCACGCCCGACCTCGATAGCCTGGAAAACATGCTGCCGCACGCGCTGGAGGCGATGGCCGGCGCCGGCTGCTCGATCCAGGAGACCGACGTCCTCGGCGACGGCGCCTTCGACCTGGTGGTCGAGCACGGCGATCCCGCCGTCATCCGCCGCGCCGCCGATTCCGCGTTCGAGCGCCACCCTGTCGACCTCTGCGTCCAGCCGCTGGCCGGCCGGCGCAAGCGCCTGCTGGTCGCCGACATGGATTCCACCATCATCAACGTCGAGTGCCTCGACGAGCTGGCCGACTTCGCCGGCGTCAAGGTCGAGGTCGCCGCCATCACCGAGCGCGCCATGCGCGGCGAGGTCGAGTTCGAGAGCGCGCTCCGCGAACGCGTCGCCATGCTCGAGGGCCTGCCGGCCGCCGACCTCGCGCGCTGCTACGACGAGCGCGTGCGCCTGAACCCCGGCGCGCGGACGCTGGTGCGCACCATGGCCGCCGACGGCGCCCGCTGCGTGCTCGTCTCCGGCGGCTTCGACGCCTTCACCCGCCGCGTGGCCGAGGCGGCCGGCTTCCACGCCGAGCGCGCCAACCGCCTGCTCGAGGCCAACGGTGCGCTCACCGGCCTCGTCGCCGAGCCCATCCTCGGCCGCGACGCAAAGCTCGCCGCGCTGATCGAGGAAGCCGCCCTGGCCGGCGTCGATCTCGCCGACACGCTCGCCGTCGGCGACGGCGCCAACGACCTCGCCATGCTCCAGGCCGCCGGCCTCGGCGTCGCCTACCGCGCCAAGCCGATCGTGGCGGCCGGGGCCGACGCCCGCGTCGATTACGCCGACCTCACCGCGCTCCTCTACTTCCAGGGCTACACCGCCGACGGGTTCGTAACCGACTGAGACACGGTTTGAGTTTCGCGCCGGCCCGACGCGCCTTAAGCGGGCGCGCATGCGCTTTCCCCGCCCGGTCAAGGCCGTCGTCTTCGACATGGACGGCCTCCTCATCAACTCCGAGGTCATCGTCCGCGACGCGATGATGGCGGTGGCCCGCGAGATGGGCGCCGAGCTTCCCAACGAGGTCTTCGTCCGCATGGTCGGCCTGACCTACGCGGCCAGCGACGCCGTCGCCCAGGCGCACTTCGGCCCCGACTTCCCGCTCGAGGCCTTCAACGCCGCCGTCTGGAAGCGCGCCGAGCAGGCGTTCGAGGCCGAAGACATCCTCAAAGCCGGCGTGCGCGAGATCGTCGACCACCTCGAGGCCGCCGGCATCCCCCGCGCCGTCTGCACGTCCTCGTCGCACGAAACGGTCCGCCGTCACCTCGCCCCGTCCGGCCTCTACGACCGCTTCCAGGCCATCGTCGCCCGCGGCGACTACGCCCACGGCAAGCCCAGCCCCGACCCCTATCTCCTCGCCGCCGAACGCCTCGGCGTCGCCCCCGCCGATTGCCTGGCCCTCGAAGACTCCCACAACGGCGTCCGCGCCGCCCACGCCGCCGGCGCCATGACCATCATGGTCCCCGACCTCCTGGACCCCACCCCCGAAATGCGCCGCCTCTGCATCGCCATCGCCGAGAGCCTCCATGACGTGCGAGAGGCGCTGGCCGCATCGCATTAGCGGGGCGCTGCCCATGATGACCGCCAAGTCCGCCAAGCGCGCCAAGGCTTTCCGTCATCCTCGGCCGGAGCGAAGCGGAGTGCCGGGGACCCATGAACACCTGATCGGAGTCGGTGATCATGGGTGGCCCGAACAAGTCGGGCCATGACGGCCCAGGAGGCGCAGGGTTCCGCGCTCCCTTGGCGCACTTGGCGTCCTTGGCGGTCCAATCCGGCCGCGCGTTGACCTCGTGCGGTGGGATGCTGCTCGTTCGTTCGGGCTGTCATCGTATCGTCGCCCTCGCGTCGGTAAGCAGGCGCCATGACCCGCTTCCTCCTCGCCCTCGTCGCCGCCCTCCTTCTCGCCGCGCCCGCGCAGGCCGCCCCGCACCTCGAGCGCGTGGTCATCGTCCTTCGCCACGGCACGCGCCCGCCGACCGTCTCCAACGCCGACCTCGCCAAGTTCGCCGACCGGCCTTGGCCGGCCTGGCCCGTCGCGCCGGGCGAGCTCACCCCGCACGGCGGCGAGGGCGTGCGCCTGATGGGCGAGACGGTCGCCGCGACCTACCGCGCCGCCGGCGTCCTGCCGCCCACCGGCTGCGCCTCCGCCGGCCAGGTCGCCGTCTGGGCCGACAACGCCGACCAGCGCACGCGCCAAACCGGCCGCATCTTCGCGAACGCCCTCCAGCCCGGCTGCGGCCTTGCGGCCCACTGGTCGCCGGCCGCGCCGCGCGATCCCATCTTCACCGGCACGAGCGAGGCCGCCTGTGCGCAAGACCCCGACAAGGCCAGCGCCGCGATCATGGCGATCGTCAGCGACCCGCTCCTCTCCTCGCCGCTCGACCGCCCGCTCGCGCGCCTCCAGGCGATCATGGCCCCGACGGCCTGCGCCGGCGGTCCCGGAACCTGCTTCGCCAAAACCCAGCCAACCGTCGGCCCCCGCGGCGCGGCGGTCGTCTACCCCAACACCCCGGCGCTGGCCGAAGACCTGCTGCTCGAATACGTCGACGGCATGCCGATGGCCGACGTCGGCTGGGGCCGCGCCAGCCGCGCCGACATCGTCGATGTGATGGCCATCCACGAGCACCTGTTCGCCCTCGTGCGCGACAACGCCTACGCCGCCGACCGCCGCGGCGCGCCGATGGCCCGCATCATCCTCGCCGCCCTCGCCGGCGCCCCCGTCGGCGGCGGCCCGCAATCCGGGCCCGACACGCGCGTCTTCGTGCTCGCCGGCCACGACACCAACCTCGCCTGGATGGCCGGCGTCTTCGGCCTTCGGTGGCGTTTCGACGACATGCCCGACTTCACCGCGCCGGCGACCACGCTCGCCTTCGAGCTCTGGTCCGACCACGGCCGCGAATACGTCCGCCCCGTCGTCTACCACCTCGCCCTAGACCAACTCCGCACCCTCGAGCCCCCCCGCGCCGAAACCACCGCCCTGCAATTCCCCGACTGCGCCAACGGCCCCCTCCAATCCTGCCCCCTCGAAACCCTCCGCCACCGCCTGGAAACCGCCATCCCGAGAGACTGCGGGACGCTCTAACGCCCCTTCTCCCTCTTGCGGGAGAAGGTGGCGGCGAAGCCGCCGGATGAGGGGTCGCGCTCCCCTGTCCGCGCGGACGGCGTCGCCGCTCACGCTGACGTTTCTGAGAGACCCCTCATCCGACTCCCTTCGGGAGCCACCTTCTCCCTCAAGGGGAGAAGGGACGCGGTGACAGGGCTGGGGCGAAGCGTATCATCCCCCCACCGCGTTCAACTGGCCGGAGGAGCCCCGCCATGATGAACCAGCGTGACTCCGCCGACCTCACCCGCGTCGGCCCGGGCACGGTGATGGGCGCCTTCATGCGCCAGTACTGGATCCCCTGCCTGCTCTCGTCCGAGCTCGTCGCCGACGGCCCGCCCGTCCGCCTGCCGCTCCTCGGCGAAAAGCTCATCGCCTTCCGCGACACCGCCGGCCGGGTCGG
>DATGKF010000104.1:0-93100 GCA_035294785.1 Caulobacteraceae bacterium | reverse complement strand
AAGGAAAGTCATGAGCACCTCGCCCAAGCATAAAACCGCCGCCCCCGCCGCCGAGTCTGTCGTCAAAGACCTCGGCCTCGCCGAATGGGGCCGCAAGGAAATCGCCATCGCCGAAACCGAGATGCCCGGCCTGATGGCGCTGCGTGCGGAGTTCAGCGCCGAAAAGCCGCTGACCGGCGCCCGCATCGCCGGCTCGCTGCACATGACCATCCAGACGGCGGTGCTGATCGAGACGCTCCAGGCCCTCGGGGCCGAGGTGCGCTGGGCCTCGTGCAACATCTTCTCGACCCAGGACCACGCCGCCGCCGCAGTGGCGGCGCGCGGCACGCCGGTCTTCGCCTTCAAGGGCGAGAGCCTGGCCGAGTATTGGGACTACGCCCACCGCATCTTCGAATGGGGCGATGGCGGCTATCCGAACCTGATCCTCGATGACGGCGGGGACGCCACCCTGCTCTGCGTCATGGGCCCGCGCGCCGAGAGCGACGCCGACTTTCTGGAGCACCACTCCAACGACGAGGAGGAAGCCCTTTTCGCCGTCGTCAAGCGCTACCTGAAAGAAAAGCCCGGCTTCTACGCGGGCATCCGCAGCGCCATTCGCGGCGTCTCGGAGGAGACAACGACCGGCGTCCACCGGCTCTACCAGATGGCCGAGCGGGGCGAGCTGCCCTTCCCGGCCATCAACGTGAACGACAGCGTGACGAAGTCGAAGTTCGACAACCTCTATGGCTGCCGCGAGAGCCTGGTCGACGCCATCCGCCGCGCCACTGACGTGATGCTGGCCGGCAAGGTCGCCGTCGTCTGCGGCTACGGCGACGTCGGCAAGGGCTCGGCGGCGTCTCTGCGCCACGGCGGCGCGCGGGTGATCGTCACCGAGATCGATCCGATCTGCGCCCTGCAGGCGGCGATGGAAGGCTACGAGGTGCGCACGCTCGAGCAGGTCGCGCCTGTGGGCGACATCTTCGTCTCCGCCACCGGCAACAAGGATGTCATCCGCCTCGAGCACATGCGCGCGATGAAGAACAACGCCATCGTCGCCAACATCGGCCACTTCGATTCCGAGATTCAGGTCAGCGCGCTGAAGAACTACCGCTGGGACGAGATCAAGCCGCAGGTGCACCACGTCGAATTCCCGGACGGGAAGAAGATCATCGTCCTCTCAGAAGGGCGGCTGGTGAACCTGGGCAACGCCACCGGCCACCCGAGCTTCGTGATGAGCGCCTCCTTCACCAATCAGGTGCTGGCGCAGATCGAGCTGTGGACGAACGGGGCGGCCTACGAGAAGAAGGTCTACACGCTGCCCAAGCACCTCGACGAAAAGGTCGCCCGCCTGCACCTGGCCAAGCTGGGCGTCCAGCTGACCGAACTCACCGGCGAGCAGGCCAGCTACATCGGCGTTCCCCAGGCCGGGCCGTTCAAGCCGGACCACTATCGGTACTAGGGGCCGACCATCCCGCCCGCCGTCCTCATCCTTTCGTCGTTCGTGGCCGCGAGTCGCGTCGGGGGCGGGGCGCAGGCGATGGTGCTCGCGCGGCTGGGGCTGGAGCCGGTGCTGGTCTCGACCGTGCAGTTCGGCCGCCATCCCGGTTGGGGCGCGCCGGGCGGCAAGCCGGTGGAGGCCGACACCATGGCCGCCATGCTCGAGGGGGTGAACGCCCAGGGGCAGATGGCCCGGCTCAGCGCCGTGATCACCGGCTATTTCGCCTCCGCCGACCAGGTGGCCGTGGCGGCGAACGCCATCGCAACAGCGCGGGCGGCGAGCCCCGGCGTCCTGGTCGTGGTCGATCCGATCATGGGCGATGAGAAGAGCGGCCTCTACGTGCGTGAGCCGGTCGCCCGCGCCATCGAGGTCAGTCTCGTTTCCCGCGCCGACGTCATCGCGCCCAACGCCTGGGAGCTCGGCCGGCTGACGGACGAGACAATCACAAACGCCCGGAGCGCGCTTCACGCCGCCCGCAACCTGGAGCGGCCGGTGCTGGTCTCCTCCGTGCCGGCGGGCGACGACATCGGAACGCTCTACGTCGATGCGCTGGACGCCTGGATCGCGCTGCATCGCCGCGCGCGGCATGCGCCAAAGGGCACGGGCGATCTTCTGACGGCCCTCTTCGCCGCCGCCCGCGCCGGCGGCAAGGCGCCCCGCGCCGCGCTGGCCGCCGCCGTCGGCGGCGTGGCCGAAGCCGTGGCCAAAGCGGACGACGAGGACGAGCTGCCCGTCGCGGCGATGCCGACCCGGCTCGCGGCCTCCAAGCGGGTAAGAATCGAGAAGCTTTAGGCCGGCTGCAGGCGGCGCGCCGCGCGGAACGCGCCGAAGACGAAGACCGCCGCCCCGCTCCAGATGAAGACGAACGACAGCGCGCGCAGGGGAGTCAGCGTCTCTCCGGTCGCGAGGCCGGTGATGAATCCGAGCGTCGGGCCGATGTACTGGAGGAAGCCGAGCGTCGAGAACGGCAGCCGTCGCGCCGCCCAGGTGAAGAGCGCCAGCGGCGCGACCGTCGCCGGACCGGTGAGCGTGAGCAGGAGGCTCTCGCCCGCCCGATGGCCGAAGGCGCCGCCGCCATGGCCGTAAAGCCAGCCCAGAAAGGCGACGCCGGGCAGCGCGATCAGCAGGCATTCGATCAAGAGGCCGGTCTGCGCCGACGCTTCGACACGCTTTCGGATGACGCCGTAGGCGCAGAAGGAGATCGCGAGGAAGAGCGATATCCACGGCAGGTGGCCGAGCGCGATCGCCTGCAGCACGACGCCCGCCGCCGCCAGCGCGATCGCCGCCCAGGCAAGGCGATCGATGCGCTCGCGAAAGAGGATCGCGCCGGCCGCCATGTTGAGCAGCGGGTTGATGAAATAGCCGAGGCTGGAGTCGATGTTGTGTCCGTTGTTCACCGCCCAGATGAACACCATCCAGTTGGCCCCGATCAGCGTCCCGGACACGGCCAGCAGGCCGAGCGTCTTCGGCCGCGCGAAGACGCCGAGCGCCTCGCGGCCCTGGCGCGCCGCAAGCACCAGGAGGCCCGCCCAGAGCGGCGACCAGAGCGCGCGCTGGCCGAGGATCTCCCACGGGCTCGCGCCGCCGCGATCCAGGACGATGAAATAGGCGGGGACGATTCCCCAGATCAGGTAGCAGGCGAGAGCCGCCGCCAGCGCCTGGCGGTTCTCACCGCCCGGCGCCGGTGCGGTTGAACTCATGCGAGGATCTTGTGGCCGATCAGGCCGCGCTCGTCGGCGAGCTGGGCGATCTGCACGGCGTTGAGCGCCGCGCCTTTGCGCAGGTTGTCGGATACGACCCAGATGTTGAGGCCGTTCTCGACCGTCTTGTCGTTGCGGATGCGGCTGACGAACACGGCGAACTCGCCCTGGGCGTCCTTCGGCGTCGCATAGCCCGTGGCGTCGTGCTTATCGATCACCATCACGCCCGGCGCCTCGCGCAGGATCTCGCGCGCCTCGTCCTCGTCGAGCGGATGCTCGAACTCCAGGTTCACCGCTTCGGAGTGGCCGACGAACACCGGCACGCGCACGCAGGTGACGGTGAGCCGAATCGCCGGATCGAGCATCTTGTGGGTCTCGTTCCACATCTTGTGCTCTTCGTCTGTGTAGCCGTCGTCCATGAAGTTGTTGGCGAACGGGATGACGTTGAAGGCGATCTGCTTGGGGTAGACCTTCGGCTCGCTCGGCCCCAGCGAATAGACCCCCTTGGTCTGGTCCCAGAGCTCGTCCATGGCCGCCTTGCCCGAGCCGGACACCGACTGGTAGGTCGAGACCACCGCCCGCTTGATCGTGGCCGCATCGTGCAGCGGCTTCAGCGCCACGACCAGTTGGATTGTCGAGCAGTTGGGGTTGGCGATGATGTTCTTCCGGTGCGCCAGCTCGATCGCGTCCGGGTTCACCTCCGGCACGATCAGCGGCACGTCGGGGTCCATCCGCCAGGCGGAGGAGTTGTCGATGACGAGCGCGCCGGCGCGGCCGATCTTGGGCGACCATTCGCGCGAAAAGGCGCCGGAGACGCTCATCAGCACGAGGTCGACCTGGCTGAAGTCGAACGTTTCGATGTCTTCGCAATAGAGCCGCTGCTCGGCGAAGTTGGCCTCCACGCCGATGGATTTCCGCGAGGCGACCGCGCGGATCTCGTCCACGGGGAACTCGAGGTCCTCGAGGATCGTCAGCATCTCACGGCCCACGTTGCCCGTGGCGCCGACGACGGCCACCCGGTAGCCCATCGGAAGTCTCCATTTGCAAGAGCCGCGCGGGATACGCCGCTTGGGTTAAAGAGGCAAGAAGCTCGGCGCGCAGGAGCGTGTTTCGGCCACGCGCGTTGCCCCTTGCATGTCCGACCCCGCAACGCCGCCGCCACCGCCCATCGAAGAGCCGCCGGCCCCGCCGGAAATCGAGCCGGCCAACCCACCGGTGGAGATGCCGCAACAGCCGCCGATGCCGACCCCGCCGGGACAGCCGACGGCTTAGGCTGACTTACGTTCCACGGTGATCAAGGGGTCGCCAGGACAAGCCGGGCGATGACGGAATAGGTAAGGGCTGGCGTGTCTGTCAGCCCACGCAGTCCGCCAGGCCCCGGCCGCGGACCGTGCCCATGGCGCGGTCCACCTTGCGGTCGCGGGTGCGCAAATAGCGGGTGGGGTCGCTGACGTCCCAGCCGAGGGGTTTGGGCAGGACGGCGATCAGGCGGGCGGCTTCGGCGGCGGAAAGCTCAGATGCGTGCTTGTGGAAGAAGTGCTCGCTGGCCGCTTCGGCGCCGTAGATCCCGGGGCCGAACTCCACGACGTTCAGGTAGACCTCCATGATCCGGCGCTTGCCCCAGATCGCCTCGATCAGCACCGTGTACCAGGCCTCGACGCCCTTCCGGACATAGTCGCGGCCAGGCCATAGAAAGGCGTTCTTGGCGGTCTGCTGACTGATCGTCGAGCCGCCGCGGATGCGGTCGGGATGGGTCTTGTCCTGTTTCATCGCCGCCTGGATGGCCTTGAAGTCGAACCCGTGGTGCGAACAGAAGCGGGCGTCCTCCGACGCGACGGCGGCCTCGGGCAGGTCAGGCGACATCTGGCCAAGCGAGCGCCAGCGGTAGTCCATCCCGTGCCCCTCGATCTGGCGCTGAATCATCAGGATGGTGATCGGCGGCGGGATGACCTTGTAGATCAGCACGCTGGCCGGCGGGACGACGATGGCGAGCAGAATGACAAACAGCAACAGCCGGCCGATGAAGCCGAGGGCGCCGCCGCGCCGGCGGAGCGGCTTGGGCGGACGGTTGCGCGCGTGTGCGTTGGCCAAGGGGGTCAGAACGCCGGCATGTCGACGACGGCGGCATTGCCGTCTTCGTCACCCCAAGCGAGGCGCTTGCCGTCGGCGGAGGCCGCGAGCGCTGAAATCGGCGCGCCGATTTCAGCCTTGATGGTCTCCTGGCGCCGCGAAGTGAGGTCGGCAAGCCAGACGCGGCCGTCGCTGGTCCCGGCGGCGAGCAGCGTGCTGGCCGGCGCGGCGGCCACGCGTACGACGAGCGAGGTCTGGTCGAAGCCGATCTCGGCCGCTTCCTTGCCCATCGGTCCGTCTGCGCCGGCGAACGGCCAGACGACCGCGCCGGGCGCGCCAGCCGTGGCCATCAGCAGGCCCTTGGACAGGAAGGCCAGGCTCCTCACCTTCGAGGGATAGCCGCCCATCCGCAGGTCGCGACCGTCGGCGATGCGCCAGCCATGCAACTCGTTCTCCTGCATCGAGCTCATCAGAAAACGGCCGTCGGGACTGAAGAGGACGAAGATGTGGCTGCCCGGCCAACGGAGCGCGGCCGGCTGCTGCTCGGCGATGCGCGCATACCATAGCATCGCCCCGCCGTAGGTCGCCGCCGCCAGTCGTCTGCCGCGCGGCTCGAATGCCAGACCCGCCACCGAACGCTCGTGGGCGAACACGCGCTCGAAGCCGGCGTCGGCGGCGTCCCTCACCCGCGCCTCGCGGCCGGAGGCGTAGGCGATCAAGCCGGACGCCGCGCTGGTCGCCACCACGTCGATCCAGCGGCCCGTATGCTGGGCCAGCGCCTCGGCGCGGCCGTCGCGGGTCCAGACCAGGCGCCCATCGTCGCCGCCGGAGACCACGCCCTCGCCGCTCGGATGCAGCGCCGCGGCGAGCACCGCGCCGTCGTGCGCGGCCGTCCGCCCGCCCTCCTCGCCGGCGATCGCCCCGTCGCCGAGGGCGAACCAGGCCCGGCCGGCGGCGTCGAACAGGACCTCGGTCACGAACGCTTCGAAGAACATCGGTCGCCGGTTGCCGCTTTACGAGGAGGCCGTCGTTGTGCTTCTAGTCCGCCAAGAAAGCCAGCGCGGCGAAGCGCGCACGGGAGAGACGAATGGCGAGCAAGCTGGGCGGCAAGAAGGGCGAGAAGTACGAGCTCGGCCAGAACGCCGACATCAACGTCACGCCGTTCGTCGACGTGATGCTGGTGCTGCTGATCATCTTCATGGTCTCGATTCCGGTCGCGACGACCTTCATCAAGATCGACCTGCCGCCTCAGACGGAGACGCAGACCACCAACGACAAGCCGACCTACATCTCCATCGGCCAGACCAGCGGGCTGACGCTGGTGATCAAGGGCGAGAACACCACGACGACCTTGGCCACCCTTGGCGACGACCTCCAGCGCGCTCTCGGCCCGACGGCCAAGACCCAATCGGTGCTGATCCGCGCCGACCGCCTGGTGAAGTACAAGGACTTCATGAGCGTGGTGAACCAGCTGCAGTCGGACGGCTACTACAAGGTCGCGCTGATCCCCGAAGACCTCAACGCGTCGACGACCTAGCGCCGCATCAGGCCGCGCAGGCCTCGAATCCCGCTTTCAGCGCCGCCGCGTCGAGGTTGCGGCCGATGAACACCATGCGGCTCTGACGCGGCTCGCCCGAGCGCCATTCGCGCTGGAGATCCCCTTCGAGGATCATGTGCACGGCCTGGAAGACCAGGCGCCGGTCCTCGCCGGCGACGCTGAGGATGCCCTTGGCGCGCAGGATGTCCGGCCCCTGAACGGCCAGCAGGTCGGAGAGCCAGCGGCTGACCTTGTTCCCGTCGACCGGCTGTTCCAGCGTGAGCGACACGCCCTTGATGTCGTCGTCGTGCACGTGGTCGTGGTGATCGTGGCCATGGTCGTGCTCGCAGTCCTCGTCGTGGACGTGGCCCGCCTCGCCGTGCGGCGGATTGAGGAACTCCGGCTCCAGCTCGAGGATACGGTCCAGGTCGAAGCCGCCGCGCCCGAGGATCGCGTCCAGCGGGACGTTCGAACGCTCGGCCCGATGGATCGGCGCGAGCGGATTGAGCCGGCGGATCCGCGCCTCGACCCTGGCCAGCTCGTCGGCGGTCACGAGGTCGGTCTTGTTCAGCACGATCTGATCGGCGAAGGCGATCTGCTCGCGCGCCTCGCGGCTGTCGTCCAGGCGATCGTTCACGTGCTTGGCGTCGACCACGGTGGTGACGCTGTCGAGCACGGTCCGCTGCTTGACGTCCTCGTCGACGAAGAAGGTCTGAGCCACAGGGCCGGGATCGGCCAGACCGGTCGTCTCGACCACGATGGCGTCGAAGCCGCCCTTGCGCTTGGCCAGCCCCTGCAGCACGCGGATCAGGTCGCCGCGCACGGTGCAGCAGACGCAGCCGTTCGACATTTCGAACACTTCCTCGTCCGCGCCGACGATGAGGTCGTTGTCGATGCCGATCTCGCCGAACTCGTTGACGATGACGGCGTAGCGGCGGCCGTGGTCCTCTGAGAGGATGCGATTGAGGAGCGTGGTCTTGCCGGCGCCGAGATAGCCGGTGAGCACCGTGACGGGCGTGCGGGTCTGGTCGGTCATGGCCCCCTACTTAAGGCGAGAAGGCCAGGGCTGAAAGGCAGACGCGGCCGGCTTTCGTTGACTTGGGAGCGGCGGCTTCTGTATAAGACGCGGCTCTCGCCCGCGGGCTCGCTCGCGGGCGGATTTCATTTCGACTTCAGGACGAAGGCGGCCATGTACGCGGTCATCGAAACCGGCGGCAAACAGTATCGGGTGAAGCCGGGCGACCTTCTGGTCGTCGACAAGCTCGACGGCGAGGCCGGGGCCAAGGTGGCGTTCGACCGCGTGCTGATGGTCGGCGACGGCGCCAAGGTCAGCGTCGGCGCGCCCACGGTCGCCGGGGCGAAGGTCGAGGGCACGCTGATCGAGACCCGCAAGGGCGACAAGATCAAGGTGTTCAAGAAGATCCGCCGCCAGGGCTATCGCCGCACCGGCGGCCACCGGCAGTGGGAGAGCGTGCTGCGCGTCACCGCCGTGACCGGCTCGGCCGGCTCGGAGACCTGGGACGGGACGGTCGACCTGACCCCGCGCGCGGTGCTGAACGCCCGCGCCCGCGGCGAAAAGGTCGAGGCCGCGCCGGCCAAGGCGGCGGCCAAGCCCGCCGCGAAGGCGAAGGCCGCGCCCAAGCCCGCCCCTGAGCCGAAGACCGAGGCTGCGCCCTCCGCCGCCAAAACCGAACCGACGGCCAAAGCGACGCCGAAGGCCAAGGCTGAACCCAAAGCCAAGGCTGAACCCAAGGCTAAGGCTGAACCCAAGGCTAAGGCTGAGCCCAAGGCTAAGGCTGAAGCGAAGGCCAAGGCTGCCGCCAAGCCTGCCGCAGCGAAAGCGGCTCCGAAGGCGGCTGCAAAGCCCAAGGCCGCGGCGAAGGCCCCGGCCAAGCCCAAGGCCAAGAGCTAAGGAGACCCCGCGATGGCGCACAAGAAATCCGGCGGGTCTTCCCGCAACGGGCGCGACTCCGCCGGCCAGCGGCTGGGGGTGAAGATTTTCGGCGGCGAACAGGTGAACGCCGGCCAGATTCTCGTCCGTCAGCGCGGCACGAAGTTCTGGCCAGGCGAGAACGTCGGCATCGGCCGCGATCACACCCTGTTCGCCAAAGAGACCGGCGCGGTGAAGTTCACCACCCGACGTCTGGATCGAACCTACGTTGGGGTGACCCCGGCTGGGGCCATGCCGCCAGGCAAATAGGCCGACCCGAGACAGAGAGAGACGTCTCCGGACCGCGCCGAACAGCGATCCGGACCGCGAACGAAAAAGAGCGGGGAGTCCGGACGCCGGGCTCCCCGCTCTTTTCGCCTCCGAACGCCCGCGCCCAGACGCGGGGAACAACAGAAACCGAGGGAGATGACCTTTGATCGATCAGCTTGACGCCATCCAGACCAAGAGGCTGCGGCTTCGCGCCGAGGGCCGCGCCACCTTCGCCGTCCAGCGCCAGGGCGAGGCGATCGGCCGCGTCGGGTTTCGCAGCGCCGCCGAGCGCGCGCCGGAAGCGCGGATCTGGATCGCGCAAACGCACCGCGGCCACGGCTTCGCCACCGAGGCGCTCAAGGCTGCGCTCGCCTGGGCGCGGGACAGCTGGGGCCGGCGCTACGTCGCCGCCGGCCACCACCTCGCCGACGCGGCCATGGCGCGCGTGCTGATCAAGGCCGGCTTTCTGTACACCGGCGTCGTGGCGCCGCGCGAGGCGGGCGAGCCCGTGCGCATGATGGTCTGGCTGGCCTAAGAGCCTTCGGATCGGCGCCGAACAATGAGAGAAGGGCCCGCTTTGAGGCGATCAGGCGACGCAAGCGCGCGATGAAGTTCCTCGACCAGTGCAAGATCCATATCCGCTCCGGCGACGGCGGCGCGGGCGCCGTTTCGTTCCGGCGCGAGAAGTTCATCCCCCTGGGCGGACCGGACGGCGGAGACGGCGGCCGCGGCGGCGACGTGTGGATCGAAGCGGTCGAGGGCCTGAACACCCTGATCGACTATCGCTACCAGCAGCATTTCAAGGCCAAGACCGGCGCGCACGGCATGGGCCGCGACCGCCACGGCGCGAACGGGGAGGACGTCGTGCTGAGAGTCCCCGTAGGCTCGCAGGTGTTCGAGGAGGACGGCGAGACGCTGCTGTACGATCTGGCCCGCGTCGGCCAGCGGGTGCGGCTCGCCGCCGGCGGCAACGGGGGCTTCGGCAACGCCCGCTTCAAGAGCTCAGTCAACCAGGCGCCGCGCCGCGCCAACCCGGGCCTGGAGGGGATCGAGCGGACGCTGTGGCTGCGCCTGAAGCTGATCGCCGACGTCGGCCTCGTCGGCCTGCCCAACGCCGGCAAGTCGACGCTGCTGGCGGCGGCCTCAGCCGCGCGGCCGAAGATCGCCGACTATCCATTCACGACGCTGACCCCCAACCTCGGCATGGTCGATCTGTCCGAAGGCGAGCGGTTCATCATGGCCGACATCCCGGGCCTGATCGAAGGGGCCAGCGAAGGCGCCGGTCTCGGCGTCCGCTTCCTCGGCCACGTCGAGCGCACGACGGTGCTCATCCATCTGGTCGACGGGACCGACCCCAACGTCGCCGAAGCCTGGCGGGCGGTGCGCGAGGAGCTGGACGCTTACGGCGCCGGGCTTTCCGACAAGATCGAGCTCGTAGCGCTGAACAAGGTCGACGCCCTCGACGCCAAGACGCGCGCGGCCAGAGCCAAGGCGCTGAAGGCCGCCTGCGGGGCGAAACCGTTCCTGGTATCGGGAGTCTCGGGCGAGGGCGTCACCGCGCTGCTGCGGGCCGCGTTCGCCCGCGTGCGCGATGGCCGCGCGGCCATCGCCGCAGCGGAGGCGCCCCAGACGAGCTGGCGGCCATGACCGCCCTCTCCAGGGCCCAGCGGCTGGTGATCAAGGTCGGCTCGGCGCTTTTGGTCGACGAGGCCGGCGCCGTCGATCGCGTCTGGCTGGCCGCCTTCGCCGCCGATCTCGGCCGCCTGCGCGACCGCGGCCAGCAGCTCCTGATCGTCTCGTCCGGCGCGATCGCGCTCGGGCGGCGCCGGCTCGGCCTCAGCGCCGCGCGCCTCGACCTGCCGTCGAAGCAGGCCGCCGCGGCGACCGGCCAGTCGCTGCTGATGCATGCCTGGGAGGAGGCGCTGGCGCCGGTCGGCATGACCGCCGCTCAGGTGCTGCTCAGCCCCGACGACACCGAAAAGCGCCGCCGCTGGCTGAACGCCCGCGCCACGTTGGAGCGGCTGCTGGCGCTGGGCGTGGCGCCGGTGATCAACGAGAACGACACCGTGGCCACGGAGGAGATCCGGTACGGCGACAACGACCGGCTGGCCGCCCGCGTTGCGCAGATGGTGGGCGCGGACTTGCTGGTGCTGCTTTCCGACATCGATGGCCTCTACACCGCCGACCCCAGGCGCGATGCGGGCGCCGAACACCTGCCTGTGGTGCGCCAACTCACACCGGCGATCGAAGCCATGGCCGGCGGCGTGAACGAAAAGGCCGGGGTCGGCTCGGGCGGGATGGCGACCAAGCTCGCCGCCGCGCGCATCGCCGCCCACGCCGGCTGCGCGACGCTGATCGCGCTCGGCGCCCAGCCGCACCCCCTGGCCGCCGTCGAGGCCGGTCAGCGCACGACGCTGATCGAGCCGGCGACAACGCCCGCCGCCGCCTACAAGGCCTGGATCGCCGGCACGCTGAAACCGCAGGGCGCGCTCACCGTCGACGCCGGCGCGGCCAAAGCGCTGGCGGCCGGCAAGTCGCTGCTGCCGGCCGGCGTCAAGGGCGTCGAGGGCCGGTTCGAAAAGGGCGACGCGGTGGTGGTGCGCGACGAGGCCGGCCGCGAGATCGCCCGCGGCCTCAGCCGCTACGACGCCGCCGAAGCCGAACAGATCATGGGCGCCCGTTCCGCCGACATCGAAGCCCGCCTCGGCTACACCGCCGGCGCCACCCTCATCCACGCGGACGACCTGGCGCTGAGCGGGCGCTCGCTCTAGGGCGTCAGACCGTAGGTTTTCGCCCGGTCAGCCAGCGTGGGGTCGATTGTCAGCGCCGTCTGAAGGTCGGCGTGACCTTGCGCATCCTGGCCCTTCCTCAATTCGGCCAGGCCCTTGCCGTATAGCGACCAAGCGGTGTCCGGGCGCACCTTGAGCGCCGCCCGATAGTCGGCGACCGCCGCGTCAAGCTCGCCGCGGCGAAGGTGCGCAAGACCGCGGCTGTCGAGATAGGCGGGATCGCCGGGCGCCAGTTTCAGCGCGCCCTCGCAGTCGGCGAGCGCCTTGTCGAGATCGACGTTGGTCAGCGCGCGCAGCCAGCAGCGCGTGTTCAGCGCTTCGGCGCGGCGATCGTCGACCGGATGGGCGTCCAGCCAGCGACTGAGATCGGCGATGGCGGCGACGTCGCCGCCGACGCGCTCGTGAGCAAAGGCGATGTCGTAGAAGGCGTCCGGCGCCTTTTCCGCGAGGCCATCCGCGGTTTTCAACGCGGCCGCCGCCTGCCCGGGGTCGTGCATCGCGATGGCGAGGTCGGCTCGGGTCAGATAGGCGTCGATGTCGCCTGGCTTCAGCGTCAGCGTCTCGTCGACGTCGGCGAGCGCGAGCAGCGGCTGGCGGTTCGCTAGCTCCGCGCGGGCCCGCTCGAGCGTGTAATGGCCGTCGCTCGGCGCCAGCTTGAGGGCCTGCGTCCAGTCGGCGATCGCGGCGGGGTAAGCGCGCATCGACATCGATGCGGCCGCGCGGCGGGCGAAGTCGTCCGCCGTCTTCGGACTGCCCGCGTCGGCGGTGGGCGCGGCCCCGATCGGCGCCGACGCGCTGGCGACGGGCGGCAGCGGCCTGTCGATGTTGAACACCGGACCGCCGTTGTAGGTGAAGTACATCCGGTGCTGGCTGTTGGAGACGAGGATGCGGTGCGACAGGAAGAAGTCGGCGCCGATCAGCATGTCCTCGTCCTGGTTGTCGCCGATATCGCCGAAGTCGAGCGGCGTGTTGCGCACCTCTTCGCCGCCGATCTTGAAGCTGGCGAACGTCCCGCGCCAAACGCGGAAATAACTGCGCGCAGCGATGCCGGAGCTGACGCCCAACGCCTCCACGCCAGGCATGCCCGCCTTCACGCCAGCGCGCGCCGCCGCGGCTGTCGAGAGAATGGAGCGGGGCGAACCGGTGTCGAACAGCGCCCGCACGCGCTCGCCGTTGACGCTGACTTCCCCGCGCGTATGCGGGCTGCGCAGATCGCCGGCCTCGATGGGGATGTCCGTATAGGTCGTGTCCGTCGCCCAGTAGGCCAGCGGTGCGTAGCCGCAGCCGTTGGGGCGGAACAGGCGCACCACGCCGTCGGCGAGGTCATATTCGACATCCGCGTTGTGCAGAACGTTCTGGCCGATGACGCCGCCCTCCTCGCCGCCCAAGCCGCCGTCGACCACCAGGAAGTCAATATTGTGGACCAGCTGGTTCGCCAGGAAGACGTCCTTGGCCGTGGCGACCTGCACCTGGGCTTCGCCCTTGCCGGCGCCGATGACGTACATGCCGAATGGCGCGGGGCCGAGCTTGAGCCCGAGCTTGGCCGCACCGTTGGCGGTGATGGTGGAGAAGAAGGCGCCGCTGTCGATGAAGAAGCGGGCGTCCTGCCCGTTGATCTTCACCGAGACCATCGGCCGCAATCGTTCCATCGTCACCGGAAATTCGGCGATGGTCTGCAGCTGACAGGCGGCCTCCGCGCGCGCGGACAACGCGACGGCCAGACTTGCAACGATCGATAGCAGAACCCGACCCTTCCCCATGCGAAATGGGTAGCGCCAGTCCGCCGCGAAGGGAAGCCGGTGGACCTGGAGGACTTGCAATGTCGGCGCATAGTCGCGAAATCGCGGCCATGGACGATGCGGCCCTGAACATCGATGCGCTGATGGCCGAGATGGGCGTGAACGCCCGCGCCGGCGCCGAGGCGTTGAGGCTGGCGAGCGCGGAAACGCGGACGGCCGCGATCCGCGGCATGGCGGCGGCCGTTCGCTCGCGCGCCGACGCGATCCTGGCCGCGAATGCGGAAGACTGCGCCGCCGGTCGCCAAGCGGGCCTGCCGGCGGCGATGCTGGATCGGCTGGCGCTGGATCCGGGGCGGCTCGAAGGCATCGCCCGCGCGCTCGACGAAGTCGCCGCGATACCCGATCCGCTGGACACCGTGATCGCCGAGTGGACGCGGCCGAACGGGGTCCACATCGCGCGCGTGCGCACGCCGATCGGCGTCATCGCGATGATCTACGAGAGCCGCCCGAATGTGACCGCCGACGCCGCCTCGCTGTGCGTGCGCTCGGGCAACGCCGCCATCCTGCGCACGGGGTCGGAGTGCCTGCGCTCGGCGCTCGCCATCCATTCGGCGCTGGAGGACGGGCTGGCCGCGGCCGGCCTGCCGGCGTCGTGCGTGCAGATCGTGCCGGTCGCCGACCGCGCGGCGGTGGGCGCGATACTCTCGGGCCTGAACGGCGCCATCGACCTGATCGTCCCACGCGGCGGCAAGGGCCTCGTCGACCGGGTCAAGGCCGAGGCGCGCGCGCCGGTCCTGGGCCACAACGAGGGTCTTTGCCACATCTACGTCGACGCCTCGGCCGACCTGGCCAAGGCGACGCCCATCGTGCTGAACGGCAAGATGCGGCGGGTGACGGTCTGCCAGACGACCGAGACCCTGCTCGTCGACCGCGCCGCCGCCGAACGCCTGCTGCCGCCGATCGCCAAGGCGCTGCTCGAGGCCGGCTGCGAATTGCGCGGCGACGCCGCCGCCCGCGCCATCGTTCCGGCGATGGCGCCCGCGAGCGAAGAGGACTGGGTCACGGAATACTTGGCCGCCATCCTTTCGGTGGCCATCGTCGATGGCGTCGCCGGCGCGATCGCCCACATCCGCCGCTATGGCTCCGGCCACACCGACGCGGTGGTGGGCGAGGATGCGGCCGTGCTGGACGCCTTCACCCGCGGCGTGGATTCGGCGGTGGTGGTGGTCAACGCCTCGCCGCAGTTCTCGGACGGCGGCGAGTTCGGCTTCGGGGCCGAGATCGGCGTCGCGACCGACAAGCTGCACGCGCGCGGCCCGGTCGGCGCCGAACAGCTCACGACCTTCAAATACCTGGTCAGGGGCGCCGGCCAGACCCGGGCGTGAAGCGCCGCGCCCTGCTCCGCTCCGGCTTCGGCCTGAGCCCCGGCATGCGGGTCGGCCTCCTCGGCGGCTCGTTCAATCCCGCGCACGAAGGCCACGCGCACGTGGCGCGGACGGCGCTGGCGCGGCTCGGCCTGGACCGGGTCGTCTGGCTGGTGTCGCCGCAAAATCCGCTGAAGCACGAGGGCGCCGCGGCGCTGGCCGAGCGCATGGCCGGCGCGCGCCGCTTCGCCGGCGGCGGGCGGATGGTGGTCTCCGACGTCGAGTCGCGGCTTGGCCTTCGCTACACGGTCGACCTGATCCGCGTGCTGCGCGCTCGCTATCCGGCGGTGCGGTTCGTCTGGCTGATGGGCGCCGACAACCTGGCCGGCTTCCACCGCTGGCGCGGCTGGCGGGAGATCATGCGCCTGGTCCCCGTGTGCGTCATCGCGCGGCCAGGCTGGGAGATGCGCGGGCGGATGGCGCCGGCGGCGCGCCGCTTCGCCTCCGCGCGGCGTCCATCCAGCGAGGCGCGGCGGCTGGCGCTCGCCCGCCCGCCCGCCTGGGTCTACCTGGTCGCGCCGCTCAATTTTGCGTCATCGACGGAGATTCGCGCCCGCGTCAGGGCCAGCGCGGATGGGAAGGCGCCTGACCGGCCGGCCAAGGCGTGATAGGCTGCCGCTTGCGACATTGGGCCACAGAGGAGCACCCCGCTGAATCGCGCCGCCGCGCCTAGCGCACCGGAGGGCCGGAGCCTCGCGCTCGACCCCTCCCCCGCCGACCCCCTTAGTGCCGCGTTCCAAGGCAGTCTGAGCGACCTCATCCTGGCGCGTCTGGAAGACGACAAGGCCCAGGACGTCGTCTTTATCGATCTGAAGGAAAAGAGTTCGGTGGCCGACGCCATGATCGTGGCGTCCGGGCGCTCGCACCGGCACGTCGGCGCCATCGCCGATCATCTGCTGCGGGCGCTGAAGGAAGCGGGCCTCGGCCGCGCCCGAGTCGAGGGCCTGCCGCACTGCGACTGGGTGCTGATCGACGCCGGCGACATGATCGTGCACCTGTTCCGCCCCGAGGTTCGCGCCTTCTACAATCTGGAAAAGATCTGGTCGGTCGCACCGCCCCGGCGCGTCGCCGCCAACTGAGTTCGCCGCCTTGAAGATCGCCCTCGTCGCCGTCGGCCGGCTGGGCCGGACGGCCGAGCAGGCCTTGGCGCTGGCCTACGCGGAGCGCGCCTCGGGCGTCGGGCGTTCGCTGGGGCTGGGGCCGGTCGACGTCGTCGAGGTCGACGCGCGCAAGCCCGGCAAGGCGGCCGAAGGCGAGGCGCTGCTGGCCAAGCTCGGCGACGCCCACATCATCGCCTGCGACGAACACGGCAAGGGCTTCACCTCGCGCGAGCTGGCGGAGAAGCTGGGCGCGCTGCGCGACCAGGGCGTGGCCAGGCTCGCCTTCGTCATCGGCGGCGCCGACGGGCTGGACGCAAACGTCCTGCGCACCGCCCGCGAGCGCGTCGCCTTCGGCCAGCAGACCTGGCCGCACGCGCTAGCGCGGCTGATGCTGGCCGAGCAGATCTACCGGGCCGTGAGCATCCTCGCGGGCCAGCCCTATCATCGCGACTGAAGCGCGCTAGCCTTCCGCCTCATGCACGCCCGAGTCGGCCTGGTCGCAATCCTGATGCTGGCGCTGATCGCCGCCGGCCCGCCGCCGGTGCTGAAGGAGATTCAGGCCGAAGCGCGCGACCGTCAGCGCGATCGCGCCGCGGCGTTGCAGGACGCTGAGGCCGCGCGGAGCGAGATCGCAGGGCTGAACGCCCAGCTGGCCGAGTTCGACCGCGCCCAGGCGGCCGGCGAGACGTCGGTCAGCGGCAAGCGCCTGAGGCTCGCCGCGCTGACCGCCGAGGAGGCGGAGCTGAACGCGCGGCTGGGCGGTCAGCGGGCGCAGATCGCCCGGCTCCTGGCCGTGCTGGCCATCTTCCGCCGCGACCCGCCGCCGGCTCTCTTCGTCAACCCGCGCGACGTGAAGGACGCGGTCAGGGCGCAAATCCTGATCCGGGCCATCGCCCCCGAACTGGAGGCGCGGGCGAACGCGCTCAAGGCAGAGATCGCCGCCCTGCGCGAGACCCGTCGTCAGGTCGTGCTGGCCAGCGAGGACCTGTTCACCGCCGAGAGCGGCATCGCCCAGCGGCGGGCCGAAATCGAGACCCTGATCGCCCAGAAGACGAGCCTCGAACAGCAGGCCGGCGCCGAAGCCAAGGACGCCGACGCCGACCTCGCCGCCCTGACCGCGCGCGAGCACGCGCTGGCCGGTCTCGCCAGCGGGCTCGTGTCCGCGACGGCGAAGGGCCCCGCGCCGCCGGACCCTGAACACGCCGGCCTGCTCGGCCGCGCCAGGCTGTTCACCCCGCCGGTCGGCGGCGCCCCGATGCAGCGCTTCGGCGCGCCGGAGCCGGGGGGAACGCGCGCGCAAGGCTGGAGCTGGGCGACGGCGCCCGCGGTGAGCGTCGTCGCGCCGGCCGACAGCGTCGTCGATTTCGTCGGCCCGCTTCGCGGCTGGGGCGTCGTGGTGATCCTGAGGCTAGGCGGCGGCTACCGCCTGGTGCTGGCCGGGCTGGAGACGGCGACCGCCCAGAGCGGCCAAGGCTTGCGGGCGGGGGAGCCGATCGGTCGCATGGCGCCGGCGGGCGGCGACGACCATCTCTATTTCGAGGTCCGGAAGAACGGGGCGCCGATCGACCCGGCGCCGTGGCTGGGCGCCGCACCTGCGCGCACGCCTTAGGGCTTTGTAAAGGCGGGGCCAGCGCCTATGGAGAGGTCTTCGAATTGACGCAAAACACACCTAGGGCGTGAGGCATGCGCAAGTATTTCCTGATCGGGGTTTCGTCCTTCGTGCTCGGCGCGGGGGCGATGGCCTACATCAACCATCCGGCCTTCGCGTCGGCCCCGTCGTCGAAGAGCGACGCCTATCACATGGAGGAGCTGTTCGGCGACGTGCTCTCCATCGTCGAGAACCAGTACGTCACGCCGGTCGACGACAAGAAGCTGATCCAGGCCGCCATCGACGGCATGGTCACTTCCCTCGACCCGCACTCCGGCTACCTGGCGCCCGACGACTACACCGACATGGAAGACCAGACGCGCGGCGAGTACGGCGGTCTCGGCCTCGAGGTTTCCAGCGAGGACGGCGCGGTCAAGATCATCTCGCCCATCGACGACACCCCGGCGTCCCGCGCCGGCCTGCAGTCGGGCGACTACATCACCTCCATCGACGGCAAGAGCCTCATCGGCCTGCCCCTGTCGGAGGCGGTGAAGAAGATGCGCGGCACGGTCGGCGAACCGATCACGTTGACCATCGTGCGGCCCGGCAAGGATCCGTTCGACGTCCGCCTCGTGCGCGAGTCGATCAACATCAAGTCGGCCAAGGCGCACATGGAAGGCGACGACGGCTACCTGCGCATCTCGTCGTTCGACGAGAAGACCACCGACGAGGCCGTGGCCGCGATCAAGGCGCTGCAGGCCAAGAACCCGAACATCAAGGGCTGGGTCCTCGACCTCAGGAACAACCCCGGCGGCCTGCTCGACCAGGCGGTGAGCGTCTCCAGCCTGTTCCTCGACGGCGGCGAGGTCGTCTCGCAGCGCGGCCGCAATCCGAAGGACATCGAGCGCTACTACGCCCAATCCGGCGGCGACATCCTGCATGGCGCGCCGATGGTGGTGCTGATCAACTCCGGCACGGCCTCGGCGGCCGAGATCGTCTCCGGCGCGCTGCAGGATCGCCACCGCGCCGCCATCGTCGGGCTGACCAGCTTCGGCAAGGGCTCGGTGCAGACGGTGATCCCGCTGCACGGCGGCGCCGACGGGGCGCTGAAGCTGACGACGGCGCGCTACTACACGCCATCCGGCCGCTCGATCCAGAAGACCGGCATCGAGCCGGACCTCGAGGTCGCCGCGACCGCCGAGCAGGCGCAGCAGGTGGCCAACGACGCCTTCGAGTTCTCGGAAGCCAGCTTCCAGAACGCGCTGAACGCCGACGAGGGCAAGATTCGCCGCGCGCCGCACTCGCCGGCCGAGGCGCCGCCGACGGGCTTCGATCCGAAGAAGGACTTCCAGTTGACGCGCGCGCTCGACGTCCTGAAGTACGGCTCGGTCGCCGCCACGCCGAAGCTGCCGACGCCGCGGCCGAAGCTCGCCTCGATCCTGCCGACGCATGCGCCCGTCGGGGCGCCGTCGAACGACAACGGGACGCCGAAGACGGACGCCGCGCACCCGTAACACCGGGGCGACATTGGCGCTTTCTTAACCATACCGACCGACCTTCAGCGGTGAAGGCGCGAGCGGCGAGCGCTCGCCCGTTCGCGCCCCAACGCTTCGAAGGCCGATGTTCGCAAAACGTCCGGAAAAAACCGCCGAGCTGGAGCCGAAAGGCTTCTCGCCCAGGGCGCTGGCGGCCCTCGCGGCGCGCCGGCCGGCGCTGGCGGCCGGCGCCGCGGCCGGCCTCTTCGTCACGGCGGCGGCGACGGCGCTGCTGGCCGCGGCCGACCCGCACGCCGGCGCGCCGTTGGTGCGCATCGCGCTTTCCGCGCCGGGCGCGCCCGCCCCGCCGCCGGGCTGGCGCGAGGCGCTGGCCCCAGACTCCGCACAGGCCCCGGTCACCACCGACACGGTGCAGCTCTACGCCAGCCCGCCGCCCAGCGATGCGAACAGCCCGCCGGTCGCCGGCCAGGCGGTGATCAGCTTCCCCGACGGCCCGGCCGAACCGCCGCAGGTCGACCACGCGGCGCTCACGCCATCGCCCATCGCCGGCCTGACGGCGGCCGGCCCCGGCGGCGGCCTTCTGCCCATCATCGCCGCGGACGGACGCACGCCGTTCTCGGCCTATGCGAGGCCGTTCCAGTCGAACGGCAAACCGAAGGTCGCGATCATCATCGGCGGGCTCGGCCTGAACGCGAAAGAGACGCGCCAGGCCATCGAGCAGCTGCCGCCCGAGGTGACTCTCTCGTTCGTGCCCTATTCGGACGGGTTGCAGGGCTGGATCGACCTTGCCCGCGCCAACGGCCACGAGGTGCTGCTGGAAGCGCCGATGGAGCCGAACGACTACCCGAACAACGACCCCGGCCCCTACACGCTCCTGACCACGTCGAAGCCCGCCGACCTGACCCAGCACCTCGACTGGCTGTTGTCCCGCGCCACCGGCTATGTCGGCGTGACCAACTATCTGGGTTCGAAGTTCGTGACATCGGATGCGGCCATGGCCGCCTTCTCCGCCGACCTGAAGCAGCGCGGTCTCGCCTTCGTCGACGACGGGTCGGCGGCGCGCCGCGGCGGCGGCATCCCGCGCGCCTCGGCCGACCGGGTGATCGACGACGAACTCGCCGGCGACGCCATCGACAAGTCGCTGCAGGCGCTGGAGGCGACGGCGGTGCAGCGCGGCCAGGCGCTGGGGGCGGGCTTCGCCTACCCGATCACGCTGGCCGAGGTGCAGCGCTGGGCGGCGAGCCTCGCCTCGCGCGGCCTGCAACTGGCGCCCGTCTCGGCTGTCGCGGCGCGTCGCTAGCCGCTACACGTCCGGGCGTGGATCTTTCGCTCTACCGCCCGAACGTCGGGGTCGTGCTGTTTCACCCGGACGGGCGCGTCTGGTACGGCCGCCGCGCCGGGACCCCGGGCCCGCACAACTGGCAGTTCCCGCAAGGCGGCGTCGATGAGGGCGAGGACGTGATGGACGCCGCGCGCCGCGAGCTCGACGAGGAGACCGGCGCCCGCTCGATCGCGCTGCTCGGGCGCACCGAGGACTGGATCGCCTACGACTTCCCACCCGACCACGGCGGCTCGAAAGCGCAGGCCGGCTGGAGGGGCCAAAAGCAGATCTGGTTCGCCTTCCGCTTCGACGGGCGTGAGAGCGAGATCGACCTGAACCGCCACGCCACGCCGGAGTTCGACGCCTGGCGCTGGGGCGCGCTCGCCGAGGCGCCCGAGATCGTCGTTCCCTTCAAGCGGCCGGCCTACGAGCAGGTCGTGCGCGCCTTCGCGGCCTTCGGCTGACCGGGGTGGCCGAGCCCGGCGTCATCTTCGTGCACGGCGCATTCTGCGGCGGCTGGGCCTTCGACCGCTTCCGGGAGCCATTCACACGCGCGGGCTTTCGAACGCTGGCCCCGGATCTGCGCGGACATGGCCCCGGCTCGGCGCGCGACGCGACGCAAGGGCTCTCGATCGCCGACTACGCCGCCGACATCGCCGCCCTGGTCGCCGCCGAGCCGGCGCCGCCGATCCTGGTCGGCCACTCGATGGGCGGACTCGTCGCTCAGCTGGCGGCCGCGCGGGCGAAGGTGGCCGCGCTGGTGCTGATCGCTCCATCGCCGCCCTGGGGCGTGGCCGGCTCGAGCCTGGAGGAGGCGGTCTCCGCCGTCAGTCTCTATGCGCTGGGGCCGTTCTGGACGATGGCGATCGAGCCGGACTATTCCGCCACCGCCTACAGCCTCGACCGGTTCGCCGAGCCGGAGCGCCGCGCCCTCTTCGCCCGCCTGACGCCGGAAAGCGGCCGCGCGCTGTGGGAGACGCTCAACTGGTGGCTCGATCCGATGATGACCACCTCGGTCGCCGCCGCCCAGGTCGGGGCGCCGGTGCTGGCGCTGGCCGGCGAGCACGACCGCATCCATCCGCCGGCGACGGTGGCCCAGACCGCCGAGCGGCTGGGCGGCGAGACGCGGGTGATGGCCGGCATGAGCCACTGGCTGATCGCCGAGCCGGGCTGGGAGGCGGTCGCCGGCGCCGCCCTCGATTGGCTCAAGGCCGAGGCGTTGGCCTGAGCGGAGGCTCGGTCGCGACCACCACTTCGCGGGCGTGCTCGGCCAGGATGGTGAAGCCCTGCGGCGTCACGTCGGCGAAGCCGCCCTGGAGCTCGAAGTGGATCTTGTGGCCGTCGTTGTGGACGGTGACGAAGCCTTCCTTGAGCGCGGTCATGAACGGCGCGTGGCCGGGGAGGACGCCGAAGTCGCCCTCCGATCCCGGCGCGTCCACCTGGTCGACCTCGCCGGCGAAGAGCTCGCGTTCCGGTGACACCAGCGAGAAGTGAAGCTTCTCCGCCACTTAAGCGTCCGCCGCCATCTTCTCGGCCTTGGCGACCGCATCGTCGATCGTGCCGACGTTGTAGAAGGCCTGCTCGGGCAGATGGTCGTATTCGCCGTCGCAGACCGCCTTGAACGAGCGGATGGTGTCCTCCAGCGAGACGAAGATGCCGGGCAGGTTGGTGAACGCCTCGGCCACGTGCATCGGCTGGGACAGGAACTTCTCGATCTTGCGCGCGCGGGCGACGATCAGCTTGTCCTCTTCCGAAAGCTCGTCCATGCCCAGGATGGCGATGATGTCCTTCAGCGCCTTGTATTGCTGAAGGATTTCCTGGGTGCGGCGAGCCACCTGATAGTGCTCGTCCCCGACCACCAGCGGGTCGAGGATGCGCGAGGTGGAGTCCAGCGGATCGATGGCCGGGAAGATGGCCTTGGCGAACACGTCGCGCGAGAGGATCGTGGTTGCGTCCAGGTGCGAATAGGCCGTCGCCGGCGCCGGGTCGGTGAGGTCGTCGGCGGGGACGAAGATCGCCTGCACCGAGGTGATCGACCCGCGGTTGGTCGAGGTGATCCGCTCCTGCAGATTGCCCATCTCGGTGGCCAGCGTCGGCTGGTAGCCCACGGCCGACGGCATGCGGCCGAGCAGCGCCGACACTTCGGAGCCCGCCTGGGTGAAGCGGAAGATGTTGTCGATGAAGAGCAGGACGTCCTTGCCCTCCTGGTCGCGGAAATACTCGGCCTGGGCGAGGCCGGTCAGCGCCACGCGGGCGCGGGCGCCCGGCGGCTCGTTCATCTGCCCGTAGACCAGGGCGCAGCGGGAGCCTTCGGTCGAGCCGTTGTTCTCGCGCGGGTTCACGTTCACCTTGGAGTCGATCATCTCGTAGTACATGTCGTTGCCTTCGCGGCTGCGCTCGCCGACGCCCGCGAGCACCGAATAGCCGCCGTAGTTCAGCGCGACGTTGTTGATCAGCTCCTGCATGGTCACGGTCTTGCCGACGCCGGCGCCGCCGATCAGGCCGATCTTGCCGCCCTTGGTGTAGGGGCAGAGCAGGTCGATCACCTTAAGGCCGGTGACCAGGATCTCCTTCGACGTCGTCTGGTCGGCGAAGGGCGGCGCGTCGCGGTGGATCGAGGAATGGAAGTTGGAGACAATCGGGCCGGCCTCGTCCACCGGCTCGCCGATCACGTTCATGATGCGGCCGAGGCACGCCGGGCCGACCGGCACGGTGATCGGGCCGCCGGTGTCGATCACCTCCTGGCCGCGCTTCAGGCCCTCGGCGGTGTCCATGGCGATGGTGCGCACGGTGCTCTCGCCGAGGTGCTGCGCCACCTCCAGCACCAGGCGGAACGGCTCGCCGGTCCGCTGGTCGATGTTGCTGGTCTCCAGCGCGTTCAGGATCGGCGGCAGATGGCCGTCGAACTCGACGTCGATGACCGCGCCGATCACCTGGGTGATGCGGCCCTTGGGCGCGATCGCGCTCGCCGTCGGTGCGGGCGCGGCGGCCTTGCTGGTCGTGGGTTTCCTGGCGGCGGTGGCCATGGCGACGTTCGTCCTTCTAGGATGACTTAGGGGCGGCAGGCAAAGCGGTCAGGGCGCGTCTAGGAGCGGCGGCGGGCATCTGCATCCTTCAAAGCGCGTCGGCGCCGGAGATGATCTCGATCAGCTCCTTGGTGATCTGCGCCTGGCGTGTGCGGTTATAGACGAGCGTGAGGGCGGCGATCATGTCGCCGGCGTTGCGGGTGGCGTTGTCCATCGCGGCCATCTGCGCGGCGTAGAAGCCGGCCTGGTTCTCCAGCATGGCGGCCAGCACCTGAACGACGATGTTGCGCGGCAGGAGGGTGGCGAGGATGGTCTCCTCGTCCGGCTCGTATTCGTAGGCCGCGCCCTTCAGGTCGATCGGCTGGGCGCCCGCCTCGACCTCGGCCGGGATCAGTTGGCGAGCGGTCGGGACCTGACTGACCACGGAGCGGAAGCGCGAGAAGAACAGCGTCGCCACGTCGAAGCCGCCGTCCTCGAACAGCGCCAGAATCGCGTCGGCCACAGGCTGGGCGGCGGCGAGCGTCGGCTTGTCGCCGGCTTCGTGAAAGCCGACGAAGCGGTCGCCGTACTGGCGGCGGAGCTGGTCGCGGGCCTTCTTGCCGACCACCAGGAGCTTCACGTTACGCCCGTGGGCGATGAGGCTGGCGATGTGCTCACGCGCGACCCGCACGATGGCGGAGTTGAAGCCGCCGGCGAGGCCTCGGTCGGCGGTCGCCACCACGATCAGGTGCGTCTGCTCCGAGCCCGTCCCGACCAGGAGGCGCGGCGCGCCGGCGCCGGAGACGCCGGCGGCGAGGTTGGCGATCACCGCCGCCATCCGCTGGGCGTAGGGCCGCGCATCCTGGGCGGCGTCCTGGGCCAGACGCAGCTTCGCCGCGGCCACCATCTGCATGGCCTTGGTGATCTTCTGCGTCGCCTTCACGCTGGCGATGCGGTTCCTGAGGTCCTTGAGGCTGGCCAAACTCTAGCGCTCGTCGTTCACGCGAAGGTTTCGGTGAAGTGGTCGAGCACGCCCTTGAGCTGCCCTTCCAGCTCTTCGGTCAGCCGCTTCTGGGTGCGGATGCCGTCGAGCAGATCCTGGTGCTGGCTGTGCAGGCGCGCGAGCAGCTCGGTCTGGTAGCGGACGACGGCGCCGACCGCGATCCCGTCCAGATAGCCGCGCGTGCCGGCATAGAGGGCGCAGACCTGCTCCTCGACCGACTGCGGCGCGTACTGCGGCTGTTTCAGAAGCTCGGTCAGCCGCTCACCGCGCGCCAGCTGGCGCTGGGTCGCCGCATCGAGGTCGGAGCCGAACTTCGCGAACGCGGCCATCTCCCGGTACTGGGCGAGCTCGCTCTTGAGCGGGCCCATGGCGTCCTTCATGGCGCGGATCTGGGCGTTGCCGCCCACCCGGCTCACCGAGATGCCGATGTTCATCGCCGGCCGGACGCCCTGGTAGAAGAGGTCGCTCTCGAGGAAGATCTGCCCGTCGGTGATCGAGATCACGTTGGTCGGGATGTAGGCCGAGACGTCGTTGGCCTGGGTCTCGATGATCGGCAGCGCCGTCAGCGAGCCGCCGCCGAACTCGTCGGAGAGCTTGGCCGCGCGCTCGAGCAGGCGCGAGTGCAGATAGAAGACGTCGCCCGGATAGGCTTCGCGGCCGGGCGGGCGGCGAAGCAACAGCGACATCTGCCGATAGGCGACGGCCTGCTTGGAGAGGTCATCGTAGATGATCAGCGCGTGCATGCCGTTGTCGCGGAACCATTCGCCCATGGCGCAGCCGGAGAAAGGCGAGAGGAACTGCAGCGGCGCCGGCTCGGACGCCGTCGCGGCGACGACGATCGTGTAGTCGAGGGCGCCGCGCTCCTCGAGCGTGCTGACGATCTGCGCCACCGTCGAGCGCTTCTGCCCGATGGCGACGTAGATGCAGTAGAGCTTTTCCTTCTCGTCGCCCGAGGCGTTGACGCTCTTCTGATTCAGGATGGTGTCGATGGCGATGGCCGTCTTGCCGGTCTGGCGGTCGCCGATGATCAGCTCGCGCTGGCCGCGGCCGATGGCGGTAAGCGAATCGATCACCTTCAGGCCCGTGTACATCGGCTCGGACACCGACTTGCGCGGGATGATCCCGGGCGCCTTGACGTCCACGCGGCGGCGCTCGGCCACGTCGGTGATCGGGCCCTTGTCGTCGATCGGCTCGCCCAGCGGATTGACCACCCGGCCCAAGAGGCCCTTGCCCACCGGCACGTCGACGATCTCGCCCAGCCGGCGGACTTCGTCGCCTTCGCTGATCGAACGGTCCTCGCCGAAGATGACGATGCCGACGTTGTCGGTCTCCAGGTTGAGGGCCATGCCCTTCACCCCGGCCTTGGGGAACTCGACCATTTCGCCGGACTCGACCTTGTCCAGCCCGAACACGCGCGCGATGCCGTCGCCGACCGAAAGCACCTGGCCGACGTCGGAGACGTCCGCCTCTTCGCCGAAGTTGGCGATCTGGGCCTTGAGGATGGCCGAAACCTCGGCCGCGCGGATATCCATGCTTTTTAGGCTCTCTTCAGGGCGAATTTCAGGGAATCAAGCTTCGACTTCAGCGACGCGTCGTAGAGGCGCGAGCCGACGCGCACCTTGATCCCGCCGAGGATGGCGGGGTCGACGCGGGCGTCGATCTCGGGGTCTTTGCCGAGCGCCTGGCGAAGCGCGGCGGTCAGCCCGCGCGTCTGCGCCGGCGTCAGCGCCATCGCCGTCGTCACCTGCGCGGCGACCACGCCGCGATAGTCGGCGTCGAGCTTCTGGTAGGCGGCGATCACCGCGGCGAGGGCCGCGGCGCGCCGCTGGGCGGCCAGCACGCCGAGGAACTTGCGGGTCAGCGGCGTGAAGCCGGCCCGCTCGGCCAGCGCCGCCAGGACCCGGCCCTTGGCCGCGGAATCGAACAGCGGCGAGGCCAGAACGGCGCGCAAATCCTTCGCCTCGGCGAGCATCGTCTTCAGGGACGCGAGGTCCGCGCCAACCGGCCCGATCTGGCCCTCGGTCCGCGCCAGATCGAACAGGGCCGACGCGTAGCGCGAGCCTACCTCGCCAGCCGTGGAATCGTTGGCCACTGGATCAATCCGCCGGTTCTCAATTCACCGCGCCCGGACGAACCGCGAGCGGCTGATAAAGGCTTGAATGCGCTTAAGAAAGCACCTGGGCCCGCGGGCTTGAAAATCCCCGCGCCCGAAGCCGCGCGCCTGATAGCACGAAGCTCCGCTGCGCCGCAACCAAGCGGGGGCTTGGCGGTCCCCGCCCGAGCGCGTTTTCGGGGCGCCGCTAGCGGCCCCGCACGCGGGTTCGCCGCCGCGGGCCAGCGGGCCTCGGCGTGATGGCGAGAGGAAGGAGCAGCCGCCCGAGTGGCGTCGCCCAGAGGAAAGGATGGCAAGCGTCGGTTGATGATGAGGGGGAGGGAGGGGGTGGACCGAGCCGGCCATCCTTGCCTCTGGGCGAGGAGCCCGCGCGGGGCTCCAGCTTCGACTATGCGCGCTCCTGGTCTGAGGGTTGATAGGCGGTGTCCGGACGGCGCGAGTATCGCCCACCCCAACGGCCGCTCAGGGATCTGCTTAGCGGCGACTGTCGGCGGACGGAGGCCGGCTAGACGCGCAGGGCGGCTCTCGTGCGCCCTTCTCCCTCTCGGGGGAGAAGTCGCGTATGCGGGGCGGATGAGGGGTCCTCAGATGTCGGGGATTTGCTTGCTGCAGGCTAATCCGAGAGCGGAGTGCGACCCCTCATCCGTCGGCTTCGCCGCCACCTTCTCCCCCAAGAGGGAGAAGGAACCCGAGGGGCGGCGTTGGCGGCTACGCCGCGACGCGACAGCGTGTAACAGACGCTTGCGCCGCTCGCTTCACGAAGGACGCCGCGACCCGGTGCGTTACGGTTGACGCTGATGCGCTACAAATGTAACGTCCGTCCGTATGGAAACCCCTTCGGACGCCGAGCTCCAAGTCCTAAAGCGCTTCTGGCGCGCCGGTCCGATGACCGCGCGGGAGCTTCACGATCTTGCCTCCCCGGAGCTGGGATGGGCGCTTTCAACCACCCGCACGGTGCTGGAGCGGATGCGCGCCAAAGGGCTGCTCAAGCGCTCATCCGTTCACGGTGTGGTGGTCTACGGACCGGCGCACGGCAAAGTCGAAGTGCTCGGCCCGCTGCTGCGGCGCCTGGTTCGCGGCGTTCTCGAAGTGGACGGTGCGCTGCCCGCTTCGGCCTTCTCCGGCAGCCAGATCCTGACCGAGGAAGACCTGGCGGAGCTCGAAGAGGTCCTCAACGCTGCTCAGGAGGACGAGACATGACCGCGTCCGCATGGATCCTCGCCTTGGCAGCCACCCTCGTTTCGGGCGGCGTTGGCTTGGCCGCGGCCGTGATCGTGGCCGGTCTCACCAAGGCGCCCCGCCTGCGTTATGTGGCCTGCACCACCGCGCTGGTTTTCGCGCTCGCGCCGATTCTCATGGGGTTCGGGTTCGCCGCCGACCCTCAGACGCCTGTGCTCGCGCCGCTGCATCTGGCCGGGTCGGCCGTGATTTCGTGGGCTCGCTCAGCCGAAGCTCCACGATCGTCGTGGATGCTCGCGCGCATCGCCCCGACCCTGTTGGTCGCCTACGTCATCGGCGCCGCGGCCTGCATCGGCCGCTTGGGCTGGCGGTGGCTCGAGCTTCGCCGCGTCCTGCGCGAGGCCCGCGCGGTCGCGCCGGAGCGATTGAAGGGCGCCACCTCCGCGCTGCCGGTGCGGACAACCGACCGGGTTCCTTCCGCGCTCCTGATCGGCCTGCGCCATCCCGTCGCCGTGCTGCCGGCGCGTGCGCTGGAACAGATGACGGCCGCGCAGCTGCATTGGGTGCTGGCGCACGAAGAGGCCCACGCCCGTCGCGGCGACAATCTGTGTCTTCTGGCGGAGGAGCTGCTTCGCGCGGTGCTGTGGTTCAACCCCTTCGTGACCTGGGCGGCGATCCTGGCCGCCGAAGCGCGCGAGCTGCTCTGCGACCAGTCCGTGCTCGGCGCGGCTGACGCCTCAGAGCGCAGGGCCTACGGCGAAACCCTGCTCCTGGCCGTCAGGCTCGGTCTCAGGCCCCAGCTCGCCAGCACGCTGATCCCCAATGGAAAGCGGAGGCTGTCCATGCGTCTCGAGGCCGTCATGACTCCAACCCAACCGACCGCGGCAAGGGCCGCCGCGTCGTTCGGCGCCACCGCGGCCGCCGGCCTGCTCACCCTGGCCGTTGGGGCCGCCACATGGGCGCAGACGCCGGCAGCCGCCGAACGGTCCGCGCCAGCGCTCTCGCCCAGCGTCGCCGCACCGTCGACCCGAGGGCTCACCATGCGGGTCGTGGACGAGCGTGGGGTGGTCAAGCAACCGGTCATCGCCGGCGACATGGTCATTGAGGCAAGAGCCGTCGTCGGCGAGCAAGGCGAACAAGTCGTGAGGTTCACGCTCACGCCCGAGGGGGCCAGGCGGCTCGCGGCCCTCACGCGCGCCAACATCGGCGGCCGCCTGGCCGTCGTGGTCAACGGCGCAGTGATGTCGGCGTACGTCATTCGCGGTGAGATCAGCGGCGGGGCGGGGGAGATTTCCGGCCATTTCACGCCGGCCGAAGCAACCAGGGTCGCCACGCTGATCAATCAGGGCCGGGCCTCTGAATAGAGACGTTAGGGCCTGCCCAGCACCGGGCACCGACAGGTTAGGCATCGGCGCGAGGCGGGGACCCGGTGCTTCTAACCGCAGAGATCGCAGAGAAGGCGCAGAGGGCGCGAAGGTGCAGCGGCCTTCTCTGCGTCCTCTGCGCCTTCTCTGCGTCCTCTGCGGTTCAATGGAGCGGCGCCGCGGCCACAACGGGCTCAGGCAAAAGACTACGGGCCTACATAGGCGCAAGCAGCCCTTGGTGGAGCCCATCGGGGGCATCAGGTAGGTTCGCGGTTCCTCAAGCCCAGATATGCTCCGAAGGACCCAACCTTGTTATACCCTGAGCGTCTTATCCCGAAAACCGTTCGAGAACTCACGGATGTGCTCGGAGTTGCTATATTATCCTCACCAACACGTAGATTTCCATCGACTATCTTCGATGGCAAACCCTTCTTTGACTTCGACGGCGTTTTTTACAGCATCGGACAGGGCGTAGAAAATCTTCGCAAGAAACTCGGCGATGCCAAGGCCGATCAACTACTTGACATGCTCGCGCAGGCTAAGGCCCACCATGAAGAGGGCTGGCGGTTAACTGGCGGCAGGCCCCCACCCGAGAACAAGCCGGGGTGGTGGGAGAACAAGGACGCCCCAACAGAAATGACTGGGTGGTGGCAAACGCGGATTGGAAACGCGCTACTCCAAGACATGCAAATGGTCGTCGGGGGCCGCCAGCCTTGGGCCTATCCGAAAGAACGCTATCGCTGGCCCCTCGATCCAATGTTACCCGAACTATCGAACGCCGATTTGCTCAAAAGAGATTCTAATGAAGACCACGAATGAGAGGTCGGCGGTTCGTACACGCTTGCGACTGTACTTCCTATCTAGCTAGGTCCGAAAAACTATGCCCCGCTTTGGCTGCTACGCGCCTCTGCTTCGCAGCGCGAGGATGAGCGGGGTTAGGCTGCCGCCAAATTATTGATATCGCTCAAGTTCGATCTCAGTCGAACACCACGCGGGGGAAGTAGAGGCCGACGACCCAGTTGGGCTGGTCGACGATTTCGCTGATGCGCAGGTCGGCGCAGACGCTGCAGAGCATGTAGGCGTCGACGGCCGAGAGGCCGTGCTGGCGGCCGAGCAGGTCGATCATGCCGGCGAGCGCGTGGCGGGCGGCGGCCATCAGGTCGGGCCCGACGCCGGTCGCGACCTCGTAGCCCTTGGCGTCCAGGTGGCGGGTGACCGGGCCGGGCGTGGTGAAGCGCGGGAAGGCGAGGTCGGCGTCCTTGATCAGGTCGAAGCGGACGGCGGCCGACATCGGGCTCTCGATCGCCGTGCCGCAAACCTCGCCGTCGCCCTGGGCGGCGTGGGTGTCGCCGAGGCTGAAGAGCCCGCCGGCGACCTCGACGGGCAGGTAGAGCTCGACCCCCGCGGCGAGGTCGCGCACGTCGAGGTTTCCGCCGACCCGGCGGGGCGGGACGATGCTGTGCGGGCCTGGCTCGGCCGGCGCCAGCCCGATCGTGCCGGCGAACGGCTTCAGCGGCACGCGCCCGCCCGGCCCGTACATCGCCGGCGCCATCGAGACCGGATCGTAGGTCCAGACGTGCAGCGCCGGATCGGGGAACTGGTCGGCGAGCAGGCCGAAACCGGGGATGTTGGCGGTCCAGCCCCAGCCGGAAGGGCCGAACGCGACCAGCGTGACCTTGATCGCATCGCCGGGTTCGGCCCCGTCGATGAACACCGGCCCGACCACCGGATTGACCTTGCCGAAGTCGAGGCGGGCAACGTCGGCGACGCTGGAGGCGCGGGTGAGCTGGCCGCCGGAGGCGTCCATGGGGTGGAACTCGACCGTTTCGCCCGGCGCGACGGTGAGCACCGGCGCGATGGCGTTGTCCCAGCCGGTGTGGCCCTGGTGGCTGTGCAGCGTGTGCGCCGCAGCGCTCACGCGAACTCCGGCGTGTGCCGCGCTTCGATCGACTTGCGCAGCGAGGGCGGGATGTCGATGGCGCGGCGGGCGTCGAGGTCGAGGGCGATGTTGACGTTGTCGTTCAGGGTCACCAGCCGGCCGGTCGTGGTGTTGAACAGCCAGCGGCGGGTGTGGCGCACCTTGGAATGCAGGCCGATCTCGGCGCCGATCGAGCAGAGCTGATCGCCCGCCCGCGCCGGGCTGACGCGCACCATCCGCGTCTCCAGCGAGGCCCAGCCGACCCGGTGGCCCTCTTCGGTCTCGAAGGTCATCGGGCCGAAGCGCTTCATTTCGTCCGGCGTCGGCGGGCGAAAGCCGCCGAACATCATCATGCCGACGTCGGCCAGCACGCCGTGCTCGTCGCAGGCCTCCGGCGGCACCGTCCAGTCCGAGCGGCGCGACATGTGGTCGTCGGGATCCTCGGTGACCCGCGCGGCCACGTCCTGGAAGTCGAGGTCGGTGCGCGGCGGCCCCATATCGATCGTGCGCGGCCGGCCGTGGGCGGGCAGCTCGATGCGCCGCGCGTTGGCGTGCGCCACGACGGCCTCGGGCAGGGCGGAAACCTCGCCGGTCGTCCGGTCGGTGAGCGCGGTGGTGATCAGGAAGGTGGCGGCGATCTCGTCCTTCGCCGGGTTGGCGAGCTCGTAGTAGGTGCGCACGCCGAGCGCGTCCGCGCCCAGCACGCCGCCGCGCACCACCAGGGTCGCGCCGGCGAACTGCTCGCGCTGATAGCGGGTGTAGCTGTCGGTCTGCGTCAGCCGGACGCCGCGGTCCGCGCCCATGTCGGGATCGAGCCCGAGTTCGGCCAGCAGCGCGCTGTTCGCCCGCTGGGACCGCTCCGCATAGAAGCGGACGTTCATGTGGCCGAGATGGTCGATCTCCGACGCCAGGACGTCGGCTGTGTCAAACGTGCGCAAGGGGGAATGCCGCCAATTCAAATCGAGGTGCGAGGGAATAGACCGGGCCTAGCAAAGGTCGTCTTAACCGGTCAACTCGTGACGCCGGTGTGTGGTGTCTCAGCTTGGAATGTGATGGTTTCCGAAGACCGCGCCGACAAAGCCGACGAGGCCCGCTATGGCGGTCACAGCAGCGACCGCTCCATAGGCGACGACGACACACCAAAAGGTGATGGGGTCCTTGGCCCGCGTAACGCGCCAGCGCTGCGGGAACCAAAAACCACCGCCCAGGAGGTAAGCCCGGACCCTCCAGGCGGACCAAGCGGCAAAAGCCAGGAGAAAGAGGGCGAGCCCTAGGGGCATCATCGTCAGACTGTTTCGCCGAACCGAGACACTACCCCCGGCGCATCCGCTCGATCACCACCGGCGGGCTGAGGATCTGGCCCTGCATCACGGGGTTGCGGGCAACGCCGTTGGTGGGCAGCGCCAGGATGGCGCGCACCACGTCCATCCCCTGCACCACCTGCCCGAAGGCGGCGTAGCCGGCGTTGTCGCCCGGCGCGCCCGGCTTGGCGTCCAGGTAGGCGGCCGCGCCGGCGCAGATGAAGAAGTCGGCGGTCGCCGTGCCCAGCGCGGCGCGCGCCATCGAGATGGTCCCGTCGATGTGATGCAGGCCGGTCTGCGCCGTGCTCTCGTGCGCGATGGGCGGAAAGAGCTTGCCGGGCGCGTTCTGCAGGCCGCCCTCGATGAGCCCGTCGGTGGGATCGCCCGGCGTGCGGACCGCCCGGTAGAAAGTCGAGCCGTCGAAGCGGTGGTGATCGACGTAGCGCAGGAAGTTGCCGGCGGTGATCGGCGCCTTGTCCTGCGCCAGCTCGACCGTGATCTCGCCATGGTCGGTCGCGATGACGACGCGCGGATTGGCGGGGGCTTGCGCGAAGGCGCGCGTGGCGGCGAGCGCGCCGGCGGCGGCGATCAGGGTGCGCCTGGAGATGAGAGAGCGAGGCACGATTGAACAGAGACCCGGAACGACTCGCTGCGTCCAGCCCTCATGGGCGGCTTGTGTCGGAGAGCTCCCGCCCGCTTTCCAATTTGTTCTTTATATGTTCTATCGCGCAGAGCTTGCAATCGCGCGGCTTGAACATTCAGGCAGGCGCCTGCAACCTTATGGGAAGGGAGGGGTGACGTGTCAGCGGCGCTCGATTTTACGTACCGATATGCGTTTCCTTCTGGCGTGACGTCTGCCGGGTGGGGCAAGCCACAGCTTTCCCTGGCGACGTGCAGCGGCGATCATCAGCAGCCCTATTTCTTCGATGGCCGGGTGCGCCAACCCAGGATCATGGGAGACCTGCTCTTCACCCTGAGCCAGGTCGTTCGAACACACTTCTTCCTTCCAAGGCCGGCGATTCTCGATCCGGTCCTCACGAGCAACGAGCAGCTGCTCCGACTCGAAGGCTTCAGCGGCTGTTGCGGGGTCTACGCGCGCGTCGACCTGCCGGCGGCGGCCTTCGAGGGTGAGTGCCAGGGCAGGGGAACCACCAACGTCGACTTCAACACCGATATGCGCAACGCGCTCTTGCGCTTGCACGACGACGAAGACGTGCAATTCGCCGTCGGCGCCGATGAAGTCGTCCTCAGCAAGGGAAACGAGAGGACGATCGAGAAGAAGGTCAAGATGCCGCTTCGGTGGATCAAGAGCTTCAGCGAAGTGCAGGCGTACCAGCCCAAGCTGGTCCTCAAGATGGAGGTCAGCGCCGCCGAAGCGCTGCGGTTCGTCCGCACGCTGCCCAAGGCGGCCACGCCGCGGATGCCGAGCTACGCGGTCTCGGTAAACCGATCGATCCGCCTGAGCCAACGACCTCAGCCCGGCGCCGTCCCGATCCTCGGCACGCACAGAGTCCGGGTGATCGAGCCACTTTTGGCGCGGGCGAAGAGCCTGCGGATCTGGTTGGAGGAAGACAGCGGCGCCAGCGGCTGGGAGGTGTGCTTTCCAGTCGGATCCTTCTTCCTCATGATCAGCCCGGAGGTGTTTCGCGGCTTTTCCGGAGAAGGGCAGATGCTGGCGGCGCTCGCGAAACCTCCATCCGATCTTGTCGTGGCAAAGGTGCGGGCCAACTTGAAGTGGCGGTCCCAAATCGATCCTTGCGTCTTGGCGAACGAGCTCGCGTTGGGCGAAGCCGAGGTGGAAGGGGCGCTGGCGGTGCTTGGCAGTCAGGGCCTGGCCGGCTACGACGCCGCTTTGGGGCGCTATTTCCACCGGGAACTCCCATTCGACCTCGCGAAGGTCGAGGCGATGCAACCGCGCCTCAGCAACGCGCGGAAGCTCATCGAAGATGGCCAGGTCAGGCGGCTCGGCGAGCCGGCCGCGATGGTGTTCGAAGTCCAAGGCGCCGGCGCGCTTCATCGGGTGAGGCTGTCCGCCGAGCAGCCGAGCTGCACTTGCCCCTGGTTCAGCCGCTATCAGGGGCAGCGCGGCCCCTGCAAACACATCCTTGCGGCGTCGCTGCTCGCGGAGGACCTGGAGTCTGAAACGGCGCGCGCATGACGCTGGATGACCTGGAGCGCCTGCTTCTCGAACCGAGTGACCTGGCCGATTTGCCGAAGGCCTTCGAAGGGCTGGACGAGCGCCAGAGGGTCAAGCTCTCGTCGCCCGCCCAGCGACTCTACAGGCAGCTCAGCCGAAACAAAGCCGACCCAGGCGCCTCGCACCGCCTGAAGGACTTCTTTGCCCGGAGGCAGGGGAACCCTCTGATGGGCTGGAACGCGCGCGAGACGCAAAACGCCACGCTGGCGCTGTTCGCGGTTGGCCCAGCCTCAGCGGTCAAGAGACCCAATGTCTGGATCTGGCCGCAGGCTCGTCCGCTGCTCGACCAGATCATCCGCGACCGGCGTCCGGACTGGCTCGACGATTGGATCGCGTACGATCTGGAGCGCGACTTCCATCAGCTCGGGTTCGCCACCCTGCGCGCTTGGATCCGCGACGGCTTGTGCCGCAAGCCATCCGTGGACGGATACTATCGAGAGTTCGCGGCCTTTCTGATGCGCACTGGTTTCAACCGAGGCGGGGAGGTCGCGCCGCCCATCAGTCGGCAACTGCTGGCCGACCCCGAGCTGCTCGACGATGTCGAGAGCCTGTTCCGCATCGAGAGCAACGCCTTCAACACCAACGCCTGGCTGCGCAAGGGCGCGAATGCCGAGTACGAGACCTGGCCCGATGCCCTGGTCAAGCTTGCGGCTGAGGGGCGGCTGGAGCGGGGGCGGCTTCTCGACCTGGCGGTCAAAGGATTGGGTCTCGACCTGAAGCAAAATCAGCTGTCGGGGTTCGCGGCCTTCTACAAGCGCCTGGCGCCACGGCCCGATGAACAGCTCCGCCACCAGCAGAACTACATCGATCTCCTGCGGCGTCCCGTCGGCCACGTAGTGAAATTCGCCGTTGAAATGCTGGCCGAAGTCCAGAAGGCGGGCGGACTCGACGCCAAGACGGTGCTGCGAGAGCTCCCGGCCGTCTTCTCAGGCGCCAGCAAGGGGAATGCGATCTCGGCGCTCAGGCTGATCAACCGGATCATCGCCCGGAACAACGCGCTCGCCGGCGAAGGCCTGAGCGGCGTCTCCGAGGCGCTGAGACACAGCAACACTGACGTCCAGGCCCTGGCGCTGACGCTTCTCGAGACGCACGCCGCTGAGCTTGATCAGCGCCAAATCGATGCTCTGGCCGGCCTGGACGACTTCCTGCCGGCGAGCAACCGACCGCGACTCCTAAAGCTGATCTCCCATCGGCCCGCGAGCCCACGCCTCGGCGACGCCGACGAACGAACGGAGCGGCCGACCGAGTCTCAAGCGGGCGCGCGCAGCGAAGCCGCCAGCTACGAGCCCCTCTCCGGCGCGCCGTGCGATCGCTGCGTCCTTTCGGCAGCGGAGGAAATCGAACCGATCGCGTCGGTCGACGGCCTGATCGACGCGATCCTGCATGCCATCGAGGTCGTGGATTCGCCCGAGGATGTCGAGCGCATCGTTGACGCCATCAGCCGTCTCGCGCACGAGCGCGCGGACGACTTCACGGCGAGGGCCGCCCCGGTTCTCCACCGCCTTGACCGTCGCGGAGGCGGCGCCAACGGCATGATTGTCGGGCCGAACGGCCTGGGTTCGGCCCTGCTCGACCTCGTCCAGACGTGGCTGACCGGGAGGCTGCGCGAGACAAAAGACGCCGACATCCCCTACTACACCACGGAGGACGCGTTCGTGCCGATGATCGCGCATTTGCGCGCCATCGCCGAGCGGGTCGCCCGGCGACAAGGCCGGCCCCTCCTCTCCGCGCCCACACACAAGGGCGGCTGGATCGATCCGCTCGTCTGGATCGAACGGCTTCACTCCCTACAGCATCAACCCGGCATCGCGGAGTCGATGGATCTTCGCCTCTCCTTGCTGCGGCTGGCGCCGGACAACCGTGAAACGGCGCTGGCGCGAGGCGCCACGCTCGGGCCGCCACTGCGAGGGATCGCCAGCTTCGCGCTTGGCGGCGACGGGCGCCCCGGCAGGGCGGACCGCATGAACTACGCGACTTGGATCATGGCCGCGCGCTGCCGATTGACGTACCGAGACTGGACGCCGGAGTTCGCAGCTTTGAGCCTCCACGACCCGTGGCCGGACAGCCTGAAGCCCGCTCGCTACATCTGGCGCTCGTCTTACTGGAAGGGTCCACGTTACGAGCAGCTCCCCGGGAAAGCGCCGGTGTTCGAGGTTTCGGTCGTCTTCCTGGGGCGGCGGCAGACGCCCGGGCGGCCGGGCATTCTCGACGGGCTGGTTCGTGCGGCGAGCGGTCAGATCGCGACCGACTGGAGGGCGCTGCCGACGGCGGCGGCCAATCGCCGGTTGGAGGCTCGCAGCTTCTCGGGCGAGCTGCGCGCGACATGGGTCGCCCAGTGGCTGAGCTATGTCTGGCCGCAGAATCCGGCAGCCGCCCAGATGCGGGGCGCGATCCAGCTCATCCGTCGGATCGACAGCGAGAGCAGCGGCTGGAGCCCCGGCTTCGGTCATATGATCAGCCTGTTCCAGCGCCGCCGGCCCTGGCGCGAGCCGGGTCACCTGCTGTTGTGCGCCGGTTTGATCGGGAAGGACGCCGACGCAAGGGGGCTTGCCGTCGACGCGCTGATCGAGGGCATCGAGGCGCGGCTGTTCGAGCCCGAACTGTTTGCGTCGACTCTCGCCGACCTCGCCGAGGGCGAATGGGTGAAGTGGGGACGCCTTGCCGACAGCCTGACGCCGGTGAGGCAGGTGTCCCAGGTCCACGCCGCCGCCGTGCACCAAGCGCTCGAGGCGCTGCTCGCCAAGCTCGATCTGCAACAGAAGAACATCTTCCGGCTCATGGAGGTTCTGGTCGAGGCGCGAGCCGTGACCGGGCGACCGCTGGCGAAGAACGTGCAAGACCGGCTCAGCCGCGTCCGCGGCGGCGGCAGGTCCGCCGCGCTCGCCAAGCGGCTGCTTCTCGACGCCTAGCGTGCGTCGGCGCCGGATCGGCGCTAACAGGACGGCCGCCCGATGACCGCCGACGATCCGACATTGCAGAGTTTCACGCCCGGCGAGCGGCGGTGGACGCTGACCGGGCTGATGATCGTCTTCCTGCTCGGCGCGCTCGACCAGACGATCGTCGCCACCGCCATGCCGCGCATCGTGGCGCGGCTGAACGGCCTTTCCCTCTACGCCTGGGTGACCACCGCCTACCTGCTCACCTCGACGGTGATGGTGCCGATCTGGGGCAAGCTTTCCGACCTCTATGGCCGCAAGCGGGTGCTGATGGTGGCCATCGGCATCTTCCTGGCCGGGTCGACGCTGTCCGGACTCTCCGGCGAGTTCGGGACGCTGCCGCTGCTGGGCGGCGGCATGACCCAGCTGATCGCCTTCCGCGCGTTGCAGGGGATCGGCGGCGGGGCGCTGTTCACCACCTCGTTCGCCATCATCGCCGACATGTTCGGGCCGCGCGAGCGGGGGCGCTATTCGGGCCTGTTCGGGGCGACGTTCGGGCTGGCGGGCGTGCTGGGGCCGCTGATCGGGGGGCTGCTGACCGACCACGCCAACGTCACGCTAGCCGGGCGCGCCATCGAGGGCTGGCGGTTTATCTTCTACGTGAACCTGCCGCTGACGCTGCTTTCGATGGCCATCATCGCCGCGCGCATGCCGCGGCTGGCGCACCACGCGGGCGGAGCGATCGACTGGCTGGGCGCGGGGCTGATCGTCGCCGCCTTCGCGCCGTTCCTGCTGGCGCTGAGCTGGGGCGGGCACGACTACGCCTGGACATCGCCGCTCATCCTCGGGCTCCTCGCCGCCGCGGCCGTCGCGCTCGCGGCGCTGGTCTGGGCCGAGGCGCGGGCGGCGGAGCCGATGGTGCCGCTGGCGCTGTTCAGAAACCGGGTGTTCGCGACCGCCAATCCGGCCACGTTCATCTTCAACGCCGCCTTCCTGGGCGTGGTCGCGTTTCTGCCCCTCTACCTGCAGGCCGGACTGGGCGTCGCGGCGACGGCGAGCGGCGTTGCGTTGCTGCCGCTGATGTTCGGACTGGTGTTCGCCAGCGGGCTCGCCGGCTACCTCGTCTCGCGCACCGGCCTCTACAAGCCCTGGCTGATCGCCGGCGGCGTGGTGCTGTTGATCGGGCTGGGGCTGCTGGCCGCGGTCGGGCCGAAAACGACCCTGATCGGCATCGGCTGGCGGCTCTTTATCGTCGGGCTCGGCCTCGGACCGGCCCAGAGCCTGTTCAGCCTGGCGGTGCAGAACGCCGTTCCGCCGCGGCAGATGGGCGTCGCCACCAGCGCCAGCCAGTTCTTCCGCCAGATCGGCGCGACGGTGGGCGTGGCCATGGCCGGCGCGCTGCTCACCCACGACGTGACGCTGGAGATGGCCAGGCGCGCCCCGCCGTCAGCGCTCGGCCTCGCGCCAGCCGCGGCGGCGCGGCTTCAGTCCGCCGCCCTCGAGCAGGCGGAGCATCCGGAGATCCGCGCCGCGACGCCTGTCCCGGCGGCGCTGGTCGGCGCCACCCGCGCTAGCCTCGCCGTCGCCACCGTCGACATCTTCCGCGCCAGCCTGCTGGTGGCCGGCCTCGGCCTCGTCGTCGTCATCCTGATCCCGGCCATCCCCATGCGCTCGCGCGAGGAACGCATGGCCGACGCCGAAGCGGCCCGCGCCGAGGGGATTTAGAACCCCGAGCGCCGGTCGCTTGTTGGCGGCGGTCTTCCACGGGTACGCTCCGGCCCAGCATGGCTGACCGATATGTTCCGAGCGGTCTTCAAGGCGCGCCGCCCGCGGCGTTGACGGCGCGCGTCGAGGCGGCTTTGGGGCGAGCGTGGTCGGCGTGGTCGAAGCCGAGCACGGGTCTTTCCGCCGCGCACCGCTTCCTCGTTGAGCTCGATGATGGGACGAGCGTCTTCGTCAAAGGCGCGACGACGGCCCAGACGGCGGCCTGGCTGCGCAACGAGCGCGCGGCGCTTGGCGCCGCCCCGGCGTTCGCGCCGAAGGAGGTGGCGTGGATCGACGACGGGGACGATTTCCCGATCCTGGTCGTCGAGGCGCTGGTCGAGGCGTATTGGCCGGTGCAGGCGGGTGGAACGCAGTGGCGGGCGGGCGACCTCGAGCGGGTCTTCGCGGCCATCAAAGCGTTGTCGGAGTTGCAGCCGCCTCCGGTCCTGCCGGCTGACCAAAACCAGCGTGCGTCCGACGGCTGGAAAACGATCCTCGCTTCGCCTGAGGCCTTTCTGCGGCTGCAGCTTTGTTCGGCGGCCTGGCTCGACCGGCACGGTGAGACGCTGTCGAGCGCGGCGGCGGCGCTGGACTGGCGCGGCGAGGCCTTCGTCCACGGCGACATGCGCAGCGACAACATCTGCCTCACGGACGATGCGGTGACGTTCGTGGACTGGAGCGAGGCTCGACGCGGCGCGGCGGCGACGGACCTGGCGCTGTTCTTGCCGACAGCGCATCTGGAGGGCGGGCCGGCGCCGGCGAGCGTGATGCCGCACGGCGGTCCGTGGGCGGCGCAACAGAGCGCCGAGCTTGCGTTGCGCGCCGCCGACGAGACGCGAGGCGCTCCCCCGTGGCTGCTGCGCGTCTTCCGGCGGCTTGCGCGGATCAATCTCGATTGGGCGATCGAGGACCTGGGACTGCCGGCTCGCGACAAATAACGCCAAGGCTGGCCGCCGCGAGCCGCGAGGGCCGTTCAACAGGCGTTGATCGACCGGTCCTGATCCGCTGATCGCTCAGCCGACAAGCCCCAGGCGTCCCACCGGTCGAGGCGGGCCATGGCGGCCTGGATGTCGGCGAGGGGGACGGGCGCCGGCGTGCCGAGCAGCCAGCGCATGGTGGGCTCGTCCTGGACGGCGGAGGCGTCCGACGCCCACGAGGACAGGACGGCTCGCTTGTCATGCAGCGTGAGCATCGGGTCCTTGAGCACGTCGGTGGGGTGATCGAAGCCGACAGCGGGGCGCAGCCACCGCTGAAGCGCATCGCCAAGTCCAAGCTGTTCGAACGGCGCCTTCGATGTCGCGAGCATCATCGGTCTTGTCTCCAGTCTGGTCCTTTCTCCTGCCGCCCTGGGCCTGGCGAGGCGGGCGGCGCCAATTATTTTGAATCGCCGCGCGACATTTTCAAGTCTGGCGTGGCGCCGGCGGTCGACGCGATCGCGACGCCAGCGTGGGCGTCTTGACACCGCCGCCGCAGCGCCTACCTCGACGGGTCGAGGGCGCCGGAGACCCGGGCCTTCCGGATCGGCGTGAGGCTGGTTCGCGCACGCCCGATCCGCATGCCTAGCAACCTTGCTCTTCAGGAGGATGCCATGCCTGTCGATTTCACCCCTCTGTACCGCTCCGCCGTCGGCTTCGACCGGATGGCCGCGCTGCTCGACTCGGCCGCCAGGGACAGCGGTCCGGGCTACCCGCCCTACAACATCGAGCTGGTCGGCGAGGACCACTACCGCATCGAACTGTTCGTCGCCGGCTTTCGGCCGGACGAACTGACCATCGAGGCGAGAGACAACGTGCTCACGGTCCAAGGCCGCAAGGCGAAGGCGGACGACAGCCGCCACTATCTGCACCGCGGCCTGGCGCAACGCGACTTCGAGCGCCAGTTCCAGCTGGCCGACTATGTCGTGGTCACCGACGCACAACTGAGCGACGGCATGTTGACCATCGCGCTGAAGCGGGAGTTGCCCGAGCAACTGAAGCCCCGCCGGATCGAGATCAACCAGGGCGGCCGCGCGACGGTGATCGAGGGCCAAAGGGCCGGAGCGAAACGGGTCGGCTGACGCTCAGGACATATGAAGGCCCGGCTGGTTTCCCAACCGGGCCTTCGGTCGGCCCGCTGTCTCCGTGAGGAAACTCAAGGTCGGCGCACAATGCATTCCACCGACGACGACCTCACGCAACCCTCCGGGCAGTCCACCCTGTGGATAAGAGGCGCAAGACTGTGGGCAGATTTCGGCCCTCTCGCCGGCGCAAGAGTCGTCCGCTGTCCGGCGTGACGTCGGCGTCTCCTCCCGACCCAAACCTCCGAGGTTGACGAGTCCGCCCGGGCGTCGACCCGCTGCGGCGCCTAAGAATTGGGCAAGGTGTTGGCGCCACACTTCCGAGGTCAGACGTGGACTCTGGGCCACGACGAGGGAGTGGAAGAAGCTCATGCGCTGGCTGTTGCGAGTATTTCAGCGCGCCGCCAGAGCGCGTGACGGCGGCATCGCCGTCATGTTCGCGGTCGCCGTGCCGGCTCTGGTGATGCTCGCCTGCGGCGCGATCGAGCTCGCCTCACTTTCCGCCGAGCACAGCGCGATGCAGGACGCGGCGGACGCCACCGCGCTGGCCATGGCCAAGACGCTGGGGGTTGCGACGGCCGTCGGTCTCGACGCCCGCGCCAACAACTACGCCCGCGCCCAGCTCGGCGATCTTGCGAGCAAGGACGCGGTGCAGACGACCGCCTCCGTCGACACCATCAACCGCACGGTGACCGTGCAGCTGAGCGGCCACCGCGAGTCCTTCTTCGGCAACCTGCTGCCGCCCGGGGGCTGGGACCTGAACGTGTCGGCGACGGCGCAAAGCCTGGGCGAAGTGCCGTTGTGCGTCCTCAGCTACGGCCAGGCCGGCATGTACAACCTCAACGTCAACGACCAGTCCGTGCTGACGGCGGCGAACTGTCTGGTTCAGTCGAACGGGAACATCACGGTGGGCAACTCGGCGGGGCTGAACGCCGGGCTGGCGCAAGCGGTGGGCGCGGCCAAGGGCCCGATCACGCCGGCGGCGCAGAGCGGCGCGCCGCCGATCAGCGACCCGTTCGCCTCGGTCAGCATCACCATGAACGGTTACGTCTGTCCTCCGACCCCGCCGGTCACCTATCTTTCCACGGGAACGAACGTGCTGCCCGCCGGCGTGCATTGCGGCGACCTCAATGTGCAGAACGGGGCGAGCCTGATCCTCTCCCCGGGCGACCACTTCTTCGTGCATGGGAACCTCAACCTGCAGGGCTCGGCCACGCTGACCGGCAGCGACGTGGCGCTGGTGTTCGACAAGCAGTCGCACTTCGACTTCGCGGGACAGAGCACGGTTATGCTGAGCGGCCGCACCAGTGGTCAGTACGCCGGCTTCGTGATCGCCACGACGCGGGAGAACACCGGAACCTTCAACATCTCCGCGACCAGCGCCGAGAAACTGGAAGGGACCATCTACATCCCGGCGGCGACGCTGCACGTGCAAGGGACGGCCAATCGGGTCGCGCAGCAGTCGGCCTGGACCGTCGTGGTGGCGCAGTCGATCCAGCTTTCCGGCAGCGCCCACCTGATCATCAACTCGAGCTACGCCACCTCCAGCGTGCCGGTGCCGAACGGCGTGGGCGCGAGCTTCTCGGACAGCAGCGTCGTCTTGAAGCGATGACGGCAGAGCGACTTATCGACCATCGCACAGAGCGCCGGCGGGATCGGCGCAATCGCTCGCTTCTCGCGGCCAAGATCATTGTCGGCGATTGCGTAACGAGCGCCGACTGCGTCATCCGCAGCCACTCCGCCGGGGGCGCCCAGATCAGGTTGTCCAGCCAGGTGCCCCTGGGCGCTCCGCTGTCTCTGCTGGCCATCTCCGAGGGCATGCTTTGGGACGCGGAGGTGATCTGGCGCCGAAATGAGTTTGTCGGTTTGAGGCTTGGTCCCGCGCACGACCTGCGAACGGCCCCAGCGGCAGGCCGGAGGATTAGGGCATTGTGGTCGGAACTGCAGCCGCGGCGATCCGATTGAGGATCGCCCGTGGCCGGCCCCCCCGGCGACAAAGATGCCGCGGTGCGACTTGGTTCCGACCCTAAGCCGACACTCGCGGAAGACCCGGCTAAGCCGGCTCGCTCCGGCGGTCTCTGCCCTCCATGGCTGGAACCAAGGTCTTGTTCGCCTCGTTTGTCGCTGAACGGACAACTCGCCGGCCCCCGCGGCCGATCGCTAAAGAAAGGTGACGGTAATGAAGGTTCTTGCCACTGCTTTGGGACTGAGTTCGTTTCTCGCAATTATGGGTGGAGGCGCAATGACGCCGACGGCGGCGAGCGCCGACTCGGTTGAGCGGACCTACGTGGCCTGCAACCAGTACGGCGACTGCTGGCGGGTGCATCAAAGGTATGCGTACGGCCCTGACGAGCCGATCACATATTACAATTCCGATTGGTATGACGCGCACCAGAGCGACGCGCATGTGCACTGGCTCGCCGACCCGGACAATGACCGCGGGTACTACGAGCGAGACGGGAGCTGGCACGCGGATCCTGGTGCGCGCGCCCTGACGGGCGCAGCGGCGGGCGCCGGTATCGGTGCGGCGATCGGGTGTGTCGTGACGCTTCCGATTGGCTGCGGCCCAGGCGCGGCCGTTGGCGCGGCCGTGGGTGGCAGCACCGGCGCCGTCGCCGGCGCAGCCTCGACACCGCACGACTGAACGAAGCGGCCGCGATCGGGAGCGGCCGCTTCGGCGGCTCTCCCCGACGCCGCTCCAGAGGACGTCTGACGGCCTCAGGCGGCGGCGTCATCGCCGTTCGCTCGCCGGACCACCGTGCGGATGTGCGCCAGTTGGTGCGCAAGACCCGGCGGCGCCGGAAACGCGGCCTCGAGCGCGGCGGTGCCCACCGTGAAGCCGGATGCGCCGGACGTGGCCGCGGCGGCGATTCGCTCGTCGCGGTCGATCGATCCAGCCACAATGACGGGCTTGCCGCAGGCTGAACGAAGAATCTCGCGGATCAACGCCAGCGCGTCGCCCGCGAACCGATAGGCGAGCAGGTCGAGCCCATGCACGCCCTCGCGGGCGGCCAAGGCGCGGGCGCTGCCGGCGATCGTTTGAATGTCGCCGGCCAGGCGGCTCGGGTGGCCGAGGATCTCGCCAGGGAAGGGGAAGTAGCGGATCGTGCTGCCGGCGATGATCGGCTCGACGATGGCCGGGCGCGTGCCGCCCATGAGCACGTCCACGCCGAAGGCGACCGCGACCCGCGCGGCGGCGGCTTCGGCGTCGGCGTCCAAGCTCACCATTTCCAGGTAGGCGACCCCGCCCCCCGCGTGAATGTCCGCCGCAAGCGCCGCCAGCTCCGAAAGCGGCAGGCCGACGTCCTTGAAGCCGATGTGCCGAACCCCCGCGGCCAGCGCCTCCGCGAGCCGCTCGCGCGCGTCGCGGATCGTTGAATCGCCGCGGGTGAGCATGAAGATGAAGTCGGCCATGCCGAGTCGAGACTACGCTCCTTCCCCGACGTTGGCCCTCAAAGGAAGCTATAGGGGTCGACGTCGATGGTGAGGCGCACCTGCGCCGGCGGCTTCACCCGCGCGCGCCAGGTCGCCAAATAGGCCTGCAGGTCGATGGTGCGGTCGGCGCGCACCAGGAAGCGCTTGCGGCGACGGCCGCGCACCAGCGCCTGCGGCGCATCGGCCGGGCCATAGACCTCGACGCCGGCGGCGTTCGGCGCGGCGCGCGCCATGCCTTGCGTGAAGGCGTCGAGCACGCCGGCGTCGGGGCCGCTGACGATCAGCGCCGCCAGGCGGCCGAAAGGCGGCAGCCCGGCGGCCTCGCGCGCGGCCATCTCGGCGGCGACGAAGGCGTCGCGGTCCTGCGCCTTCAGCGCCTGCATCACCGGCTGCTCGGGCTGATAGGTCTGCAGGAGGGCGAGGCCCGGGCGCTCGCGGCGGCCCGCGCGGCCGCCGGCCTGGGTCAGCAGCTGGAAGGTGCGCTCGGCCGCGCGCAGGTCGCCGCCGCGCAGGCCGAGATCCGCGTCGACCACGCCGACCAGCGTGAGCAGCGGAAAATCGTGCCCCTTGGCCGCGGCCTGGGTGGCGACCAGGACGTCGATATCGCCCTCGGTCATCGACTCGATCATGGCCCGCGCGCCCTCGGCGTCGAACACGGTGTCGGACGAGAAGACCGCGACCTTGGCCTCGGGGAACCGCTCGCGCACCTCCTCCTCGACGCGCTCGACGCCGGGACCGATGGAGACCAGCGAATGCTCGGCCCCGCAGTGCGGGCAGCGCGCCGGCTTGGGCATGGAAAAGCCGGTGAGATGGCAGACCAGCCGGTTCGTGTAGCGGTGCTCGACCAGCCAGGAGTCGCTGTCGGGCGCGGTCATGCGCTCGCCGCAGGCGCGGCAGACGACCAGCGGCGCATAGCCCCGCCGGTTGAGGAAGAGCAGGGTCTGTTCGCCGCGCCCGAGCGTCTCGGCCATCGCCGCGACCAGCGGCGGCGAGAGCCAGGCGCCGGGATCCGGCGGCGTTAGCCTGAGGTCGATCAGCTCAACCGCCGGCAGCCGCGCCTGGCCGTGGCGGGCGTCGAGGCGGAGCCAGCGATAGCGGCCGGTCTCGGCGTTCCACAGCGTCTCCAGCGACGGGGTCGCCGAGGCGAGGATGACGAGGGCGCCCTCGATCTTGCCGCGCGCCACGGCGAGGTCGCGCGCGTGGTAGACGAAACCGTCCTCCTGCTTGAACGAAGAGTCGTGCTCCTCGTCGACGACGATGATCTTGAGGTTGGCGTAGGGCAGGAAGAGCGCCGAGCGCGCGCCGACGACGATGCGGCAGCGGTTTTCCGCCACCGCCTCCCAGGCGCGGCGCCGCGCCGGCGGCGAGATGGCCGAGTGCCACTCGGCCGGACGGGCGCCGAAACGGGCCTCGAAGCGGTCGATCACCGCCTGGGTTAGGGCGATCTCGGGCAGCAGCACCAGCGCCTGCGCGGTCGGGTCGGCGGCCAGCGTCGCGGCCACGGCCTCGAGGTACACCTCGGTCTTGCCCGACCCGGTGACGCCATCGAGCAGCGCCACCTCGAACCGGCTCTCAGCGATCAGGCTCTTGAGCGCATTGGCGGCGGCCGCCTGGCTGGGGTTGAGCGGCCGCCCCGGACGGGACGCGTCCGGCGGATCGTAGTTCGGATCCGGCTCGACGATCACCACCTGAAGCGCGCCCTGTTCGACCAGCCCGCGCACCACGCCGTCGGTGACCCCGGCGAGGTCGGCCAGCAAGCGCGCCGGCATCGGCTCGACCGCCGCCTCCAACACCCGCGCGCGGGCCGGCGTGAGGCGGGCGGGCAGCGCGCCGGTGGCGGCCACGAGCCGCTGGGGCCTCGCTTTCGGGGCGCGGGCGCCGCGCAGGCTGATGGCGAGCGGCGCGCCGGGCGCATCGACCGCGTAGCGCGCCGCCCAAGCGAGGAAGGCGAGCGTAGTGGGGGGCAGCCCGGGCTGCTCTCGCCGCTCCAGCACCGGCTTCAGCGGGCGGTTGACGCCGGCTGCGTCCTTCAGTTCGGCGACCACGCCCAAGAGCCGCTGCGGCCCGAGCGGCGCGATGACGAGGTCGCCCAGCCTGAGCGCCATCCCCTCCGGCTCGGCGTAGTCGAACGCCTCCGGCAGCGGCAGCGGAATCACGATGCTGGCGATGCGGCTCATCGCCAACGCCTCTAGCATGCGCCGGCCATCAAGCCGTCCTTAACTGGGCGGGGCGTTGAATGGATGCGGCATGAAAGAGGGGCGGAGCGGGCGATGAGCGAAGGGGCGCGGGCCGCGCCGTCGGCCAAGGCCAAATGGGCGGACGCGCGTGAGGTTCTGCTCGCGCATCGCAAGCAGATCCGCGCCGACGCGGCGCTGCTCAGCGAGCTCGGGCTGCGCGTCGCCGGCGACAATATCGTCGAGTTCGGGCCCGCCGCGCTCGCCAGGCTGTCGGCCGACAAGACGCGCGAGAAGGCCGCCCGCCGGCAGCTCGAAGCCACCGCCCGCGCCAACTTCGCCGCCCAGGCGCAGACCCACGCCGCCGTCGTCGATCTGCTCGAGGCGCGCAACCACGCCGATCTGGCGCGCCGCGTCGACGAGACCGCGCGCCTGCGCTTCGGGCTCGTCACCGGCGTGATCGCGCTCGAGCGGCCCGGCGGCGTGCCCGCCGGCTGGCGCGGCATGGCGGAGAAGGGCGCCGACAGCCTGCTCGGCGCGCGCGCGCTGGCGCGGATGGGCGAGCCCGGCGCGGCGCAATCCTTGTTCGAAGAGCTGGGCGAGGCGGTGGGCAGCGTGGCGATGGCGCGGCTGGCGCTGTGGTCGCCGGCGCGCGAGGGCGTGCTGGCGTTCGGCTCGCCCGACGAGGGGGGCTTCACCGCCGACATGGGGGCCGAACTGGTGGCCTTCCTCGCCCGCGTCGTCGAGCGCACGGCCGAGCGCTGGCCGGTGCTGTGAGCGGTTTGCCCTCTTCGTCCTTCTCCCCTCGCGGGAGAAGGTGGCCCGGCGGAGCCGGGTCGGATGAGGGGCCGCGCGGCGATCTCGATCTCAATCTCTCCTGGCCATGGACTCGTCACCAGCCCACACCGGCAAACGCGGGCGCGGCCCCTCATCCGTCAGCTTCGCTGACACCTTCTCCCGCGAGGGTAAAAGGGGCGCCATTTTGGTCGCCGTGACGGACACCGCCGTCTCAGCGACGGATGCGCTGGCGCGCTGGCTCGAACATCTGACGCACGAGCGGCGCGCCTCGCCGCGCACGGTGCGCGCCTATGGCGACGGCGTTTCGGCTTACCTGCGATTTCTCGAAGGGCACCGCGGCGGCGCGCTCTCGCTCGCCGAGATGAGCGAGGTTTCCGCCGCCGACGTGCGCGCCTACCTGGCGTTCCGCCGCGCGGGGATGAGGCCGCTGGCGCCGCGCTCGGTCAGCCACGCGCTCTCGGCCATCCGGTCCTTCCACCGCTTCCTCGACCGGCGGCTGGCGACCCCGAACGCCGCCATCGCGCTGGTGCGCGGACCGCGGACGCCGCCGTCGGCGCCGCGCCCGGTGAGCGAAGACCAGGCGATGGGGCTGATCGCCGAAGCCGGCTTCGATCCCGATCGCGAGGACTGGGAGGCGGTGCGCGACCAGGCGCTGATCGCGCTGCTCTGGGGCCTTGGCCTGCGGATTTCCGAAGCGCTGTCGCTCACCCGCGCCGACGCGCCGCTGGCCGACAGCCTGCGCGTGACCGGCAAGGGCGGGAAGACGCGGGTCGTGCCGGTGCTGCCGGCGGTGCAGGAGGCGATCGACGCCTACGTCGCCGAACTGCCGCGGCCGCTGGCCCCGGACGAGCCGCTGTTCCGCGCGGTCCGCGGCGGACCGCTGGGCCCCCGGCACGCCCAGGCCCTGATGCAGCGGCTGCGCGGGCGCCTCGGCCTGCCGGCCAGCGCCACGCCTCACGCGCTTCGCCACTCGTTCGCGACCCACCTCTTGGGCGCCGGCGCCGATCTGCGGGTGATCCAGGAGCTCTTGGGCCACGCCTCGCTCTCGACCACCCAGCGCTACGCCGACGTGGACGCCGCCGGCCTGCTCGCCGCCTATTCCAGCGCCCACCCGCACGCCGCTTAGGGGCGGTCGCAACGCCCCGCGTCCGCGGGGATGAGCGGTTTGTGGATTGGCGCGATTAAGGGCGGCGCATGCGGAACCAGTGGGATCCGTCGGGGTCGTGGCCTTCCTCGACTTCGGCGAGGCCGCGGCGGGCGTAGAAGGCGCGGGCGGCGGCGTTCAGCGCCTGCACCTTCAGCGACACCGGTCCGTCGGCCAGCGCCTCGACGTGCGCCAGGAGGGCCGAGCCGACGCCGCGGCCATGGGCGTCGTACTCGACATAGAGCGAGTGCAGATGGTCGCCCGGCCGATAGAAGGCGGCGAGGCCGACGGGGCGACCCTCGTCCAGCGCCACGTAGACCTCCTCTTCCTCGGCCTCCTTCAGGAACTTCGACCGCTGATCGCCCAGCGCGAGCCAGGTGAAGGTCGCGCGCACGACGCGGTCGTACAGATCGGCGCAGGCTTCGAGGTCGTCCGGGCGCGCCGGACGGATGGTCAGGCTCACGCCTGCATGGTCCAGCCTTCGACGCCCATGGCCGCCTGGCGCAGCGCCTCCGAGCGGGTGGGGTGCGGATGGGAGGTGCGCGCCACGTCCTCCGAAGCCGCCTGGAACTCCATGGCCACGCACCACTCGGCGATCATCTCGCCGACGTCCGGGCCGACCATGTGTGCGCCGAGGATACGGTCGGTCTTGGCGTCGGCCAGCACCTTCACGAAGCCCTCGGCCTCGTGATTCACCCGGGCGCGGGCATTGGCCGTGAACGGGAACTTGCCGACCTTGTAGGCGACGCCGGCGGCCTTGAGCTCCTCCTCGGTCTTCCCGACCGAAGCCACCTCCGGGAAGGTGTAGGTCACGCTGGGTATGACGTCGTAGTTCACGTGGCCCGCCTTGCCGGCGATCATCTCGATGACGGCGACGGCCTCGTCTTCGGCCTTGTGCGCCAGCATGGGGCCGTGCGTCACGTCGCCGATCGCCCAAACGCCGGGCGCGGCGGTGCGGCCGTGGTCGGTCTCGATGAAACCGCGGGCATCAGGCTTCAGGCCGACGGTCTCGAGGCCGAGGCCCTCCGTGTACGGACGCCGACCGATGGCGACCAGCACGTAGTCGGCCTTCAGCGTCTCTGCCGCGCCGCCGGCCACGGGCTCGACGGTGAGTTCGACGCCCTTGTCGCCGGCCTTGGCGGCGGTGACCTTGGTCGCGAGCCTGAAGGCGAGCCCCTGCTTGGCCAGCGCGCGCTGGAAGGTCTTGGCCGTCTCCTCGTCCATACCCGGGGTGATGCGCGGCAGGAACTCGACCACGGTGACGCTCGCGCCCAGACGCCGCCACACCGAGCCGAGCTCGAGCCCGATGATGCCGGCGCCGATGACCACCAGCGTCTTTGGGACCTCCTTCAGCGCCAGCGCGCCGGTGGAGTCGACGATGCGCATCTGGTCGACGGCGACGCCGGCGAGCGGCGCGGGCTCCGAGCCGGTCGCGATCACGATGGCCTTGGCGTCCAGCATCTGCCCGGTCCCGTCTTCGGCCTTGACGCTCACCTTGCCGGCGCCGGCGAGCGCGCCCGCGCCCTTGATCCAGTCGACCTTGTTCTTCTTGAACAGGAACTCGACCCCCTTGGTCAGGCCGCCGACGCTCTCGTCCTTCTGCTTTTGCATGTTGGCGAGGTTGAGCTTGACGCTGGCGTCGATGCCGAAGCCGGCGAAGTCGGCCTGGGCCATCTCGTAGAGTTCGGAGGCGTGCAGCAGCGCCTTCGACGGGATGCAGCCGACGTTCAGGCAGGTGCCGCCCAGCGTGGCGCGCTTCTCGACGCAGGCGACGGATAGACCAAGCTGGCCCGCGCGGATGGCGGCGTTGTAGCCCCCCGGCCCGCCGCCGATGATGACCACGTCATATTCAGCCACTGTCTTCCGTCTCCCTTCCGGAGTTGGCGTGTCCTAGTCCGCCGGCTCAGTCCAGTCGATGACGTTCAGGCCCTCGATCCGGCTGAACTCGCGGAGGTTCGCTGTGACCAGCGTCCAGCCGCGCGCGAGCGCCTGTCCGGCGATCAACAGATCGAGCGTCCCGATCCCCATCCCGCGGCGCGCCAGGCCCGCGCCGATCTCGGCGGCGGTCACCACGTCGTCCTCGTCCAGGGGCTCGATCGGGATGTCGGCAAGCGCCGCTCGCACGCGGACCAGCTCGCCGTAAGGATCGCGATTGAGCGCGCAACCCAGACGAAGCTCATGCAGGACGATCAGGGACGCAACGACGGGTCGATCACCCATCAGCGCCTCGATGAACCGCTGCCGCAGCGCCGGTTTGCGGCCGCGGACGACGTCGATGACCACGTTGGTGTCTAACGCCAACGTCACCAGTCGTAGTCGCGCCAATCGATCATGTCCTGGACGCGATCGGGGAAGTCGGCGTTTCCGTGTCGATCGACTTCGGCCCAGAAGGCGGCGATCTCCGCGTCGGTTCGCGGGCGACGGAAAGCCGGCTTGACCGGCTCGAGGATCACGGCGTCACCGTCACGTCGGACGCTGACTTCGGTTCCCTCGAAGCGAAAGGCTTTGGGAAGGCGCACGGCCTGGCTGCCGCCATGCTTGAACAGCTTTGCGCGCACCTCCGGCTCGAACGAGCCCGCCGCCTCCCTGACGCCAGCCATGACAGACTCCGTATCTATATCTACGTCTTAGTAGATATGAACGGCGCGCGGTCGGTCAAGGGCCCTAGAGATCGAGCAGCAGCCGCTGCGGCTCTTCGACGTGCTCCTTCAGGCGCACCAGGAAGGTGACGGCGCCCTGGCCGTCGACCACGCGGTGATCATAGGAGAGCGCCAGGTACATCATCGGCCGAATCACCACCTGCCCGCCGACGACCATCGGCCGGTCCTGAATCTTGTGCATGCCGAGGATGCCCGACTGCGGCGCGTTCAGGATTGGCGTCGACATGAGCGAGCCGTAGACGCCGCCGTTGGAGATGGTGAACGTGCCGCCCTGCAGGTCGTCCATGGTCAGCGAGCCGTCGCGGGCCTTTCGGCCCAGTTCGGCGATGCCCTTTTCGACGCCGGCCAGATCGAGCGCGTCGGCATCGCGCAGCACCGGCACCACAAGGCCCCGCTCGGTGCCGACGGCGACCCCGATGTCGTAGTGGTTCTTGTAGATGAGGTCGGTCCCGTCGATCTCGGCGTTGACGTCGGGCACCGCCTTCAGGGCGGCGATGGCGGCCTTGACGAAGAAGCTCATGAAGCCGAGGCGGATTCCGTGCCGCTGCTCGAACTGGTCCTTGTACTGATTGCGCAAGGCCATCACCGCGCTCATGTCCACCTCGTTGAAGGTGGTGAGCATGGCGGCCGTGTTCTGCGCCTCCTTGAGCCGCCGCGCGATGGTCTGGCGCAGGCGCGTCATCCGCACCCGTTCCTCCCGCTCGCCGACGTCGCGCGGGGCGGCGGCGACCTGCACCGGTTGTTCGCTCTTGGCCTCGGCCGCACGGGCTTCGAGCGCGGCGAGCGCGTCGCCCTTGGTGATGCGGCCGTCCTTGCCGGTGCCGGCGATGGCGGCCGGGTCGAGCTTGTTCTCGGCGACGACGCGCTGAGCGGACGGGGCCATGACCGGCTCGGCCGCCGGCGCGGACTTGGCCGCCGGCTGGGCGGGCTCGGCCGGCAGCGGGGTGACGCCGGAGATCGAGGTGGAGGTCGCGGCCGGCGTGGGTTCGGCGGCCTTGGGCGGCGACGGCGGCGTCGCCGGGGCGGCCTGGGCGGCGGGCGCAGCGGCGGACTTGGCGGACGGCGCGCCGCCGGCGGTCACCCGGCCGAGCAGCGCGCCCGGCTCGACCGTCTCGCCCTCCGCTGCTGCGATGTCGGAGAGGACGCCGTCCTCCGGCGCGACCACCTCCAGCGACACCTTGTCGGTCTCCAGCTCGACCAGCACCTCGTCCTTGCGCACGGCTTCACCGGCCTTCTTGGTCCAGCGGGCGACGGTGGCTTCGGTGACCGATTCACCCAGGGCGGGGGTCATGATGTCGGTCATGGGTCGGGCGTGCTCCTCTAAGTCGCGAAGGCTTCGGCGAGGAAAGTCTTCAGCTCCTTGGTGTGACGGCTCATCAGCCCGGCCGCGGTCGAGGCCGAGGCCGGCCGACCGACGTAGCGGGCTCGCTTCGACGCCCCCGAGAGCCGCGCCAGGGTGAGCTCCACCCAGGGGTCGACGAAGGTCCAGCCGCCCATGTTCTTCGGCTCCTCCTGGCACCACACGAGTTCGGCCTGCGGAAAGCGGGCAAGCTCGGCCATCAGCGAGCGCAGCGGCCAGGGATAGAACTGCTCGAGCCGCAGCAGGTAGACGTCGTCGACGCCCGCCTCCTCGCGCGCGTCGAGCAGGTCGTAATAGACCTTGCCGGAGCAGAGGACGACCCGGCGGACGTCGCTGTCGCCTCTCAGGCGGATGGTGGTCAGCGCCGGATTGTGCTCGGCATCGTCCCACAGCACCCGGTGGAAGGACGAACCTTCCGCCATCTCCTCCAGGGTGGACACCGCCTTCTTGTGCCGGAGCAGCGACTTCGGCGTCATCAGGATGAGCGGCTTGCGGAACTCGCGGTGCATCTGCCGGCGGAGGATGTGGAAGTAGTTGGCCGGCGTCGAGCAGTTGGCGACCTGGAGGTTGTCCTCGGCGCAGAGCTGCAGATAACGCTCGAGGCGGGCCGACGAGTGCTCCGGCCCCTGACCTTCGTAGCCGTGCGGCAGCAGCATGACGAGGCCCGACATCCTGAGCCACTTGCGCTCGCCGGACGAGATGAACTGGTCGACCACCACCTGCGCGCCATTGGCGAAGTCGCCGAACTGGGCTTCCCACAGCGTCAGCGTGTTCGGGTCGGCCAGCGAGTAGCCGTACTCGTAGCCCAGCACCGCCTCTTCGGAGAGCGCCGAGTCGATGCCCTCGAACGGCGCCTGGCCGGCGCGGAGGTTGTTGAGCGGCGTGTAGTGCTCTTCCGTCGTCTGATCGATGATGTCGGAGTGGCGCTGCACGAAGGTGCCGCGCACGCTGTCCTGGCCGGAGAGGCGCACCGGGAAGCCCTCGTCGAGCAGGCTGCCGAAGGCCAGATGCTCCGCCGTCCCCCAGTCGATGCCGACGCCGGCCTCGATCGCCTCGCGCCGGTGCTCGATCACGCGCTTGACCGTCTTGTGCACGTCGATTCGCTCCGGGATCGCGGTCACCTTCAGGCCGATCTCCCGCAGCCGCGTCAGCGGCACGGCGGTCTGCCCGCGGCGCTCGTCGCCGTTGGCGGTGGCCATGTGCGACCACTTGCCGTCGAGCCAGTCGGCTTTGTCGGCGTGGTAGGTCTTGCCGGCTTCGAATTCACGGTCGAGGAAGGCCTCCGCCTCCGCGACCCAGGCGTCGAGGTCGGCCTGGGCGACCACGCCCTCGGCGACCAGCCGCGCGCCATAGAGTTCGCGCGTGGTCGGATGGGTCTTGATCTTCGCGTACATGACCGGCTGGGTCATGGTCGGATCGTCGCCTTCGTTGTGGCCGAAGCGGCGATAGCAGAACATGTCGATGACCACGTCCTTGCCGAACTGCTGGCGGTACTCGGTGGCCACCTTGGCGGCGTAGACGACCGCTTCCGGGTCGTCGCCGTTGGCGTGGAAGATCGGCGCCTCGACCATCAGCGCCGAGTCCGACGGGTAGGGACTGGAGCGCGAGTAGCGCGGGCTGGTGGTGAAGCCGATCTGGTTGTTGACGATGAAGTGCACGGTGCCGCCGGCGCGATAGCCTTTCAGGCCCATGAGCGCGAAGCACTCGGCGATGACGCCCTGGCCGGCGAACGCGGCGTCGCCGTGCAGCAGCAGCGGCAGCACGTGGCCGCGGCCGGCCGACGGCTCCTCGCGCAGCAGGAAGGCCTGCTTGGCGCGCGCCTTTCCGATCACCACCGGATTGACGATCTCCAGGTGCGAAGGGTTGGCGGTCAGCGACAGGTGCACGCGGTTGTTGTCGAAGGCGCGGTCGGACGAGGCGCCCAGGTGGTACTTGACGTCCCCCGACCCTTCGATGTCCGACGGCAGCGACGAGCCGCCCTGAAACTCGTGGAAGATGACGTGGTAGGGCTTGCCCATCACCGCCGCGAGCACGTTCAGCCGCCCGCGGTGCGGCATGCCGATGACGATGTCCTGCACGCCGAGCGCGCCGCCGCGCTTGATGATCTGTTCCAGCGCCGGGACCATGGACTCCGCGCCGTCGAGGCCGAAGCGCTTGGTGCCCGGGAAGCGCTTGCCGAGGAAGCGTTCGAACGCCTCGCTCTCGATCAGCTTCTTCAGGATGGCGATCTTGCCTTCGGGCGTGAAGGTGATCTCCTTGTCGCGCCCTTCGATCCGCTCTTGCAGCCAGGCCTTCTCGTCGGGATTGGAGATGTGCATGTACTGCACGCCGACCGCGCCGCAGTAGGTGCGCTTCAGGATCGCCACCATCTCGCGGACGGTCGACGTCTCCAGGCCCAGGACGTAGTCGAGGAAGATCGACCGGTCGTAGTCGCTCTCGGCGAAGCCGTAGGAGGCGGGGTCGAGTTCGCTCGCGTCCTCGCGCTCGGCGATGCCCAGCGGATCGAGGTTGGCGGCCAGGTGCCCGCGCATGTGGTAGGCGCGGATCATCATCACCGCGCGCAGCGAATCCAGCGTGGCGGCGCGCACGGCGTCGGCGGACGCCGCCGGCTGGCGCTCTGCAATCTTGACCTGGAGCTTGGCTTCGACCGCCGGCCAGAGGCCGTCGATGGCGGAGAGCCACTCGGGACGCGCGCCGTCCTTGCGCTCGGCCGGCGCCCAGGCCGGCCCCTCGACCTGACGCTTCACCTCGTCGGTGCGGTCGTTCAGCGAGGCGAAGAAGGCGCGCCAGGAGGGCTCGACGCTGGCCGGGTCGGCGGCCCAGCGGGCGTACAGATCCTCCACGAAGGCGCCGTTCCCGCCGTAGAGAAACGAGGTCTCGCTCAGAACCTGGTTCAGTCGGCCAGGCGCCAGACTGGAATCGTCAGCCATTATCTCCGCTCCCGGCGTCGCCGCCGCGGAGCTCCAGAGCTTGGCGCGGACACGCCCTTACGCTTTGCTTCAGGCGCTTTTCAGCACCTCTACCAGAGTTTCGCCAAGCGCGGCCGGCGACGGCGAAACCTTGATCCCGGCCGCTTCCATGGCCTCGATCTTGTCCTCGGCGCCGCCCTTTCCGCCCGAAATAATGGCGCCAGCATGTCCCATGCGGCGGCCCGGGGGCGCCGTGCGCCCGGCGATGAACCCGACCATCGGCTTCTTAACCTTGGAATGCTTAATGAAATCGGCTGCGTCCTCTTCGGCCGCGCCACCAATCTCGCCGATCATGACGATGGACTTGGTCTCGTCGTCGGCGAGGAACATCTCCAGGATTTCGATGAACTCGACGCCCTTGACCGGGTCGCCGCCGATGCCGACGGCCGTGGTCTGGCCCAAGCCCACGTTGGTGGTCTGAAACACGGCCTCATAGGTAAGCGTGCCCGAGCGGGAGACAACGCCCACCGAGCCCTTCTTGAAGATGTTGCCGGGCATGATGCCGATCTTGCAGGCTTGCGGGGTGAGCACGCCCGGGCAGTTCGGGCCGATCAGCCGCGACTTCGATCCGCAGAGCGAGCGCTTGACCTTGATCATGTCGGCGACCGGGATGCCCTCGGTGATGCAGACGATGAGCGCGATCTCGGCGTCGATCGCTTCCAGGATCGCGTCCGCGGCGAAGGCCGGCGGGACATACATCACGCTGGCCGTGGCGCCGGTCGCATGCACGGCCTCGGCGACGGTGTCGAAGACGGGCAGGCCCAGGTGCGTCTGGCCGCCTTTGCCGGGGGAGGTGCCGCCGACCATCTGCGTCCCGTAGGCGATGGCCTGCTCGGAGTGAAACGTCCCCTGCGCGCCCGTGATGCCCTGGCAGATGACCTTGGTGTTCTTGTCGATCAGGATGGACATCGCTTCGGCCTACCCCTTCACCGCTTTGACGATCTTCGCGGCCCCGTCGGCGAGGTCGTTGGCGGGGATCACGTTCAGGCCCGAGTCACGGATGATCTGCTTGCCGAGCTCGGCGTTGGTGCCCTCGAGCCTGACGACCAGCGGCACGGTCAGCGACACCTCTTTCACCGCCGCCACGATGCCCTCGGCCAGCGTGTCGCAGCGGGCGATCCCGCCGAAGATGTTGACGAGGATGCCTTTGACGTTGGGGTCGGCCATGATGATCTTGAACGCCGCCGTCACCTTCTCGCGCGTCGCGCCGCCGCCGACGTCGAGAAAGTTGGCCGGCTCGGCGCCGTAGAGCTTGATGATGTCCATGGTCGCCATGGCCAGGCCCGCGCCGTTGACCATGCAGCCGATCTCGCCGTCGAGGGCGATATAGGAAAGCTCGTACTTCGAGGCCTCGATCTCCTTCTCGTCCTCCTCGGTCGGATCGCGCAGCTCGCGGATGTCGGGATGGCGGTAGAGGGCGTTGTCGTCGAAGCCGATCTTGGCGTCGAGCACCACCACCCGTTCGTCGCCGGTGACGATCAGCGGGTTGATCTCGAGCAGGCTCATGTCCTTCTCGACGAAGGCCTTATAGAGCGCCGGCAGGAGCGCGCGGGCCTGTTTGGCCGGCTCGCCCTGGAGTTTCAGGGCCGCGGCGAGCGCCGCGCAGTGGTGCGGGAAGACGCCGGTCGCCGGGTCGATGGTGAAGGTGATGATCTTGTCCGGCGCGTTGCGCGCGACGTCCTCGATGTCCATGCCGCCCTCGGTGGAGGCGACGACGGCGACACGGCTGGTCTCGCGGTCGACCAGGAGGGAGACGTAGAACTCCTTTTTGATGTCGGCGCCTTCTTCGATGTAGAGGCGGCGCACCACGCGGCCCTTGGGGCCCGTCTGGTGGGTGACGAGCGTCATGCCCAGCATCGCCTCGGCCAGCGTTTTCACCTCGCCGACCGACTTGGCGATCTTGACCCCGCCGCCCTTGCCGCGGCCGCCGGCGTGGATCTGCGCCTTGACCACCCACACCGGGCCGTCGAGCCGTTCGGCGGCGGCGACCGCCTCGTTGGCGGAAAAAGCTGGAAAACCCTGTGGGACCGGCGCCCCGAACGCCTTCAGGACCGCCTTGGCCTGGTGCTCATGAATGTTCACGCGTTCGCCGGCGCCCCTCTTTTCACGGTCCCGAGAGGGGCCAGGTCGCGGCGGTTATAGGCGCCGAGGCTTGGCCGCCGCAACCGCGCGAGCCGGCTTTTCTCGCTGCTCCACCGCCGCGGTCGCGCGGCGTTCGAGCTTGCCCCAGCCGACGCGCGGCCCGCGCACGGCGGTCACCACCGCCTTGACCACCACGTAGTACATAAGCTGGCGGTAGCCGAACCGCTGCACCGGAATCCAGGCGGTGTCCGACCAGGGCGCGCGGCGCTCGAGCGCCATGCCTAGGGCGGCGGCCGAGAGGTCGACGAAGATGAAGATCGCCCAGTAGAGCAGCGCCTGAACGAGCTTGTCCGTCCCCGCCTCCGCGCCGTGGAAGAAGTGGTCGACGGAGGCGGACGCCAGCGCCCAGATGACGCCGAGGTCCACGAGCGGCGCGGCCGTCGCCAGGATGATCTGGAAGAGCCAGATCTGCGGCAGGGCGACGAACCCGAGGATGGCGTGGCGGCGATCGAAGGTCGCCGCGCGGTGCTTCCAGATGCATTGCAGCGTGCCGAACGACCAGCGGAAGCGCTGCTTCAGGAGCCCGCCCACCGTCTCCGGCGCCTCGGTGTAGGCGCGCGCGTCCGGGTCGAACTCGACCCGCCAGCCCTCGCGCTGGGCGCCGATGGTGAGATCCTGGTCCTCGGCCAGCGTGTCGGCCGGGTAGCCGCCGAGCTGCTCCAGCGTCGCGCGACGCCAGGCGCCGACCGCGCCCGGCACCACCGTCACCGCCCCCAGCGCGGCCAGCGCGCGGCGCTCCAGGTTCTGGGCGGTGACGTACTCGAGCGCCTGCCAGCGCGTGATCAGGTTTCGGCGGTTGCCGACCAGGGCGTTGCCGGCCACGGCGCCGACCTTCGGATCGGCGAACCAGCGCGCCAGCCGGCCGATCGTGGCGGGTGGGAACAGCGTGTCGGCGTCGAGCGCCACGACGATCTCGCCCCGCACCTGGTCGAGGCCGCGGTTCAGCGCCATCGCCTTGCCGCCGTTCGGGAAGCGAATGAGGCGCACCCGCGGCTCGCCAGCGAAATGCTTCTCGACCTCGGCGGCGGTGCCGTCCGTCGAGCCGTCGTCGAGGATGATCACCTCGAGGCGCGACCAGTTGGATTCGAGGATGCGGCCGACCGAGGCGGCGATCACCTTCTCCTCATTGAAGCAGGGGATGAGCACGCTGACGAGCGGGCCGGTCGCCGGATCGATGTCGGCCGGCCGGCGCCGGTCCTCGCCGAAGCGGTGCGCGAGGCCGAGCACGGCCATGAACAACAGCCGCGTCACGCCAAGCACGATGGCGCTGATGAAGAGCGCGTTCAGGCCGAGCGTCACCTCCCGGAAAATGCCGAACCCGATGCGGTCGAGGGTCAGCTCCAGCCAGGGTCGATCGGTCGGCGGCATCGCCTGGGCGTCGGAGATGCCCATGAGCTGGCTGACCGTCACCAGCTGGTAGCCCTGCGCCCGCAGTTGATCGATCAGCACCGGCAGGGCGGCGACGGTGCGGCTGCGATCGCCGCCGGAATCGTGCAGGAGCACGATCGAGGAGCGGCCGGTCTCCGGATCGGTGCGGGCCAGATCGTCGAGCGTCGTCTGCACGATCTGCTCGGGCGGCGGCCGCTTCCAGTCGCCGGGGTCGATGCGCAGGCCGACGATGTAGTAGCCAAGCTTCTGGGCGCGCACGAGCGGCTCGACGTCGGCGCCGGTCGATGGGTCGGCGTCGCCGTAATAGGGCGGCCGGAAGAGGCGGAAGTCGCGCCCGACCACGACCTCGAACAAGCGCTGAGTGGCGTTCAGCTGCACGTCCATCCAGCCGACCGGAATCTTCGAGATGTCCGGGTGGGTGAAGGTGTGGCTGCCCACCTCCATGCCGTCGTCGACCTCGCGGTGCACGAGGCCAGGGTGCGCCTGCATGTTCTCGCCGATGACGAAGAAGGTCGCCGGCGCGTGCTTCTCTTCCAGGATCTTCAGGACCTGCGGCGTCCAGTGCGAGTCCGGCCCGTCGTCGAAGGTGAGCGCCACCCAGCCGGGGTGGGCGCCGTAGCGATCCACCACGTAGGCGGTCGGCAACTGGTCGTAGTGCTCGTCCGAAATCAGGTGGGTGTCGGAGTCCATCGTCAGGGTTCGATGGCCGGGCTGCGGCGTCGCCGCCACGCGCAGGATCTCGCCGGTGCCGTCGAAGTCGACGTTGGTCCCGCCGGCGAGGTCGGTCAGGCCGGCCGTCGTGACATCGCCGTACGGGCGGCCGAACAGGCTCCAGACGCCGGGATCCTCGGAGCCCAGCCGCCATAGGCCATAGCCGCGCACGCGCCACGGGTCGGTGACCTTGATCTGATTGAAGGTGGTGACGGCGTCGAGGAACCAGACGTCGTGCTTGCCGTCCTCGTCCTTGTATTCGTAGTGCGGGTTCAGCGCGTCGTCGTCGAAGTCGATGTCGACGCCGGCGTCGCGGGCGTTCTGCATCGCCTCGTGGAAGGTCACGGCGTCGGCGCTGTTCTGCCCGGTCGCGTCGGCCGCGGTCCAGTCGTAGCCGTAGGCGCCATAGGCGACGATGGTGTGGGCCGCGTCGAGCTTGGAGAGGCGCGAGTTCAGGTACTTTTCGAACCAGTCCTCGCCGGCGGCCGGCCCGGACTGCCCGGTTTTCCAGTGCTCGTCGTAGGCCATCAGGATCAGGCTGTCGGAGTTGGCCTGCAGCGCCTTCAGCGGCCAGTCGTCGTCGTCGAACGGCGCGGTCGCCCAGACCTCGCGGCCGAACGGCTTCATCGCCGCCCGCACGCGGGCGAGCAGGGCCGGATAGGCCGCCACCGCCTCGGGGGACAGGTTTTCCAGGTCGAAGATGTAGCCCGCGTAGCCGTGCTGTTGCGATTGGGTGATCAGCTGGGCGATCAGCCGTTTCTGCGCTTCGGGATGCAGCAGCAGCGCATCGCCCAGCGCGGTGTCGAACATCTCCTCATGGGCGTTGTGGATCACGGGCAGCACCGCCGGCGGGTGCTGTTGCGCCGCGATCAGCGCCACGGCCTGCGGGTCGTCGGTGACGTCGAGATCGCCGGCGGTGTCCTTCAGCGCGAACCACTGCGGCGCGACGATGTCGAGCTGGCCGATGTGGCGGGCGAGCGAGGCGCGCGAGTCCGGGTCCCAGCTCACGTAGAAGCCGACGGTCAGCGGCTTGGACGCCGCGTTCGGGCCCGGCGCGCGTGGGCGGCCGATGTGGGTCCAGGCCGGCTTGCCACGCAGGCGGCGGACGTTCTCCACATGCAGCGCCTGCAGCGCGTGCGGATCGTGCAGTTGCAGGTCCGGCAACGCCGGGGCGAGCGCCAGGGTGGCCAGAAACGCCGCGACGATCGCCGCCAGCAGCGATAGCAAGAGCCCGCCCGCCTGCCCGGCCCGCCTGCCCCTGCGGCCCGACGGATCGTGGAAGACGAACGGATCGGACGAATGCGGGTCCGGCGCTGGCATGCCTTGGTGTGCCTAAGCCGCTGGATCGGCGCAAGACCCGCGACCGCCGGTTGCGCCCCGGCGGAGCGCGGGCGACAAATCGCCCATGCCCATCCGCCCGCGCCGCAGCGTCCTCTACATGCCCGCCTCCAACGCTCGCGCTGTCGAAAAGGCGCGCAGCCTGCCCTGCGACGGCGTCATCCTCGACCTCGAGGACGCGGTCGCCCCGGACGCCAAGCCCGAGGCGCGCGCCGGCGCGGTGGCGGCGCTGAAGGCGGGCGGCTTCGGCGCGCGCGAAGTCATCATCCGCTGCAACGGCCTCGACACGCCGTGGGGAGCAGCCGATCTGGCGGCGGCCGCGGCGGCCGCGCCCGACGCCATCCTGGTCCCGAAGATCAGCGGTCCGGAGGACCTCGCCGCCTATGAGGCCGCCATCTCCGTCGCGCCGGCCACCACCGCGCTCTGGGCGATGATCGAGACGCCGGCGGCGGTGCTGGCGCTGGACGCCATCGGCCGCGCCTCGGCGGCCGGGCGCACGACGCTCTGGGTGATCGGCCTCAATGACCTGGCCAAGGCGATGGGCGGTCGGCAGACGCCGGACCGCGCGCCGCACCTCGCCGTGCTCACCCTCGCCGTCGCCGCCGCGCGCGCCCACGGCCTCTTGATCCTCGACAGCGTGCTGAACGCGATCGACGACACGGCGCTGCTCGAGGCGCAGTGCCGGCAGGCGGCGGACATCGGCTTCGACGGCAAGACGCTGATCCACCCGAACCAGATCGAGGCCGCCAACCGCCTGTTCGCGCCCGAGCCGGCCGACGTCGCCTGGTCGAAGGCGGTGATCGCCGCCTACGCCCTGCCGGAGAACGCCCGCAAAGGGGCGCTGCAGGTGGAGGGCCGTCTGGCCGAGCGGCTGCACCTGGACCGGGCGCGGCGGACGGTCGAGATCGCCGAGGCCATCGCGGCGCTGGCGGGCGGATGATCGCGCTGCTGGCCGCGCTGGCGCTGGCCCAGGCGCCGCCGCTGGCCGCCGCGCCGGAGGGCGAGGAGCCGCCGCCGGGCGCATCGCAGCCGCCGCCCGATCCGAACGCTGGCGGCGAAGCGGAGGTGCGCGCCGCCTTCGACGCCGGCCAGGCGCTGCGCGGCCCGCTCGAGGGGGCTTGGCGGCTGAACGCCGCGGACGGCGAGCTGCTCTACCGCTTCCAGTTCGCCGACCCCGCCGGTCTGCTCGACCCGCGCGCCGCCGGCCCCGATGCGCCTGGCGTGGAAGGCGTCTGGCTCGACGCGCGGCGCGAATGCGCCCTCGACGGCGCGGGCTATATCGCCAGCATTCGCGCGCGCGGCGGTCTGCTCGTGCTGGGCTTCAGCGAGGGGCGGCGGCTGGCGGCGCACACGGTGCAGCTCAAGTCCGGCGACGGGCGTTGGGTCGGGTGGATGCGCGCCGGCCGCGCCCGCCTCGCGGTGACGATGACGCGCGACTAGGCCAAAGCCGCCAGGGCGGCCTCGCGGGCGGTCTCGAGCGCTTCGGCGGCATAGCGGCGGGCCGCGCCGAAGCCCCAGACAGGTCTCGGCCATGCCGGGTCGCCGGCGCGGCGGCCGACGACATGGGCGTGAAGCTGCGGCGTGACGTTGCCGATCAGGCCGACGTTCAGCTTCTCGACCGCCGAGCCGGACACCGCGCCCACGGCCCGCACCGCCGCGCCCGCCTGCACGATCTCCCTCATCAGCCGCTGGCGGTCGGCGCTCGAAAGGTCTTCGATTTCGACGATCGACGCGCGCCTTGGGATCAGCACGATCCAGGGCCAGCGCGCGTCGTCCATGAGCCGGGCCGCGCAGAGTTGAAGGTCGGCGAGCGGAGCGGAGACGGCTTCAAAGGCGGGGTCGAGCGCGAACATCGCGCGAGCCTTGCAAGGCGACGCCCGCCCGGTCTAGACCCCGCGCTCTCATTTTCCGAAGGACCGAACGATGGGCCCTGTGCTCGAGACGCCCCGCCTTTTGCTTCGGCCGCCGGTCGCCGAGGACTTCGAGGGCTGGGCCGCGATGATGGCGGACGAGGCCTCGCGCTTCATCGGCGGCCCACAGCCGCGCGCCGTCGCCTGGCGCGGCTTCATGAGCGTGGCGGGCGCCTGGGCCATGTCCGGCCACGGCATGTTCTCGGTGATCGAGAAGGACTCAGGGCGCTGGATCGGGCGGGTGGGTCCGTGGGTGCCCGAGGGCTGGCCAGGCACCGAAGTCGGCTGGGGCCTCGTGAAGGACGCCTATGGCCAGGGCTACGCGACCGAGGCGGCCGTCGCCACCATCGACTGGGCGTTCGACACGCTCGGCTGGACCGACGTCATCCACTGCATCGACCCTGCGAACGTGGCGTCCCAGCGTGTCGCCGAGCGGCTCGGCTCGACCAACCGCGGGCCAGGCAAGCTGCCGCCGCCGTTCGACGACCAGCCGATCGATCTGTGGGGTCAGACCCGGGACGCCTGGCGCGCGCGGCGCCGCTAGCCGTTGAAGCCGAGGATGGCGTCGATCACCCGATCCTGGGTGTCGGCGTCGATGTCAGCGTGCATCGGCAGGCTGAGCACGAGATCCGCCTTCGCCTCGCTGACCGGCAGCCCCGCCGGCCGCGGATAGCGGGCGTAGACCTCCTGGGTGTGGATCGGCATCGGATAGTAGGCCGCGGTCGGGATTTCGCAGGCCTTCAGGTGCGCCATCAGCCCATCGCGGTCCGGGTGTTCGATCGTGTACTGAGCCCAGGTGGAGCGCCCTGCGGCGATCACGATCGGCGTCGTCACCTGCGAGCCCTCCAGCCCGACGCGGTAGCGTTCGGCGGCGGCGCCGCGCCAGCCGATCTCGTCGGGGAACACCTTCAGTTTTTCGATCAGGATCGCCGCCTGCAGCGTGTCGAGGCGGCTGTTCATACCGACTCGCAGGTTCAGGTACTTCGGGTCGTGGTCGAAGCGGTGGCCCTCGACGTCGCTCTTCGTCGCCTTGCCGTGCACGCGCAGGGAGTCGATGCGCTCGGCCAGCCAATCGTCGTCGGTCAGGACGGCGCCGCCGTCGCCGTAGGCGCCAAGCGGCTTCGCCGGAAAAAAGCTGGTCGTCATCGCGTCGGCCCAGTGGACCGCGTGCAGGTCGCCGAGCGTCGCGCCGAACGCCTGCGCGGAATCGGCGATCAGCTTCAGCCCGTGGCGGCGGCAGACGGCGGCGATGGCCGGATAGTCGGCCGTCTGTCCGAAGAGATCGACGGCGATCACGGCCCGCGGGGCGAGCCGCCCCTCGGCCAGAACGGCGAGGATCGACTCCTCCAGCTTGTCGGGGTCGAGGTTGTAGGTGTCGGGGCGGATGTCGACGAACACCGGCGAGGCGCCGAGCCAGGGGATCACCTCGCCGGTCGCGGCGAAGGTGAAGCTGGGACAGAAGACCGCGTCGCCCGGCCCGATCTCCCAGGCCATCAGCGGCAGCGCGACCGCCTCGGTGCCATTGGCGCAGCTGACGGCGTGCGCGGCGCCGGCGAAGGCGGCGAGCTGGCGCTCGAGCAGCTGCACTTCCGGCCCCATCACGTACTGGCCGTGGGCGAGCACGCGGGCGATGGCCGCGTCGATCGCCGGCTTCAGCCGCGCCTGCTGAGCGGCGAGGTCGATGAAGGCGATCGGAGCCAGAACGGGCGTGGCGGGGCGTTTGAGTGCGGTGACCGGCATGCGAAAACGACACTCTCCCCTCGACTCTAGCCTGGCACATAGCCGGTCGCTTCTGGCGAGGGCGACACAAACCCTGTAACCGACTGTTTCCGCGCGTTAAGGATTGCCGTCGTCGATGAACGCCATTCTGGTCCTGGGCGGCGCCGGCTACGTCGGCGCGCATGCGTGCAAGGCGCTGAAGGCGGCCGGCGCGTTGCCCGTCACCCTCGACAACCTCTCGAGCGGTCACGCCGACGCGGTGAAGTGGGGGCCGCTGATCGAGGCGGACTTCGGCGACGTCGAGGCGGTGCGCACCGCGATCAGGACGCACAAGATCGACGCGGTCATGCACTTCGCCGCGCTGACCTTGGTGGCGGAGTCGGTGGCCGAGCCGGCGCGCTACTACGCCAACAACGTCGCCGGCACGCTGAGGCTGCTCGACGCGATCCGCGCCGAGGGCGTCGGGCGCATCGTGTTTTCCTCCAGCGCGGGCGTCTATGGGAACGTGACGGCGAGCCCGATCGCCGAGGATGCCCCGCTCAATCCGACCCACCCTTACGGGGAGACCAAGCGGGTGATCGAGAGCGCGCTGCGCTGGATCGGCGAGGCGGGCGGCCCGGCCTGGTGCGCGCTGCGCTATTTCAACGCCGCCGGCGCCGATCCCGACGGCGAAATCGGCGAGCGGCACGATCCGGAGACGCATCTCATCCCCAACATCCTGAAGGCGGCGCGCGCCGGCGCGGCGGTGCGGCTGTTCGGCGACGACTATCCGACCCCCGACGGCACGACCGTCCGCGACTACGTGCACGTGGCCGACCTGGCCGAGGCGCATGTGGCGGCGCTGCGCTTCCTGGCCGAGGGCGGCGAGAGCCAGCCGATGAACCTGGGCGCCGGCGAGGGGCTTTCCGTGATGCAGATTCTGCGCGCCGCCGAGCGCGTGCTTGGGCGCCCAATCCCGCATGAGATGCTCGGCCGGCGTCCTGGCGATCCGGCGAGCCTGGTCGCCGACATCGGCCGCGCGAAGGCGCGGCTGGGCTTCGCGCCGTCGCGTTCGGACGTGGACACCTTGATCCGCACCGCCGCGACGTTCGAGGGACTGCATCCTGCAGTTGTATCTCGCCAACGTTAACTCAGGATAAGGCTGGCCGCCTTAGACCGGGTTTTCCAACCCGCCTGCATTGGCCCCGCAGCATGTCCGCGAACGTCGAACGCCAGATCGCAGACGCCGCGCTCGCGGCCGGCGGCGACGCGCGCATCGATCGGATCGCCTCGGTCGACGCGCGCGAGACGCTCGAGCGGATCAAGGATGCCGCGCTGCTCGCCGCGGGCGGCGTCAATCTGTTGGGCCTGCACGCGATCCGCGACCAGTTCGGCGACCGCTGGCCGGCCAAGAAGACGCGGGTCTGGGAGCACGTGGAGCTGGAGCTGGCGCGCAAGCTCGGGCCGGCCGACCTCTCCGTCCGCGTCGACGAGGTCAACTATCTGATCGCGACCGCAAATCCCGGCGCCGCCGCGCAGGCGCTCTGCCGCGCCGTGCTGCAGGATGTGCTGAAGTTCTTCATGGGCGAGGTCAACCCTTCCGACGTCGCCGTGCGCATGGTCACCGAGCTCGGCGCCTCTACGATCGTCTCGGCGCCGGTCGACCTCTCGCGCCTGCCGCCGCCCGACGTGGCGCCGCCGGCGACGAGCGTGGTCGTCGAGGCCGCAACACCCGAGCCCGAGCCTACGCCTGCGCCGGCCGCCCAGCGGGCCGCGGGCGCCGACCAGGAGCCGGCCGCCGCCGAGTGGAGGCCGCCGCTCGCCGGGCGCCACAGCATCGTCGAACTGGCGGCGCCGGGGCAGCGGCCGTTCGATCTTCGCCTCTCGGTCGAGCCAGTGTGGAACCTGAAGCGCGGCCTGATCACGTCCTTCGTCATCGACCGGAGCGACGCCGGCGCCGGGGCCGACGCCGCCAAACTGGCCGAGGTCGACGTCGCCACGTTCGCCTACGCCGCGACGCTGCTCGAGGAGCACGCCCGCCAGGTCGGGCCGCTGACGCTGCACGCGCCGGTCGCCTTCGCGACGCTGGCGGTGCAGAGCACGCGGCAGCGGCTGGTGAAGCTGACCGAGTCGGTGCGCGCGCCCATGCGCATCTCGGTGCTGATCGAGGTGTGCGGGCTGGACGCCGGCGTGCCGCAGAGCCGCCTGGTCGAGGTCGTGGGTCTGGTGCGCTCGCTGTGCGCCGGCGTTTTCGTCCGCGTACGGCCGAGCCGCGCGGCGCTTGCGGCGGTGGCCGGCTGCGGCGCCCGCGGCGTGGCGATCGAGGCGGCGCATCTCGGCATCGGCCAGGGTGACGACGCGGCGCGCATGAAGGCCTTCGTCATCGCCGCGCGGGCCCTCAGCCCGAACCTGATCATCCACGGCCTGCCGGCGGCCACGGACGTCGACACCGCCGTCGCCGCCGGCTTTACGCACGCCAGCGTCGCGCCTGAGCGGGCCGGCTGATCAGGCGGCGAGCACGTCGTCGATCGACGCGGCGAGCACGTCGGCCATCATGTCGATCTCGGCCTCTGTCGCGACCAGCGCCGGCCCCAGGCAGACGATGTCGCGCACCGCGCCGGTGCCGCCGGGATAGAAGAACACCCCGCGCCCGAGCCCCTTGCCGACCACGCGCGCCGTGACGCGATCCTCGGCCGCGAAGGGCTCCAGCGTTTCGCGGTCGCGGACGATCTCGATCGCCTGCAGCAGCCCGCGCCCGCGCACCTCGGCCACGTTGGGATGCTGGCCGAGCCGCGCCTGAAGCTGCCCGTTCAACCGCTCGCCCATCACGCGGGCGCGCTCGACCAGGTCTTCGCGCTCGAGAATGGCCAGCACCGCGTCGGCCGCTGCACAAGCCGACGGCAGCGCCGCGAACGTGTGGAACATGACGTCGTACCCGGCCGCGACGATCGGCTCGGCGACGGCGCGGGTCGCGAACACGCCGCAGATGGCCGCGTAGCCGCCGGCGAGGCCCTTGCCGGAGACGAGGATGTCGGGGGTCACGCCCCAGTGGTCGACGGCGAACTTCGCGCCCGTGCGGCCAAAGCCGGTCATGACTTCGTCGACGATGAGGAGGACGCCGTACTCGTCGCAGAGCGCGCGCAGGCCGGCGAGGTAGCCATCCGGCGCGACGATGGCCCCGCCGCTGGAGCCGGTGATCGCTTCGCTGACGATGGCCGCGACCGTCCGCGGGCCCGCCGCCTCGATGGCCGCGCGAGTCGCCTCGAGCGCCGCCTTGCCGGGCTCCACGCCCGGCGGCGCGCGCAGCGGCCAGGGCGTCGGGATGGCCGGGAAGGTCTGCAGGAAGCCCTCAAGCCCGCGCTTGCGGCCGCGGTGGCCGGAGAGCCCGGCCATGGCGATGGTGGTGCCGTGGTACGAAAGCTCGCGCGCCACCACCTTGACGCGCTCGACCTCGCCCTTCGCCGCGTGGTGCTGGAGGGCGATCTTGACCGCAGCCTCCACGCCCTCCGAGCCGCCGCTGGTCAGGTGCACATGGTGCAGGCCGGCCGGCAGCCAGCGCTCGCGCAGCCGTTCGACGAGCGCCTCGCGCTCCGGCGTCCGCCAGGTGGGCACGACATAGGCGCCGGCGGCCTTGGCGATCGCCTCGACGACCTCGGCGCGGCCGTGCCCGACGTTGACGACGATCGCCCCGCCGGCGGCGTCGAGGATCCGGCGGCCGTCGTCTGCGATCAGCCAGGCGCCCTCCCCGCCGACGATCCGCGGCGACCGGGACGGCAGAAACGGCCAGTCGGTCTCATCGTCCGCCATCGGTGCGCTCCGCCGTTGATCTGAAGCGCCTGCCTTAAGCCTCCGGCGGCCGCGGGCCAACTGCCGCCGCGTTTGCCGCGCCGTCGCGGCCGGGGCTAGGGTGCGGCCCCTTCTCCCGTCCCGCGAAAGCCCGCTTGCCCGAAGCCGCCGACAGCGCCGCCGTTCTGGCGATCGAGGACCTTCAGATCACCTTCGACACCTTCGACGGCGTCGTCGAGGCGGTGCGCGGCGTCAGCCTCTCCGTCCACGAACACGAGTGTCTGGGCGTCGTCGGCGAGAGCGGGTCGGGGAAGAGCCAGACGTTCCTCGCCGCCATGGGCCTGCTGGCCGCAAACGGCCGTGCGGCGGGCGCGATCCGCTTCCGCGGCGCGGACCTCATCGGCCTCGGCCGGGCGCAGCTGAACCGCCTGCGCGGCTCGAAGATGACGATGATCTTCCAGGACCCGCTGACGGCGCTCACGCCGCACGTCAGCGTCGGGGAGCAGATCGCCGAGCCGTTGCGCGCCCACCTTGGCATGAGCCGGCGCGACGCGCTGGCCGAAGCCAGGCGCTGGCTCGACCGCGTACGCATCCCCGAGGCCGCGCGGCGGCTGGGGCAATATCCGCACGAGCTTTCCGGCGGCATGCGCCAGCGGGTGATGATCGCCGCGGCCATGGCCTGCGGCCCCGAACTCCTCATCGCCGACGAGCCGACCACGGCGCTGGACGTGACCGTGCAGGCCGAAATCCTCGACCTGATGGCCGAACTCAAGCGCGAGACCGGCGCGGCGATGGTGCTGATCACCCACGACATGGGCGTGATCGCTCGGCTGGCCGATCGCGTGGCGGTGATGAAGGACGGCCTCGTGGTGGAAGAGGCCGCGGTGGAAACCCTGTTCGCCGCGCCGGCGACGCCCTACACGCGCGCCCTGCTCGAGGCGATCCCGCGGCTCGATCGCGCGGGCCGCGGCGGCCGGCCGGAGCTGGCGCCGGTCGCGGCCGATGCGCCGGTGCTGATCGAAGCGCGCGACCTGAAGGTCTGGTTTCCGGTGCGCGGCGGCCTCCTCGGCGCCCGGCGGACGCTCCGCGCCGTCGATGGCGTCAGCTTCGACCTTCGCCGCGGCGAGACGCTGGGCGTCGTCGGCGAGAGCGGCTCGGGCAAGTCGACGCTGGCGCGCGCCATCCTCAACCTGTTGCCGCCGACCGCCGGCGCGGTCAGCCTCATCGGCCGCGACATCACCCACGCCGAGCGGGCCGCCATGCGGGCGGCCCGCGCCGACCTGCAGATCGTCTTCCAGGATCCACTGGCCAGCCTCGACCCGCGCATGACCATCGGCGAATCGATCGCCGAGCCGCTGCGCGCCTTCCGCCCCCACGCCGGCCACGCCGAGCGCGAGACGGAAACGCGGAAGATGATGGACCAGGTCGAGCTCGATCCGGCGCTCATCAACCGCTACCCGCACGAGCTTTCCGGCGGCCAGAACCAGCGGGTCGGGATCGCGCGGGCGATGATCCTGGCGCCCAAGCTGGTCATTTGCGACGAGGCCGTCTCGGCGCTGGACGTCTCCATCCGCGCGCAGATCATCGATCTCTTGATCGGTCTGCAGGGCCGCTTCGGCATGGCGATGCTGTTCATCAGCCATGACCTGGCCGTCGTGCGCGAGATCAGCCACCGGGTCATGGTGCTCTACCTCGGCCGCGTCATGGAGGCGGCGCCGCGCGAAGCGCTCTACGCCGACCCGCGGCATCCCTACACCCGCGAACTGCTCGCCGCCGTCCCGATTCCCGACCCGCGCGTCGAGCGAAGCCGCCGGCGGGTGCGGCCGGTGGGGGAGCCGCCCAGCCCCCTCGATCCGCGGAGCGCGCTGCGCTTCATGCCATCGAAGCTCACCGGCGATCCGGCCGCGACGCTCTACGTTCCGCAACTGGAAGAGGTTGCGCCGGGCCATCTTGTGGCGGAATACGACCCGGCATGACGGCGCAGATCAGCCAGCTTACGGTCGCCGAGACCGCCTCGCTCACACGCGGGATCACGCGCCTCTCGGTCGCGGTGGCGCTGGTGCTGTCGGTCATGAAGCTCGCGGCCTGGGCGGCGTCGGGCTCGATCGCCATGCTGGCGTCGCTGGCCGACTCCGGGCTCGACCTGCTGGCGGCGATGATCACCTTTTTCGCCGTCCGCTATGCGGCGACGCCGGCCGATCGCGAGCACCGCTACGGCCACGGCAAGGCCGAGGCGTTCGCGAGCCTCCTGCAGGCCGGGCTGGTCTTCGCCTCGGCGGCGCTGATCGCCGACGAGGCGATCACCCACCTGCTGCAGCCGAAGCCGATCAGCCACGAGGGCTGGGGCATGGGCGTGATGGGCGTCTCCATCCTCATGACCGGCGTCCTGATCTATGCGCAGAGCCGCGTCCTGGCCCAGACCCGATCGGTCGCGGTCGAGGGCGACCGGATGCACTACGGCGCGGACCTGGCCTCCAACGTCATCGCCCTGGTCGGCATCGGGGCGAGCGCGGTGCTCCGCCGCAGCGAGCCCGACGCGGTGGGCGGCCTCATCGTCGGCGGCTGGCTGGTCTGGGGCGCGATCAGCGTCTTCCGGCGCGCCGCCTTCGAGCTGATGGACCACGAGCTGCCGGACGCCCAGCGCCGCCGGATCGCAACCCTGATGCGCGCCGACGCGCGAGTGACCGGCGTGCACCAGATGCGCACGCGCGCGTCCGGCCCGTATGTGCACATTCAAGTGCATGCCGACCTCGAGCCAGGGCTGAGCCTGGTCGAGGCGCACCAGGTTATGGTGGCGGCGGAAAAGCGCGTGCTGGAAGCCTTCCCGGCCGCCGACATCATCATCCACCCCGACCCGCGCGGCCTGGCGGAGCCGCATGGCGGTGCGTTCGGCGAAGGCGCAGAGGCCCACGCCGCCCCGGCGGCCCGACAAAGGCGAACGCGGTAAACGGCCGCTTAAGGCTGCCGCGCTAATCCGGCGTTCCCGTGAACCGCACGCTGCATCATTTTCCCCTCGACCCCGCATCGCGTCAGGTCCGGCTGGCGCTGGGCGAGAAGCGGCTGGCGTTCGGCGAGGTGAAGGAACGCTACTGGGAGCGCAGCCGCAGCTTCCTGGCGCTGAACCCCTCTGGCCTCACGCCGGTGCTGGTCGAGCGCGAGGAGGGCGCGGCGGACGTCGTCGTCTGCGAGAGCCGCGCCATTCTCGAGCACCTGGAGGAGATCGCGCCCGAGCCGGGGCTGATGGGCCGCGATCCCACCGAGCGCGCCGAGACGCGCCGCCTGCTGCAGTGGTTCGACCGCAAGTTCGACGAAGAGGTGAACGGCCTCTTGCTGCACGAGAAGATGGAAAAGCGGCTGCTGGGCCAAGGGGCGCCGGACCATTCGCGGCTGCGCGCCGGCCGCGACGCGCTGAAGACCCACCTCGCCTACATCGAGCGCCTTCTCGACCAGCGCGACTGGCTGAACGGCCGCCGCCTCAGCCTGGCCGACTTCGCCGCGGCGGCGCACCTGTCGGTGATCGACTATTTCGGCGATATTCCCTGGGGCGACTTTCGAGGCGTGCGCACCTGGTACATGAGGATCAAATCCAGGCCCTGTTTCCGGCCGCTGCTCGCCGACCGCTGGCCGGGCCTGAAGCCCGCGCCGCACTATGACGACCTCGACTTCTGAGCCTATCGAGGACTGGATCCGCGGCCGCGCCGCCCGTTTCGGCTTCGACGCCTGCGGTTTCGCCAGCGTCGAGGCGCCCTGGCCGGCCGCCGCGCGACTGGCGAAGTTCGTGGCGCTGGGCCGCCACGGCGAGATGCACTGGATGGCGACGACGGAGCCGCGCCGCGCGCACCCGCGGGCGCTGTGGCCCAAGGCGCGCAGCGCCATCGTGCTCGGCCTGAACTATGGCCCCGACCGCGACCCGCTGGCGCAGCTGGCCCGCAAGTCGAGGGGCGCGATCTCCGTCTACGCCCAGGGCGACGACTATCACGCGCTGATCAAAGGCAGGCTGAAGACGCTGGCCGGGCAGATCAAGGCGCGGACCCGCGCCGAGGTGAAGGTGTTCGTCGACACCGCGCCTTTGATGGAAAAGCCGCTGGCTGAGGCGGCCGGCGTCGGCTGGCAGGGCAAGCACACCAACCTCGTCAGCCGCGAGCACGGCTCGTGGCTGTTCCTGGGCTCGGTCCTGACCGATGCGGTCCTGACGCCGGACCCGGCGGAAGCGGACCATTGCGGCCAATGCCGCGCCTGCCTCGACATCTGCCCCACCAAGGCCTTTCCGGCCCCCTACCAGCTCGACGCGCGCCGCTGCATCTCCTACCTGACCATCGAGCACGCGGGCGCCGTGCCCGAGGACCTGCGGCCGGCGCTCGGCAACCGCATCTATGGCTGCGACGACTGCCTGGCCGTCTGCCCGTGGAACAAGTTCGCCCAGGCCGGCCGCGAGCAGCGGCTGGCGGCGCGCGAGGCGCTTGCCGCGCCGGACCTGGCCGAGCTGGCGGCGCTGGACGACGCCGGCTTCCGCGCCCTCTTCGCCAAGAGCGCGATCAAGCGCATCGGCCGCGAGCGCCTGGTGCGCAACGCGCTTTACGCCATCGGCAACTCGGGCGATCCGGCGCTGGCGTCCGCCGCGCGCGCGCGGCTGGGCGATGAGAGCCTCATCGTCCGCGACGCCGCCCGCTGGGCGCTGGATCAGCTCTCGGTGAGCGCCTCGTAGAGCCGGCCGAAGAAGGCGGCGCCGCGCTCCATCTGCGCGACCTCGACGTACTCGTCCGGCTGGTGCGCCTGGTCGATGGAGCCCGGCCCGCAGATGACCACCGAGTAGCCGGCGCCCTGGAACTGGCCGGCCTCGGCCGCGTAGGCGACGACCCGCGCCGGCCCGTTGTCGCCGGCGAGGCGCCGGGCGAAGGCTTCGGCCGCCCCGTTGGGCTCCGGCGCCAGCGCCGGCACCAGCGAGCGGCGCTGGACCTCGACGCCGGCGTCCGGGAAGCGCGCCTTCAGCTCGGCGTCCAGCGCTTCGGCCTCGGCGAAGAAGGGCGCGAGGATGGCCAGCGGATCGACGCCGGGCGGCGTCCTGAGGTCGAACCCGAACACGCAGCGGCGGGCGAGGATATTCAGCGCCGTGCCGCCCTCGATCACCCCGATGGTCAGGCTCGCGCCCTTGGGCAGAAAGGGCGAGGCTGGGTCGGCGTCGGCCGACAGCCGCTCGGCCAACGCGCTAAGCGACGCCATCAGCCGCACCGCCGCCATGTTGGCCGAGACGCCGAGGTGGGTGAGGCTGGAGTGCGCCTCGTGGCCGCTCACCTTCACCCGGAAGGAGCAGACGCCTTTGTGGCCGGAGACGCACTCCATGCTGGTCGGCTCGCCGACGATGACGGCGGCCGGCGCGGGCACGGCGCGCGCGATCTCGGCGATCAGCGCCGGCGCGCCCAGGCAGCCGATCTCCTCGTCGTACGAGAAGGCCAGGTGCACCGGCCGCGTTAGCCGGCCGTCGGCGAAATCGGGCGCCGCGGCCAGGGCCAGCGCGATGAAGCCCTTCATGTCGCAGGTCCCGCGGCCATAGAGCTTGTCGCCGCGCTGGACGACCGTGAACGGGTCCGACGTCCAAGCCTGCCCGTCCACCGGCACGACGTCGGTGTGGCCGGAGAGCACGACGCCGCCGGCAACCATCGGCCCGATGGTGGCCAAGAGGTTCGCCTTCGACCCGTCGGCGTTCGCCACCCGCCGCGACGAGACGTCCAGCCCGGCAAGCAGCCCCTCGGCGTATTCGATCAGCCCGAGATTGGAGTCGCGCGACGTGGTGTCGAAGCCGACCAGCCGGCCAAGCTCTTCGATGGCGCGGGCGGATAGGGAAGCCGTGTCGATCATGGGTAGACCCTAGCCGGGCGTGTCCGCTCACCCAAGCGCGGCGACGGATGCATCCGTCAGGGCGTGTTGCACTTCGTTTGTGGATTCAGCGGACCCAGGTGTTTTTCCCGATGGGTTGAAGGCAGCAACTACGCCGCTTCGATTGACCACGAGCCTCACGAACCTCACGAACAGTGAAGCTGAGAGCGCAGCGCGAGGGACCGCACCCGTTCGTGAGGTTCGTGAGGTTCGTGGACAAAAAGCCTGGGTCGCCGCTTTCGCGGGGATGAGCGGGGGCGGGGGTGGCCTTACGTCGGCCAGGTCTCCGGGGTCATCGCGAGGACGTCGCCGACGAAGTGGAGGCCGCCGCAGATGATGAGGTGCGGCGCGGGGCCGGGTTCGGCAAGGGCGCTGTCGACGGCTTCCTCGATGCTGGCCGACTCCGTGGCGTGCAGGCCGGCGACGCGTGCCGCGGCGGCCAGTTCGTCGGCCGGCGCGGCGCTGGGCGAGTTGAACGGCGTGGTGAAGACGCGCGGCCCGAGCGCGGTGAAGTTGGGGAAGAAGCCGCTGGCGTCCTTGCGCCCGAACATGCCGACCACCAGCGTCACCGGCCGGCCGTCCCGGGCCGCCAGGCGCGCCACCGACTGCGCCAGCGCCGCGCCGCCGTGTGGGTTGTGGGCGCCGTCCAGCCAGATGTCCGAGCCACGCGCCAGGGCCTTCGCCGCCAGCGGACCCTTGGTCAGCGACTGGAAGCGGCCCGGCCAGTCGGCGGACGCCACGCCGCGCGCCAGGGCGGCGTCGTCGATGCGCGGATCGTCGAGCCTGAGCATGGCGGCGACGGCGACGGCGGCGTTCTCGAACTGGTGCGGGCCGAAGAGGCTGGGCGGCGGCAGGTCGAGCAACTGATCCTCGAACTGGAGGACAAGCCGCCCGCGCTGCTCGTAGGCGTCGAAGTCGCGGCCGAGCAGCATCATCGGCGCATCCAGCCCCGCGGCCTCCGCCTCGATCACCGCCAGCGCCTCGTCGACCTGGCGGGCGACGACGACCGGGCGGCCGCGCTTGACGATGCCGGCCTTTTCCCAGGCGATCTTGGAAAGCTCCGGCCCGAGGATCTCCAGATGGTCCAGCGCCACCGGCGTGATCACGCTCACCGCCGGCGCGGCGAACACGTTGGTGCAGTCGTAGCGGCCGCCGAGGCCGACCTCGATCACCGCCAGGTCGGCCGGCGTGCGCGCGAAGGCCTCGAACGCCAGGCAGGTGGAAATCTCGAAGAAGCTGATCGGCTGACCTTGGTTCTTCGCCTCCACGAGGTCGGCCAGCTCGTCCAGCTCGGCGTCGGTGATCAGCCGCCCGGCGATGCGGATGCGCTCGGCGAAGCGCACCAGGTGCGGCGAGGTCAGCACGTGCACCGTCAGGCCGGCGGCCTCGGCGATGGCGCGCAGGTAGGCGGTGGTCGAGCCCTTGCCGTTGGTGCCGGCGACGTGGATCACCCGGCCCATGCGCTGTTCGGGATGGCCCATGGCGTCGAGCAGCCGCTCGACCCGGCCGGTGGAGAAGTCGATCTTGGACGGATGCAGCGCGCGAAGGCGCTGGATCGTCCGATCCGACGCGCGGATGGGATCGTAGTCGATGCTCACGGACGGATCAGGCGGCGTGACGGCGGCTTCGCCCCAGCATCAGCGTTGAAAGGATCGAGCCCAGTGTCGCCGGCAGTTCCTTGCGGGGGACGACCTGGTCGACCATGCCCTTCTCTAGCAGATACTCCGCCCGCTGGAAGCCGGGCGGCAGGGTTTCGCGGATGGTCTGCTCGATCACCCGCGGGCCGGTGAAGGCGATCAGCGCGCCAGGCTCGGCCAGGTGGACGTCGCCCAGCATGGCGTAGGAGGCGGTGACGCCGCCGGTGGTCGGGTCGGTGAGGACGACGACGTACGGGAGGCGCGCGGCCTTCAGGTCCTGCACCTTGAGGGTGGCGCGCGCCATCTGCATGAGCGCGAGCGCGCCCTCCTGCATGCGGGCGCCGCCGGAGGCGGTGAAGGCCACCAGCGGGCAATCGCGCTTAATCGCCTGGTCGGCGGCGGCCATGAAGGCCTCGCCGGCGGCCATCGAGAGCGAGCCGCCCATGAAGGCGAAGTCGTGGACGAGGGCGATCGCGGGCGTGCCCTTGATCTCGCCGGCGGCCAGGGTGACGGAGTCGCGCTCGCCGGTCGCCTTGCGCGCCGACGCCAGCCGCTGGCGGTAGGACTGCTCGTCGACGAAATGCAGCGGATCATCCGGCGCCGCCGGCGCCTCGATATCGTCGTGCACGCCGCCGTCGAAGGTGTAGGCGAAGCGCAGATCCGGGCCGATGCGCATGTGCCGGCCGACCGGCGTCACCCAGAGCGCCGCTTCCAGATCGGCGCGGTAGATCATCTCGCCGGTGTCGGGACACTTGACCCAGAGGTTGTCGGGCGCCTCGCGCTTGGCGACCAGGCGCCGAACGCCGGGCGCGATGCGCGAGAGCCAGCCGCGGTCGCGCGGCGGCTTCTGCGGCGGGCCGCCCTTGTCCGAGAAGTCTTCTGCTTCCGCCATCCGTCCTTACGCCTGAACCCGCTCCCGGCCAGAGGCGCGCACAGCCTGGGCCAGTCGCGCCGCCGTTGCCAGAACTCTCGTTGTCACATTTTCGTTCGCTTCAAGCGCCGCGGCGACCTCGTCGACCAGCGCCGAGCCGACCACGACCGCGTCGGCGACCTTGGCCACGGCGCCCGCCTGCTCGGGTGTGCGGATGCCGAATCCGACGGCGACGGGAAGGCCCGTCGCGCGGCGGATGCGCTCGACCGCCGGGCCGACGCCGGCCGTATCGACCGCCTTGACCCCCGTCACGCCGGCCACCGACACATAATAGATGAAGCCGGCGGTCCGCCGGGCGATGACGGCGAGCCGCGCATCGTCGGAGGTCGGCGTCGCCAGCCGCACGAGCGCCACGCCGGCGGCGTCGAGGGCGTCGGCGAGGGGATCGGCCTCCTCGGGCGGACAGTCGACGACGATGGCCGCATCGACGCCGGCCGCGGCCGCGTCGCGGGCGAAGGCGCCAAGCCCGTAGGTCAGCAGCACGTTGAGGTAGCCCATGAGCACGATCGGCGTCGCTTCGTCACCGGCGCGGAACCGGCGGACCAGGTCGAGCACGCCCGACAGGGTCGTCCCGGCCGCCAGCGCCCGCTGCGCGGCCCGCTGCACAGGCGGGCCCTCGGCCATGGGATCGGAGAAGGGAAAGCCGACCTCGATCAGGTCGGCGCCGGCGCCCGGCAGGCCGCTCAGGATGGCGAGCGCCGTCTCGGCATCGGGGTCGCCGGCCATCACATAGGCGACGAAGCCGGCGCGGCCTTCGCGTTTCAGGGCGGCGAAGCGGGCGGCGAGACGGCTAGACATGCGCTTCCACCGTCGCCAGATCCTTGTCGCCGCGGCCGGAGAGGTTGACGACGACGATGCCGCCCTTGCCGGCCTCGCGCGCCACGTCGCCGACGCGGGCGAGGGCGTGCGAGGATTCCAGCGCCGGGACGATGCCTTCGAGCTTGGCCAGCAGCCGGAAGGCGTCGACCGCCTCGTCGTCGGTGGCCGTGAGGTACCGCGCGCGGCCGACGTCGTGCAGGAAAGCGTGCTCGGGCCCGATGCCGGGATAGTCGAGGCCGGCCGAGACCGAGTGCGCCTCGGTGATCTGCCCGGCGCGGTCCTGCAAGAGGTAGGTCTTGTTGCCGTGCAGCACGCCCGGCCGGCCGCCGTTGATCGCCGCCGCGTGCTCGCCGGTCTCGATGCCGCGCCCCGCCGCCTCGACGCCGATGAGGCGCACGTCCGCATCGTTCAGGAACGGATGGAAGAGACCGATGGCGTTCGAGCCGCCGCCGACGCAAGCGATCACCGCGTCCGGCAGCCGCCCCTCGGCCGCCTGGATCTGCGCCCGCGCCTCCTGACCGATCACCGCCTGAAAGTCGCGCACCATGGCCGGATAGGGGTGCGGGCCGGCCGACGAGCCGATCATGTAATAGGTGTCGTGCACGTTGGTCACCCAGTCGCGCAGGGCCTCGTTCATGGCGTCCTTGAGCGTGGCCGAGCCGGAGGTGACGGGGCGGACTTCGGCGCCCAAGAGGTGCATGCGCTGGACGTTCGGCGCCTGCCGCTCGACGTCGACGGCGCCCATGTAGACCACGCACGGCAGCCCGAAGCGGGCGCAGACGGTGGCGGAGGCGACGCCGTGCTGGCCGGCGCCGGTCTCGGCGATGATGCGCGTCCGGCCCATGCGCTGGGCGAGCAGGACCTGGCCGAGGCAGTTGTTGATCTTGTGCGAGCCGGTGTGATTCAGCTCCTCGCGCTTTAAGTAGATCCTGGCCGCGCCGTGGTGGGCGCTCAGGCGCTCGGCGAAATAGAGCGGGCTCGGCCGGCCGGCGTAGGTGGCGAGATGGCCCTTCAGCGTCGCCTGGAAACCCTCGTCCGCCTTCGCCTCGGCGTAGGCGCGGCCGAGTTCGAGCACGAGCGGCATCAGCGTTTCGGGCACATAGAGTCCGCCATAGTCGCCGAAGCGGCCGGCCGCGTCGGGATAGGCGGAATAGTCGTTCGGCTTGGCGGCGGCGTTCACGGGTGTTCGAAAATCGCTCTAGGCGCGGGCGACCGCGTCGAGGAAGGCCGAGATGAGGGCCGGGTCCTTTAGCCCCGCGCCTCGCTCCACGCCAGAGGAAACGTCGACCAGCGGCGCGCCGGAGACCCGGACGGCGTCCGCCACGTTCCACGGATCGAGGCCGCCGGCGATGAAGTGCGGGCGCTCGAACCGGCGCCCTGCGATCAGGCTCCAGTCGAACGCCAGCCCGTTGCCGCCCGGCCGCTCGGCGTCCGCCGCGGGCTTGGTTTCGAACATCAGATGATCGACCAGCCCGTCGTAGGCGGCGGCGGCATCGACGTCCGAGGCCGTCGCCACCGGCAGCACCTTGATGAGGCCGGCGCCCGTGCGTCGCCCGATCTCGCGCGCCCTTGCCGGCGTTTCGCGGCCGTGCAGCTGGATGAGGTCGGGTTTGAGCGCCGCCATGATGCGGTCGAGCGCCGCGTCGTCCGGATCGACGGTTACGGCGACGATGCGCGTCTTCCCACGCGCTGGCGCGGCCAGCCGCCCAGCGGTGTCCGGCGAGACGCGCCGCGGGCTCGCATCGAAGAACATAAAGCCGATGAAGGCCGCGCCGCCGCCCAGCGCCGCTTGCACGCCCTCCGGCGTCGACAGTCCGCAGATCTTGGCGCTGGTCATCGGCCGCTCACTTAGGCCCAGGCCGGCGGCGGTCAACCCTTGGGCTCGATCAGGTCCCAGCGATTCCCGTAGAGGTCCTCGAACACCGCGACGCGGCCGTAAGGCTCATCGCGCGGTCCCTCGACGAAGGCCACCCCAGCCGCGCTCAGCCGTGCGTGATCGCGTTCGAAGTCGTCGGTGTGCAGGAAAAGGAATACGCGCCCGCCGGTCTGATCGCCGATGTGGGCCGCCTGCCGGTTGTTCACGGCGCGGGCGAGCAGGAGCGCGCTGCCGCCATCGCCGGGTGGTTCGACGACGACCCAGCGCTTGGCGCCGCCTTGCGGCGTGTCCTCGACGAGACGGAACCCCATCACGCCGGTGTAGAAGGCGATGGCCTCGTCGTAGTCGCGGACGACGACCGCGACGAGGGACAGGCGTTGGCGCACGCCCGCCTCAGCGCGCCTTGAGCAGGTCGCGGATCTCGGTGAGCAGCGCCTCGGTCGGCGTCGGGCCGGGCGGCGGCGCTTCGGCGACGGCTTCCTCGCGCTTGATGCTGTTGATGCCTTTGACCATGAGGAAGATGACGAAGGCGACGATCAGGAAGTCGAGGATATTGTTGATGAAGGCGCCGTAGCCGATGGCCACTTCGGCGGCTTTGCCGGCGGCCGGCTTCAGCACGATCTTGAGCTGGGCGAAGTCGATGCCGCCGGTGATCAGGCCGATCGGCGGCATGATGATCTGGTCGACCAGGCTTTTGACGATGGCGCCGAACGCGCCGCCGATGATGACCCCGACGGCCAGGTCGACGACGTTTCCCCGCGCGATGAACTCGCGGAATTCCTTCAGCATTGACCGGACTCCTCGCTAGGCGTCCGCGTTCAGCCGCTCGCGGAGCTCCTTGCCGCTCTTGAAGAAGGGAACGTGCTTGGCCTTGACCCTGACGGCGGCGCCGGTGCGCGGATTGCGGCCGGTGCGCGCCGGGCGGGAGCGAACCGAGAAGGCGCCGAAGCCGCGAAGCTCGACGCGGCCGCCGCCGGCCAGCGCGCTCGCCATCCGGTCGAGCACGACCCCGACCACACGCTCGACGTCGCGCAGGGTGAGGTGCGGATTCTCGCTCGCCAGCTTGGCGATCAGCTCGGATTTGATCATGGCCAGCCCCGTGTTCCCGAACCGACCATGGCCAAGTCAGCGTTGCGGTTCAAGGGACTAGGCGATCAAATCGCGCGAAAACCGCCCGCCGGGGTCGAGCCGGCGGGCGGCGCCCGATCGTTGGGCGGTTTTCGAGCGGCGCGGCGCGCCTACTCCTTGGCGGCCTTTTCGCGCAGGGCCGCGCCCAGGATATCGCCGAGCGAGGCCCCGGAGTCGGAGGAGCCGAACTTCTCGATCGCCTCCTTGTCCTCGGCCACTTCCAGCGCTTTCACCGACAGCGAGACCCGGCGGGCGGACTTGTCGAGGTTGGTGATCTGCGCGTCCAGCCGGTCGCCGACCGCGAACCGTTCCGGCCGCTGCTCCGAGCGGTCGCGCGAAAGGTCCGACTTGCGGATGAAGGCCGTCATCGGGGCGGCGTCGTCGCCGAACTTCACCTCGATCCCGCCTGAGGTGATCTCGGTCACCTGCACGGTCACGGTCTGGCCCTTGCGGTAGGTGTCCTCCGACATCGGATCGCCGGCGAGTTGCTTGATCCCCAGGGAGATCCGCTCCTTCTCGACATCGACGTCCAGGACCTTGGCCTTGACCATGTCGCCCTTCTTGAACTTCTGGATGGCCTCCTCGCCGGAGACGCTCCAGTCGAGATCGGTCAGGTGCACCATCCCGTCGATATCGTTGTCGAGACCGAGGAAGAGGCCGAATTCGGTGGCGTTCTTCACCTCGCCCTCGACCGTCGAGCCCACCGGATGCGCTTTGACGAACGCGTCCCACGGATTGTCCATCGCCTGCTTGAGGCCGAGCGAAACGCGGCGCTTGGACGCGTCGACGTCCAGCACCACCACCTCGACCTCCTGAGAGGTGGAGACGATCTTGCCCGGATGGACGTTCTTCTTCGTCCACGACATCTCGGAGACGTGCACCAGGCCCTCGACGCCGGCTTCCAGCTCCACGAAGGCGCCGTAGTCGGTGATGTTGGTGATGCGGCCGGTGAACTTGGCGCCCACCGGATACTTGGCCTCGACCCCGTCCCAGGGATCGGACTGCAGCTGCTTCATGCCGAGCGAGATGCGCTGGGTGTCGGGGTTGATCTTGACGATCTGCACCTTGACCGTGTCGCCCACCGCCAGAACCTGGCTGGGGTGCGAGACGCGCTTCCAGCTCATGTCGGTGACGTGCAAGAGCCCGTCGATGCCGCCCAGGTCCACGAAGGCGCCGTAGTCGGTGATGTTCTTGACCACGCCCTCGCGCACCTCGCCCTCGTGCAGCTGGCTGACCAGTTCGGTGCGCTGTTCGGCGCGGGCCTCTTCGAGGATGGCGCGGCGGGAGACGACGATGTTGCCGCGCGGGCGGTCCATCTTGAGGATGGCGAAGGGCTGTTCCTTGCCCATCAGCGGGCCGACGTCGCGCACCGGGCGGATATCGACCTGGCTGCCGGGCAGGAAGGCCGATGCGCCGCCGAGGTCGACGGTGAAGCCGCCTTTCACGCGGCCGACGATCGAGCCCTGCACCGGCTCGTTCCTGGCGTAGACGGCCTCGAGCCGGGTCCAGGCCTCTTCGCGGCGGGCCTTGTCGCGGCTGATCACCGCCTCGCCGAGGGCGTTTTCGACCCGCTCCAGGAACACCTCGACCTCGTCGCCGACCTGGATGGTCGCCTTGCCGTCCTCGCCGACCCCGAACTCTTTGGTCAGGATGCGGCCCTCGGTCTTCAGGCCCACGTCCACGATGGCGAAGTCCTTCTCGATGGCCACGACGATGCCCTTCACCACCGTGCCTTCCATGAAGTCGCGCCCGCCAAAGGACTCGTCGAGCAACGAGGCGAAGTCGTCACGCGTCGGGGTCATCGTCATATCGTCGGCCATAAGTCTCTTTCGTCTTTCAAAGGCGGGCGGCGGACGCGTTCGCCCGCCTCGGTCCCGCGAGGGTTGTCAGGATGTAGCGAAGCGCACGGAGAGCCGGCGATTGACCGGCGCCCGAGCGGAAGCCCGCGGCGTTCGAGGCAAAGGGCGCGGGTGGATTAGCCCGTCCGGGAAGCGTCCCATCGGGCGCGCGCCGCCTCGACGATGCGGCGGGCCGCATCGGCGGCCGCTTCTATAGTCATTTCAGTGGTGTCCAGCAAGACGGCGTCGGCCGCCGGGCGCATCGGCGAGTCGGCGCGGCCGGAGTCGACCGCATCGCGGCGGACGATGTCGGCGACCACCGCATCGCGGGTCGCCGCCCGGTCGGTCGCCTTCAGCTGCAGCCAGCGGCGCTCGGCGCGGGCCTCCAGCGTGGCGGTGATGAAGAGCTTGGCCGGCGCGTCGGGGACGATGACGGTGCCGATGTCGCGTCCGTCGACGATGGCCCCGCCCGGCCGGGCGGCGAAGGCGCGCTGGGCGGCGCGCAGCACCTCGCGCACGGCCGGATGCACGGCGACGCGGCTGGCCGCGTCGCCCGCCTCGAGCGAGCGCAGGGCCGGATCGGCGAGCCGCCCGAGGTCGAGCGCGCGGGCGTGGCTGACGGCGATGGCCGCATCGTCGGGGTCTTCGCCGGCCCGCGTCACCGAGAGGCCGACGGCGCGGTAGAGCAGCCCCGTGTCCAGCACCGGCAGGCCGTAGGATTCAGCCAACGCATGGGCGATGGCGCCCTTGCCCGAGGCGGCCGGCCCGTCGATGGCGATGACGAAGCCGCTCACGCCGGCTCGATCGCCGCGCCGAGCCCGCCCATCAAGGCCTCGAAACCGGGGAAGCTGGTGGCGATCATGGCCGGCTCGTCGACGCTGACCGGCTGCTCGGCCGCCAGCCCCAGCACCAGATGCGCCATGGCGATGCGGTGGTCGCCGTGGGTCGCGACCTGCGCGCCGCCGCGGACGCGATGGTTGCCGCCGCCGGCGCCGCGCACGCTCATCGTGGCGCCGACCTGCTCGACCACGACCCCGCAGGCCGAGAGCCCGCGCACGGTGAGCGCCAGCCGGTCGCTCTCCTTCACCACCAGCTCTTCCAGGCCGAGCATGGTGGTCTGCCCATCGGCGAAGGCGGCGGCGACGGCCAGGATCGGATATTCGTCGATCATCGAGGGCGCCCGCGCCGCCGGCACGGTCACGCCGGTCAGGCTGGAGTGTCGGGCGGTGACGTCGCCAACAGCCTCGCCGCCGGCGTCGCGCCGGTTCGCGATCACGAGGTCCGCGCCCATCTCGATGAGAGTCGCAAAGAGGCCGGTGCGCAGCGGGTTTAAGAGCACGTTCTCGATCGTCACCGCCGAACCCGGCGTCACCAGCGCGGCGACCAGCGGGAAGGCGGCCGAGGACGGATCGCCCGGCACGTCTATCGCGGTCCCGGTCAGCGGCTGTCCGCCGGCGAGGCGGATGTGGCGGCCGTCCGCCGCGTCGGTCACGTCGACGACCGCCCCGAAGGCGCGCAGCATCCGCTCGGTGTGGTCGCGCGTCGGCTCGGGCTCGATGACGGTGGTCTGGCCGGAGGCGTTCAGGCCGGCGAGCAGCACCGCCGACTTCACCTGCGCCGACGGTTCCGGCAGCCGATAGGCGACGCCGGTCAGCGCGCCGCCGCGCAGCATCAGCGGCAGGCGGCCGCCCTCGCGGCACACATAGGCCGCGCCCATCTCGCCGAGAGGCCGCAACACCCGCATCATCGGCCGCCCGCGCAGGCTGGCGTCGCCGGTGAAGCCGACTCCGATCGCATAGCCGGCGACCGCGCCCATCATCAGCCGCACGCCGGTGCCGGAGTTGCCGCAATCGATGACGTCGGCGGGCTCGACCAGGCCCCCCCGCCCCTCGACCCGCCAGGCGCCCTCGCCCGTCCTTTCGACGGCCGCGCCGAGCGCCCGCATCGCCTCGGCGGTGTGGAGGACGTCGTCGCCCTCAAGCAGGCCTGAGATGCGCGTTTCGCCGCGCGCCATCGCGCCCAGGATCAGCGCCCGGTGCGAGATCGACTTGTCGCCCGGCGCCCGCGCCCGGCCTTTCAGCGCGGCGCCCGGACGCGCGGTCAGACGTTGGGGCGCCATGGCCTAAAACCGGCTCTCGTTGGGGGTGGGAAACGCGGGCTTTTGACAGCGGCCGTCGCCCGTGGCAAGGGAGCCGCCCGCCGCACAATTGATCGCTTCTTCTCTCAAAGAAGGTCTCGTCCTTGGCCAATCCCGAATTGGGCGCAAAGCAGATTTGCCCCAACTGCCAAAGCAAATTCTACGACCTCAGCAAACGACCGGCCACCTGCCCAAAATGCGCAACGCAGTTCGACCCCGAGGAGGCGCTGCGGAACCGCCGCGTGCGCGCCCGCTCGACGCCGGCCGACTACGAAGCCGAAGAAGAGGTCGCCGCGCCGGCGCCCGCGCCCGAGCCCGACGGGTTCGAGGACGAGGTCGACGAGACCCCCGAAGTGGACGAAGTGCCGGCCGAGCCGATCGAGGTCGACGACGACGAGGAGCCCGCCGAAGGCGGAACCCCCGCCCCCGTGGAAGAACTGGGCGTCGACTTCGCCGAAGAGGAAGAGCTGGAAGAAGACGCCGGCGAGGTAGTGCCGTTCCTCGAGGACGAGGACGAGGACGACAACTTCGAAGGCGAAATCGAGGGCCTCCCGGGCGAGGAGCCGGACTGAGAGGCCGGTCCGCCGGCCAGGCTTGATCGCCGCCGCCGCTCGGCATAGGGTCCGCCCCCTTCGCGGGCCCGGCCGCCTTCAGCCACACGCGAACACCCGGAATCCGGGGCTATAGCTCAGCTGGTAGAGCGCTTGAATGGCATTCAAGAGGTCAGCGGTTCGACTCCGCTTAGCTCCACCATTCCCCCATCGATGACCGACTACGACGCTCACCTGGCCGCGCTGCACGCTGGGTTCGCGGCGCCGGACGTGCTGATCGCCGGCGCGGCGCGCGCGGTCTCCAAGAGCCCGATCGCGGCCAGGGAGCGCATCGTTCACGGCGAGGCCAACGAGGTCTACCGCATCCGGTTCGAGAGCGGGCTCAGCGTCATCCTCCGGATCGCGCGCCACGCCCCGGGACTCTTCGAAAAGGAGGCCTGGGCGATCGGGCGCTGCCGGATGCTGGCGATGCGGGTTCCCGAGGTGCTGTCGATCCAGCGGATCGAGAGCGGGGGCGAGATCCTGGAGCTGTGCTTCCTGGAGCTGCTGCCGGGCCAGCGCCTCTCCGACAGCCTGGCGCTGCCGCGCGCAACGCTGCGGTCGATCGTCGAAGAGGTCGGCGAGCAACTCTCGCGGATGCACACGATCGGCGTCGCGGACCTTGGCGAGGCGGCGCAATTCTTCGAAGGCGACACGGACGATTTCCTCGCCATGGAGGGCGAGTTCGTCCGGCTGGGCGCGGCGGCGGGCGTAAACCCGGCCGCGCTGGAACGCGGGTTTCGCGCCTTCGAGACGGTGATGGCGAGCGGCCCCGTCGAGCGGCGGCTGACTCACAACGACATTCGCGCCTGCCACATCCTGGTCCACGAGGGGCGTCTCTCGGGCCTGATCGATTTCGGCCAAGCGTCGATGGATTCGCCGATCAACGAGTTCGGCAAGTGGGCCTACTGGGAGGAGCCGGAGCTGCCGGTCGCCTGGCTGGAGCAGGGTTATGGCGACAAGTCCCTGTTCGGCGACGGCTACCGCGAGCGCTTGCGGCTCTTCCGCCTCGTCAACGGTCTGTGGGTCCTGCGCTGGTACGCGCTGACCGGCTATCCCGCCGGGGTGGAGCGGGCCGCGGCGCGCATCGCCGACGACCTCGCTGAACTCGACGGCCCGGCCTGACCTAGGCGAGCGGCTTCGCCCTCAGCGTCGATCGCACGAGCGGCGTCTTGCCGGCGCCCGCGTGCGGGATGGCGGCGACGCGCCGCACGTCCATGGCGGGCGGGCGGACGCCGGTCGCCGAAAGCGCCTCGCCAACCGAACGGACCAGGGCGGCGGCGTCCAGATCGCCGGGGGCGCCGGCGAGCTGCAGGTGCAGGCCGGTCGCTCCTGCAGCACCTGCCAGCCGGAGACCGGCAGGCGGTCCATGACGTTCGAGAAGACGATCGGGTGCACCGCGATCTTGCCGCCGCTCGCCGCGGGCAGGGACAGCACCTCCTCGATGCGACCCTGGATGGCGTCGATCAGCCGGAAGGGCCGCCCGCAGGTGCAGGGCGCGGCGGCGATGCGCACGCTGTCGTCGAGCTCGTAGCGGATCAGCGGCTGGGTGTATCCGCCGAGCACCGTAACCAGCAGCTTGTCGCCGAAGCTTCCGGGCGGGACCGGCCGGTTCTGGCGATCGACCACTTCGACGATGGCCAGGTCCTCCTGCAGATGCAGGCCGCGATGCCGGTCGCACTCGGCGCCCAGTCCGCCACAATCGGTCGTGGCGTAAGTGTCGAAGACCACATCGCTCCAAGCGTCGACGGCGCGCTCGCGGATGCCGGGCGTGAGCAGCTCAGAGGCGCTGAGCACCGAGCGCGGCGCGATCTTCAGCCGTCCGGCCCGCTGTTCGTCGGCCAGAACATGGATGATCGAGGCGTAGGCCCAGAGCATCTCCGGTTGCCAGGCGTTCAGCCGCTCGACCATGCTGGCCAGAGGTTCGTTGGCGTCCAGGAGCAACGTCGGCATCCACCAGTTCGCCAAGCTGCGGCCGCCCTGGGAGGAGAGGTGCGAAGGGTTGGTCGATGTGATCTGCGCGATGCGCGCGCGGCGAGTGGGTGATAGACGCAGGCCCGCGTCCTCGAACGCACGGACGGCGGTCGCCAGCTCCAGGCTCCATTCGGCCGCGTCGGCCAGGAAGAGGCCCGGCCGGCCGCTGGTGCCGGAGGTGGCGTTCACCCAGTAGCGGCCGAGGTAGCGCGCGTCCGGCGCGTGATCGTCGAGGTAGGCTTTCACGTCGGTCAGCCGGATGGCCGGATCGGTCACCACCTCGTCGAAGCGGGCCATCACCATGGCCTTGGTCAGGACCGGCAGCGCCTCGAGCGGCGCCGTCTCGAGGCCGGCGTGGAACTCTCGGTAAAATTGCGAGTGGGCGTAGGCGTGACGGCGAAGCGCGGCCAGCGCCTCTGTCTGATGCCGCTCGAGTCGCTCCCGCGACCAATGCTCGTGCGCCAGCAGGCGCGCGCGCGCCGCCAGCGTCTGCAGCAAGAGGCCGAGATGCAGCATCGCCCGCGCGCTTTAGACCGGGCGCCGCCGAAGGCAAGCCAGCTTGTTCATCGTTCGAGCGCGCTCGCTAGTGCGCCATCAGGACGGGAATCTCCGCGGCGGTCAGGATGGTCTCCGTCACGCCGCCGAAGGCCGCTTCGGCGATGCGCCAGTGCCCGTACGCGCCCATGACCAGCAGGTCGGCCCGCACGGCCGCACAGCGCGCCAGGATCGCGCGGCCAGCGTTGTGGTCGCGGCCGCCGTGGTGGAACGTGGCGCGCACGCCGTGCCGATCCAGGTGGCTGAGCAGGGCGTCCGGCGCGGCGCGCGGTGACCCGACCGGTCCGTCGTCGACGGTCGCGATTTCGACCATCGCGGCCCGCTTGAGCAGCGACAGCGAGGCGTCGAGCACGCGCTTGGCGTTGGCCGAGCCGTTCCAGGCGACCACGACCCGCTTGAAGTCCGCCGCCGGACGGGCCGAGTCGGGGACGAGCAGCGTCGGCGCGCCGCTCAACAGGGCCAGCGTCCACGCCAGCGCGCGTTGCGCCGGCCGGTGCAGATCGGGCGATCGGACCATGGCCAGGTCGGCCGTGCGGGCGCGGGCCGCGGTCGTCGCCGGCGGCTCGTCCGGCGGCGGGGAGGTCCAGTGGGCGGTGACGCCGTGCGCCCCCATCACCTCGACGAAGGCCGCCTTCATCGGCGCGATCAGCCCGGTTTCGGCGAGCGCGCGGTTGTCGAGCACCCCGGCGACGGCGCGTTGGCGGACGGCGAAGTCGCCGGCGAGCGCGAAGACCGGCTCGGAATAGAGGCAGACGCCTTCGATCCTGGCGTCGTGCCGGGCGGCCAGCACGGCGGCCCAGGCGAGGATGTTGGCGCAAGGCGCATCGGCCCTGAGCGCGAGAAGAATGTCCCTGATGTCCACGGCGCTTCACTCCTGATCCGACGAGCAGGAGAGGCCGCCTCGCGGCCGCCGGCATTGAGCGAGATCAAACGGCCTTGGCGGCAGGGGCCCGGGTCGACGCCGTGCGCCGCTGGCGAAGCCATATCGCTCGGCCGGATTCTGCTGATCTAGGCGCCCGGCGGGATGAGGACGGCGGCCCCGCTGAGACGGCCGTCTCGCAGATCGGCGACCGCCCGGTTGGCTTCGGCAAGCGGATAGCAGGTGACGTGGGCGCGCACGCCGTGCGCCGCGGCCAGCGGCAGATAGTCGAGCCCGTCCTGGCGCGTCAGGTTGGCCACGGAGACGAGCCGCCGCTCCTCCCAGAGGAGCGCGTAGGGAAAGCGCGGGATGTCGCTCATGTGGATGCCGCCGCAGACGACCGTTCCGCCCTTGCGCACCGCCTTCAGCGCCAGCGGCGCCAGTTCGCCCACCGGGGCGAAGATGACCGCCGCGTCGAGCGGCTCCGGCGGCGGCTCCTCCGAAGCCCCCGCCCAGACACAGCCGAGGCTCCGCGCGAAGGCCTGGGCGACGGCGTCGCCGGCGCGGGTGAAGGCGTAGACAGCCTGACCTTCGCCGACGGCGAGTTGCGCCAGGAGATGCGCGGCGGCGCCGAAGCCGTAGAGCCCGAGCCGCTTCACCGGCCGCGTCTGGCTGGCCATGCGCCAGGAGCGGAAGCCGATCAGGCCGGCGCAGAGCAGCGGCGCGGCCTCGGCGTCGTCGTAGGCTTCGGGGATCGGAAAGGCGTACCGCGCGTCCGCGACGATCGCGTCGGCGTAGCCGCCGTCACGGGTCCAACCGGTGAAGGCGGGCCGGTCGCAGAGGTTCTCCTCGCCGTCGCGGCAATAGCGGCAGACGCCGCAGGTCGAGCCCAGCCAGGGAACGCCGAGGCGGGCGCCAAGCAACGCGGCCGGAACGCCGGACCCGAGCGCGTCGACGGCGCCGACCACTTCGTGCCCCGGCACGATCGGCAGGGGACCGGGGCCGAGTTCGCCGTCGATGACGTGCAGATCGGTGCGGCAGACGCCGCAGGCGCTCACGCGCAGCCGGATCTCGCCGGGTCCGGGCGCGGGATCGGGGCGGGCGGTGGGCTGAAGCGCGGTGTGGGGCGCGGCGAGAGTCATAGCGAACATCGGGCGCATCCCTGGCTTCGGCGGGAAGCCGCCTCCGCTTGATCTAGATCAGAGCGCCGCGCCTGAAACGGCGCAAGCTCGGCGCACCCGGACCTAGGTTTCGAGGAAGCGATGTCGATCAAGACCATTCTCGTTCACGCCGACGACGGTCGCGCGTGTGATCGCCGCGTGCGGCTCGCCGCGCAGGTGGCTGACATGTTTGGCGCGGCTCTCACCGGTCTCGCGGCGGAGAACTTCGATGAGGCCCTCGCCACCGCCTATGCGACGGACGGCATGATCGTCGAGGCGCTGCAGAGGCGAACCACCGATGATCTGCGCGCGGCCGAGGCGCACTTCCGCGCCCTGGTCGGCGAGCGCCCCTGCACGGCTTGGGTCTCCGTCCAGGACTTTCCCGACAAGGCGCTGAGCCTAAGGGCGCGCGGCGCCGACCTGATCGTCGCCAGTCGCTTTAGCCGCGGCGACCGGCCCGCCTTCGCCGCGCGCGCCGCCGACCTCGTGCTCGAGGCCGGGGTTCCCGTGCTGCTGACCGCCGACGGCGAGGAGACGTTCAACGGCGAACATGTCGTCATCGCCTGGAAGGACACCCGCGAGGCCAGGCGCGCCGTCAGCGACGCGCTTCCGTTCCTGAAACGCGCGCGACACGTCACCATCGTTGCCGCCGAGGCCGGCGAGGCGAGCTTCTTCGAGCTTGTGCGCCGTCTCGAGCGCCATGGCGTCGGCGCCCAGGTCGAGACCATCAAGCCGTCGCACGGACATGTGGCCGCCGCACTCGAGGACACCGCGGCCAAGCTGGGCGCTGATCTGATCGTCGCCGGCGCCTACGGCCATACGCGCTTGGGCGAGTGGATGTTGGGCGGCGTCACCCAGGACTTCCTGACCGGCTGCTCGAAATTCCTCCTGCTGAGCCACTAGGGGCATCGCGCACCCATGTGCACGCGCCGTCTCAGGCGGCGACGAGATCGAAGTGCACGCGGACGATCGCCGGATCGGGGCCGATCGGGTCGAGCGCCGCGCCCAGTTCGCGGACCATGCGCAGCATGGTGGCGTTCTCGCGCAGCACGTCGCCGCGCACGCGCCGGAGCCCGCGCGCCTTGGCCCAGGCCAGCATCTCGCGCATCAGCTGGTAGCCCAGGCCGCGGCCCTTCATGTCCGAACGGACCATCACGGCGAACTCGCCATCGGTGTTGTCCGGATCGCCCATCAGCCGCACGACGCCGAGGATGTCCTGCGGCCGCTCCGGCGTGTCGAGCGCGACGAGGGCCATTTCACGGTCGTAGTCGATCTGCGAGAGCCGCGCCGCCAGGGTCGGCGGCAGGACGTGCATGGCTCCGAAAAACCGCAGGCGCATGTCCTCGGGCGTCGAGCGGCGGCTCATTTCGATCAGCGCCGGAGCGTCTTCGGGCTTGATCGGCCGCAGTTGGAGGCTGCGCCCGTCGGCAAGTGCGAGCGTTTTCTCGAACTCGGCCGGATAGGGTCGGATCGCCAGCCGCCGCGTGCGCGCCGGATCGGCGGCGCGGAGGACGACGCGCGCGTCGAGCGCGATCACGCCACCGGCGTCCGCCAGCAGCGGATTGATGTCGAGTTCGACCACCTCGGGCAGGTCGATGGCCAGGTCGGCCAGGCGCACCAGCACGGCCTCGATCGCGCCTCGGTCGGCCGCCGCGACGTCGCGGTAGGCGTCAAGCAGCCGCGAGACCCGCGTGTGGGCGATCATGTCGCGCGCGAGCATCGGATTCAGCGGCGGGAGCCCGAGCGCGCGGTCGGCCAGCACCTCGACCGCCGTGCCGCCCTCGCCGAACAGCACCACCGGTCCAAACACCGCATCGTCGAAGAGGCCGGCGATCAGTTCCCGGGCCCCAGGGCGGACGATCATCGGTTCGACGGTGAAGCCGTCGATCCTGGCCGACGGCGCGTGCGCCGCGACCTCGCGCAGGATGGCCGCCGCGGCGGCCTCGACTTCGGCGGCGTCACGCAGATTCAGCCGCACGCCGCCGACATCGGACTTGTGGGTGATGTCGCGCGACAGGATCTTGAGCGCGAAAGGGCCGCCGTTCTCGCCGGCGAGCCGCGCGGCCTCCGCCGCGTCCTTGACCGTGTGCGTGGGGACGACGGGAACACCGTAGGCCGAAAGCAGCCGCTTCGACTCAGCCTCGGTGAGCAGGGTGCGGCCATCGTCGAGCGCGGCCTTCACCAACGCGGCGGCCTCGGCGCGCGCCGCCGCATCGATCGCGACGCCGGCCGGCGGCGTCTCCATCAGCAGACGCTGGTTTCGGCGGTAGTCGACCGCGTGCATGAAGACCCGCACCGCCTCGTCCGGGGTCTCGTAGGTGGGTACGCCGGCGGCGGCGAAACGCGCCCGCGCGGCGCCGGCGGTGGCGTCGCCCAGCCAGCAGGTGAGCGCCGGCGCATGCCGCCGCACGGAGAGCCGGTCGAGGACGGCGGCGCTGGCGTCCTCAGGTCCCACGAGACCGGTCGGACAGTTCATCACCAGGATCGCGTCCTGGCCCGGGTTGTCGATCAGCGCATCGAGCGCCGCTGCATAGCGCTCGCCCGGCGCGTCGCCGATGATGTCGACGGGATTGGCGTGCGACCAGGTCGGCGGCAGGACGGACGAAAGCTTTTCCAGAACCTCCGGCGAAAGCGTCGCGAGCCGCCCGCCGCGCGCCTCAAGCGCGTCGGCCGCCAGCACCCCCGCGCCGCCGCCGTTGGTGAGGATGGCCAGCCGGTCGCCCCGCACGGAGAACCCGCGGGCGAGCGTCTCGGCCGCCTCGAAGATCTCGCGCAGCTCGAAGACCCTGAGCATGCCCGCGCGGCGGAAGGCCGCCTCATAGACCGCGTCCGCGCCGGCCAGCGCGCCGGTGTGCGAGAGCGCGGCCTTCGCCCCGCCCTGGCTGCGGCCCGACTTGATGACGATCACCGGCTTGGCGCGGGCGGCGATGCGGGCCGCGGTCATGAACTTGCGCGCCTCGCGGATGCTCTCGACGTAGAGCAGGATCGAGC
>DATGKF010000103.1:0-3000 GCA_035294785.1 Caulobacteraceae bacterium | reverse complement strand
CGGGGACCGGCTCGGCGATCGCCGCGTCGCTGGCGGCCGTGGGCGTCGGCACGGAGACCGACGGGTCGGTCACCGCGCCGTCCGCGTTCGCCGGCCTGGTCGGGTTGAAGCCGACGCTAGGGCTGGTGTCGCGCACACACGTCATCCCGATCTCGGCCAGCCAGGACACGCCCGGCCCGATGGCCCGCAGCGTCCTGGACGCCGCGATCCTGCTGACCGCGATGGCCGGGTCCGACCCGCACGATCCGGCCACCGCCGCGGCCGACGCGCGCCGCACCGACTACGCCGCGGCGCTGCGGGGCGCGAGCCTGGCCGGCAAGCGGCTGGGTGTGCTGCGCTATGCGTGCAAGCTGCGGCCGGCGACCGAGGCGGTGTTCGACGCGGCGATCGCGCGGCTGCGGGCGGGGGGCGCCGAGGTGCTCGACGTCGACTTCACCCCGCCCGACGACCTGGGCAAGAACGAGCATACGGTGCTGCTGACCGAGCTCAAGGCCGGCCTCAACGCCTACTTCGCCACCATGCCGGCAGCGGTGAAAGTGCACACCCTGGCGGACCTGATCGCCTTCAACCGGGCGAGCCCGCGCGAGCTGGCGCTGTTCGGCCAGGAGCTGTTCGAGAAAGCGGAGGCGACGTTGGGGCTGGGCGATCCGGCCTATCTGAAAGCCCGCGCCGACAGCCTGCGCGCGGCCGGCGCGGAGGGGATCGACCGCCTGCTGGCGGCGGATCGGCTGGACGCCCTGATCGCGCCGACCTTCGGGCCAGCGGCGCGGATCGACGTGGGCGGCGACCACTTCTGGGGCGGCGGCGCGACCGGTATGCCCGCCATCGCCGGCTATCCGCATCTGACCGTGCCGATGGGCCAGGTGCGCGGCCTGCCGGTGGGGCTCTCGTTCATCGGGCCGGCCTGGAGCGACGCGGCGATGCTGGCGCTGGGCCACGCGTTCGAACAGGCGGTCCAAGCGCGCCGCCCGCCGACCTACCTGCCGACGCTGGAGGACGACGCGGAGACCGTCGCCGCGTTCACCCCCTTCCCTGCGCCCTCGCGTTGACGCCGGCCGCGCCGGCGAGCACCATGAACAGCGATAATCGAAGCGCCCCCCAGGGCGTTTTTGGGGAGAGTTCAGATGGCCGACGGTGAGGCGCCGATGGCGCGGGCGAAGTTCCACGCCATGACCGAGGGCACCCAGCAGGACTGGTCCAACATCGTCCAGGCGACCCGCGCCTACGGGGCCGAGTTCCCCGACCGGCTGCTCAAGCACCTGCGGCTGCTGGAAGGCGACTGCGGCGGCTTCGCGGTCGATCGGATGACCCACAGCCTGCAGACCGCCACCCGCGCGTTCAAGGACGGCCGCGACGAGGAATATGTGGTCTGCGCGCTGATCCACGACATCGGCGACATCCTCGGCCCCTCGCACCACGCCGACATCGCCGCCGAGATCCTGAAGCCGTTCGTTTCCGACGAGAACCACTGGATGGTGCAGCACCACGCCATCTTCCAGGGCTACTACTATTTCCACTACCTGGGCGGCGACCGGAACCGACGCGACGAGTTCAAGGGCCACCCGGCCTACGAATACACCGCTCAGTTCTGCCACCTCTACGACCAGAACAGCTTCGACCCGGCCTACGAGACGATGCCGCTCTCGGCGTTCGAGCCGATGGTGCATCGCGTCTGCGCGGCGCCGAAGCGGATGATGATGGCGCCGGCGAAGAGCGCGTGATTTCGACGGCCGAGCGCGCCGCAGGCGCTTTCAAGCATAACCGCAGAGGGCGCTGAGTTATCGCGGAGGGCGCGGACCGCTCCTCTGCGGCCTCCGCGCCTCCTCTGCGATCTCCGCGGTTATACTTGGCTGCGCCCGCGGCTCGCCCGATGGCTCCAGATACGCCTATCCTTCCTCTCGGAAGATCGCCTCGATCGGCTGGTCGAACAGGCGGGCGATGCGGAACGCCAGCGGCAGGCTTGGGTCGTACTTGCCGGTCTCGATCGCGTTGACGCTCTGGCGCGAGACCTCGAGCCGCTCGGCGAGGTCGGCCTGGCTCCAGTCGCGCTCGGCCCGGAGTACTTTCAGGCGGTTCTTCATCGGGCGCGCTAGAGGTAGCGTCGGCGGACAAGGGCGCTGGCCGGGCCCAGGCACAGCGCCCAAAGCGGGAACACCGCCCAGGCCTCGACGTGCGCGACGAGCCCGAACTGCTCGAGGAAGCCCCAGGTGGTCGCGATCGCCAGCAGGGCGCCGGTGGCCCACAGCGCGGACTCGCCGACGATGGCGCGCTCCAGTTCGTCGGTCTCCTCGCTCAGATAGAGGCCCATCACCACGATGGTCGCAATGATCGCGGCGGCCGGCGCCAGCGCCAGGGGCCAGGCCAGCCACGGCGGCGGATGCACGCCGGCGAAGAGGCTCGCCGAGACCATCAGCGTGAAGACGTAGGCGGTCATGGCGACGAAGAAGCGGCGACGGTAACGACGGGCGGCCGGCGTTGGCGTGGTGTTGCCGAAGCGCCGGCCGGCGCGGTTGGCGGCGTAGGTGACGCCGAGGATGGCGGCGCCATAGACCAGGGCCCCGGCGAAGATCCATCCGCTGCCGAGATGCCGCGCCTGCACGGCCCGGACAGCCAGCCAGAACAGTCCGACGGCGAGCGCCATGCCGACGATGCCCACGACGTAGGCGGCGATCAGAGCCTTCATCGGCGAAGCCGGCGTGTCCGGCGCGGCGGTTGGCGGGTTCATGCAAGCTTCCTCGACAATCTGTAAAGGATACATGACATTGGCGTCGCCAATGTGTCAAGCGTCCATTACATGTCCAAGCTGGCCTGTGCTCGCGCGTTCGGGTATCCCGCTGGTGACGCGGCCGGAGGACGGGATGGAACTCGAGACAGACGCCAACGGCATCATCACCTTCCTGCCGCTGAAGCAGTGGATGGTCACGGTCGTTCAGGACCAGACGGTGGGGTTGGCCATCGACTACTACGCCAACGCCGCGGACGCGGCCGCGGGGCGAGTGT
>DATGKF010000102.1:0-36824 GCA_035294785.1 Caulobacteraceae bacterium | reverse complement strand
AGAACTTCAACGTCTGCGTGATCGCCATCACGATCGTCTACGCCTCGATCCTGCTCGTGCTGCTCGTGGTCCCCAAGCGACTGACCGCCACCGCCGATGGCGAGGCGCCCGAGGGCGGCGAATACGCGACCGGATAGCTAGGCGGCCGGCGCCGCCGACGCGCGGCGCGGGCGGGTCAGCGCGGCGAAGGCGGCGAAGAGCAGGGCGCCGGCGACGGCCATCACCGCTTCGCTGGCGAGCATGGCGCTGGCGCCATAGCGCTTGGCGACCCACCCTTCGATGATGGCGCAGTAGAGCAACGGCGCGTTGGCGACGCTGGCGAGCAGGTTGAACTTCGTCGCCGCCGCGCCGGCTCCGATGGCTTCGAGCGCCACCGCCGCGTAGGCTCCGAACGCCATGCCGCCGATGACCTGATAGGTGAGCGCGAAGAGGGCGAACATCGCCGGCGTGTGCGGCGCGATCGCCATCGCGATCACGCAGACGCCCTGCACGACGCCGAACAGCACGTACGCGCCGCGCCGGTCGATCAGATCGGAGAAGTAGCCGCCAACCACCGCACCCAGCATCGCCGCGACCCCGCCGAGCACGCCGGAGATCAGCGCCACCAGGTCGGCCGAGGCGCGCCAGTCGCCGGCGATCGCCGGCATCAGGCCGCCGGCGATGTTGGTGCCCAGCGGCATGACGAACACGAAGAGGGCCAAAAGCCCCGCGCGCGAGCGGGCGATGCTCCAGACGTCCTTGGCCACGCCCAGCAGGCTCTTCAGGGGGTCTGTGTGGCGATGCTCGATCGAGGCCGCGGGGAGGATGAGGAGGGGCAGCGCGCAGGCCACGATCGCGCCGCCCAGCACCAGGCCGGCGGCCAGCGGCGAGACATGCGTGGCCAGCCAAAGGCCGAGGCCGCCGCCCAGACCGCCGCCACCGAGATTGCCGGCCTGGCTCCAGCCGCCGGCGCGTCCCTTCTCGTGCGGCGCGGTTCCGTGCGCCATCAGCACTTCGCCGCCCATCGCCGTGACGGTCACGATCGTGTTGATGACCACAATGGTCGGCGCGAGCCAGGCCAGCGACGCTGGTCCAAGCGGCATGGCGCCGATGCCGGCGACCATCAGACCCGAGACGACGACGCCGGCCAGGTACCAGATCTTGGCGTTGAAGACCGTGTCGACGAGGGGCGCCCAGAAGACCTTCAGCACGTTCGGCAGCACGGCCAGCGCCACGAGGCCCGCGATCGCCTCTGTAGAAACGCCCGCCTGCTTCAGCTGGTAGGCCAGCGTCACCGAGAGATAGCCGCCCACCGCTCCGAACGGCATGTAGAGCACCAGATAGAGGATCGGATGCGCCGTCTTGATCGCCGGCGTCCGCATCTCCATCCACGTCTCCCGGAAAACTCGCCTGCGGCGTTGCGCGCCGCGAACGCCTGATTAACCCAACGCGCCCGACAATGGCGCTTCCTCGGAGCGGCCCCCTTTTGAGCGATCCCGCACCCCTAGACCTGGCGCCGGAGGACGAAAACGCCCCGCCGCCGCCGCCGTCGAAGGCGCGTCGGGCGCTGCTCAAGCGCCTGGCCGATGTCGTCTGCCTGCCATCCAGCCGCGTCAACGCCTTCGAGCGGTCGATGACCGCCGACCTCCTGGTGGAGATTCTTCGCGACGCTTCGGTCGAGGAGCGGGGCCGCGTCGCGGTGCGGCTTTCCAATCTCCTCGATCCCCCTTCGGTGCTGGCCAGGCTCCTGTTGCGCGACCACATCGACGTCTCCAAGCCGCTGCTCGACCTCTGCGCCTCGCTGGGGGACGCCGATCTGCTGGACTGCGCCCGCAACGCGACGATCAAGCATCGCATCGCCATCGCCGCCCGCCGCGATCTGGCGGAGCTCGTGTGCGAGGCGCTGGTCGAGCGGATGGAGGGGCCGGTCATCGAGGCGGTGCTGCGCAACGAAACCGCCAAGCTGTCGGCCAACGCGCTCGAGATTCTGGTGGCGGCGACGCGCGAGCATCCGCGCACCATCCCGCACCTCCTCAGGCGGGCCGAGCTTCGCCCGTCGCACGCCTACATCCTTTTCTGGTGGGCGGAGTCTGAGGCCCGGCGCACGATCCTCCAGCGCTTCGCCGTCTCGCGCGAGGTGCTGCAGGAGGCGGCCAGCGACGTCTTCGCCCTCGCCGCGGCCGAGAAGTGGGCCGATCCCCTGGCCCGCAAGGCGCTGCAGTTCATCGAACGGCGCCAACGCAACCGCAGCGCCATCGAAAAGAGCCCGTTCGCCAGCCTCGACGATGCTGTCGCCGCCGCGCAGGAGGGCATGACGCGCGAACTCGCCGAGGAGATTTCCTACCTCGCGGGCCTGAAGCCGACGACCGGCGCGAAGATATTCACCGACCCCGGCGGCGAGCCGATCGCCATTCTGTGCAAGGCGACGGGGTTGCCCAAGGCGGCGGTCCGGGCGCTCTGGCGCAGCCTGCGGCGACGCGAGACCGATTCCAGCGGCGAGGTCTGGCCGGCGCTGGAACGGGTGCTGATCACCTATGACATGATCGCCGTTGACCGGGCGCAGACGGTGTTGCGTTACTGGAACTGGTCGCTATCGTCGGCGCTGACGCCCGCGCTCCTGAAAGCCATCCGCGACGGCGACGAAGGCGGGCTGGACGAATATTCGTTGCCCGAGCGGGCCGCCATGCTGGCCCTGTCGTCCGACTTCGGCCGCTAGGCCGCTCCACCCGCCAAGCAGCGACTGACTTCGAGTCGTCGGCGAACCTCTACAATTGTTCTTGGCGCGACTTGTTGTATCGCGAGCAGTTTGCCGGTTGTCTTGTTGCAGGCGGCTCGTTATGTAAGATTTCAACAGCACTTCTCGCGAGCATCGACAGGACCGGATGAGCATGGAAGACAAATCGGAAATCATCGAGATGACGGCCGACATCGTGTCTGCCTATGTCGGAAACAATGCTGTATCGGCGGCCGATCTGCCTTCGATCATCCAGAGCGTGCACCGCGCCCTGGCGAGCGTCTCGTCCGGTGGCGAGGCCGTCGAGGCCGCGCCGAAGGAGCCGGCTGTTCCCGTCAAGCGCTCGATCACGCCCGACCATCTGGTCTGCCTCGAGGATGGCCGCAAGTTCAAGTCGCTCAAGCGCCACCTGCGCACCAAGTACAACATGAGCCCCGAGGACTACCGAGCGAAGTGGGGCCTGGCGAAGGACTATCCGATGGTCGCGCCCAACTACGCCAAGGCGCGCTCCGAACTCGCCAAACAAATGGGCCTTGGCCAGGGCGGACGGCAGGCTTCCGGCCGTCGCGGACGCTAGGCCGGCGCGCTCAACACCTTCAAACTGCAGAACAAGCGCCCGCCGCCACCGTGGCGGGCGTTTTCGCTTGCCGCGACTTCGCGCCATGGGCGATATTGATTCGTTGTGATTCCAAAGACTTGGCGGTTGTTGCGATGATGGCCCAAACCGGCGGCCCGGCGACCGCCGTCCGCGCGCACGAGGAGATCTTCGCCCACTGGGCGTCGCTTCGCCGCGCCGGCCGGCTGCCGGGTCGCGCCGACATCGATCCGGCCGACTTCAAGCGCCACCTGCCGACGGTGAGTCTGATCGACGTGACGCGCGAGCCGCGCGACTATCGCGTGCGCCTCGCGGGCACCGGCCTCTATGGCGTCTACGGCCGCCGCGAGATCACCGGGCGGACGCTCGAGGAGATCTACAACGCCGCCGCCGCCGCCGACTGGCGGACCGAACTCGACAAGGTGGTCGACGACCGCCGGCCGGGCGTTGGCGTGCACAACTTCGCTTGGCGAGGCGCCGGGCACCTCTCGATCCTGTGGCTCAGGCTGCCCCTGGCCGCCAACGGCGTCGACGTCGACATGATCCTCGGCTACGACGCCGTTCTCGGCGTGCACGGCGACCGCATCTCCAGCGGCATCCGCGCGGCCTAAGCGGCGGCCGCGGCCTCGGCGTCGCTGCGGATGCGCCCGACCATCGAATAGAGCCCGTTCGACCGCTGGGCGGAGATCGCTCCGATCAACCCAAGGCTCTCGAACGCGGCCTTCGCGTCCAGGCCCAGAATCTCGGCCGGCGTGCGGCCGGAGTAGAGCTTCAGCAGGATGGCGATCAGGCCGCGCACGATGTGGGCGTCGGAATCGCCACGGAAAACGAGCCGCCTGTCCCCGTCGGCGCCGTGCACCAGCCAGACCTGGCTGGCGCAGCCACGCACCTTGTTGGCGTCCGACCGCTCCTCGTCGGTGAGCGGCTCGAGGGTGCGGCCGAGATCGATCACATAGGCGTAGCGCTGCTCCCAGTCGCCCAGGACGTCGAACTCGGCCTTCAGCTCGGCCAGGGTGGAGGCGATGTCATCGGTCATCGGGTCTGGCACTTAAGGTCCCGGGCCGCCCACGACAACGCCGTCGCGTGTGGCGCGAGCAGGCTCGCGCGAGTCAGTCGGCGCAGATAGTCTCCGCCGTCGTGACCTTTGCCGCAGCGAACGAGGCCGAGGAGGCCGCCCCGCCGCCCGCCGGGCCAGACGCGGCGACGCGGCGCGCTGTCTGGTGGCACGCCGGCTGGGCGCTGGCGCTGGCGATGGCCGCGCTCGCCGCCGTCGCTGTCGCCCCCTGGCGTGACGCAAATCCGGGCATGGCGTTGATCGCGGCGGTCGCGCCGGCGATCGCGGCCCTTTTTCTGCTTCGCGGCGAAGGCGGCGGGACCCGCATCGGCCTTCTCGTCATCTGGACCGCCGCCGCCGTCATCGCCGCCGGGCTGACCGGCGGCGTCACCGGCCCGCTGGCGATCTGGTGCCTCGCGCCGCTGGCAGCAGCGATCCTGTTCGGCCGCCGCAGCGTGGCCTGGGGCGGCACCTTCAGCGTTGGCGCGCTCGCCGTCGCCGGCCTCGCCGAAGCCGCTGGCCTGACGCCCGCGCCCCCGGCCGGCGCGCTCGCCGCCACCCTGGCGGTCGCGGGCGTCGCCACGATGGCCGCAGGACTGACGGCCGCCATCGCGCTGGCGCGCGTCGCCGCCGCCGAGACCGCGGCGCCGGCCGGCGACGACCGGCTGGCGAGGCTTGCGGCGTCGCAGCCGCATCTGATCGTGGCCATGGACGTCGAGGGGGTCGTCGACACCGTGCTCGGCGGGCTGGACGGCGGGCTCGCGGCGCGCGTCCACGCCCAGGGCCTCGCCGGGATCGCGGCGGCCTCGGCGCGGGCAGATGTCGACGCGGCGCTCGATGCCGCGCGCCGCGAAGGCCGCGCCAGCCTGGTCTTCCCGCTCGACGAGCCCGAGGGCGCCTGGCTCGGGCTCGATCTGGCCTGGCTCGACGGCGGCCGGCTGGTCGGCGCGCTCCGCGACGCAACGGCCGATCACGAGCGCGAGGCCGCGCTCGAAAAGGCCCGCGCCGACGCCGAGGCGCTCAACCAGGGCAAATCGCGCTTCCTCGCCAACATGAGTCACGAGCTCAGGACGCCGCTCAACGCCATCATGGGTTTCGCCGACATCATGCGGCAGCGCATCTTTGGGCCGCTGCCGGGCAAGTACGTCGAGTACGCCGACCTGATCCACGACGCCGGCGCCCACCTGCTCGACCTGATCAACGACGTGCTCGACATGGCCAAGATCGAGGCGGCGAAATACGAACTCGCGCTCGAGCATCTGGACGCGCGCGAGCCGGTGCAGGCGGCGCTGCGCCTCATGCGCGTGCAGGCCGACGACGTCGGCGTGCAGCTCCGCGGCCTCCTGCCGGCCGAACCGCTCGACGCCGAGGTCGATCGCCGGGCGCTGAAGCAGATCGTGCTGAACCTCGTCTCCAACGCGCTCAAGTTCACGCCGCGCGGCGGGCTCGTTACCGTCTCGTTGATGGCGCTGGACGGCGCGATGGAGCTTTCCGTGGCCGACAACGGCGTTGGCATCGCCGAGCACGATCTGGCGCGCCTCGGCCGGCCCTACGAACAGGCGGGCGACGCCGACCAGCAGGCGCGCGGCACGGGGCTGGGGCTCTCCCTGGTGCGCGCCTTCGCCGAACTGCACGGCGGTGAGATGGCGATCGAGAGCCGGCTGGGGGAGGGGACCGCCATCAACGTCCGATTGCCGGTGCTGACCGGCTCCAACGGCGAGAACGGCTCATCCCCGCACGGCGGCGGTGGCGAGGTGATCGCGTTCAATCCTCAACGCTGAGAGGCGGTCAGAAAAAACCGCCCGGCGGCGAAGTCGCCCACCTCGACATAAGCGGTGCGCACCGTGTCCCCGCGCGGGCCGGAAAACAGGAAGTCGACGGCCACCGCCTCGCGCGGATCGAGACTCGCCAGCGCCTGGGCGGCGGCTCGGGGGAAGCGGAAGGCGACGCCGCTGCGCGCACCGCGCGGCAACAGCGTCGGATCGGCGGCCGACCTTGCCTCTGCCATGAAGGCGCGGGTCGCCGACCGGGGAGGCGTGCGGTCAGCAAGCGGCGTCTTTCCGCCGTGGGAGCCGAGCGCGTTGATGAACGCCTCCGGCGCCAGCGACGGATCGCGCATGACCAGCCGCGCTGCGTATGGCTGGCCGCCGGCCGGGAAGCTCGCCACCGCGACGACCGCGCTTGGCCCATCCTCGCCGGCGAGGCCGAACACCAACGTGCCGCCGTTGAAGGCGTCGGTCTGCGACAGCTTCCAGATCGCGACCCGGCGCGACGTCGAGCGGTCGGCGGTCCAGTCGGCGATGTCTCCCGGATAGCTCATCCGCACCAGCTTGGCGTAGGCGTCGAAGGCGGCGCGCACGCGGCTGGCGGCCGTGGCGATGTCGCCCGAGTTGCAGGGCACGGTCGCCACCTTGGCGTCGGCGCGCTGTTCGACCTGACTCAGCGTGGCGCGGGCGACGCCCGAACGCAGCGCCGCCCCTCTGGCCTGCGCTTCGGCCGCCTGCAGGGCCGAAGCGAGCTCCGGCGTGAACAGGCGGCAACGCTGGTCGGCCGCCGTCATCACCGCCCGCTCGTAGAAGGCGTCGACGGCGGTGGCTTGCGCCAGCGCGGGCGCGGCGAGCGCGAGGAGGGCGCCGACGGCGAAGGCGAAGCGGCGGTGCATGGGCGGCTCTCAATTCCGGCGAAAGGCGCGTACCTTAGATGTCCGCCTGTTTATCGACGGTTAGCGACGTTGCTCCTCTCCACCGACCTCTGGGTGGCGGCCCTGATCCGCCGCGCCGAACAAGGCGGGGCGTTCGCCGCCGTGGTCCGCAAGGGCGACCCGCGCGCCGGCGCCGTGGTCGTCAAGCTGATCAACCGCCGCGAGGGCTGGACCAGGCTCTATTCGGAGGCCCTGCGCGGCGACGGCGAGCGGGTGTGGATGCAGCCGGCGCGCGCCGGCGACGAGGCCGACCTCGACGCCTGGGTGGAGCGCAGCCGCCGCATCGACCCGGACCTTTGGGTGGTCGAAATCGACGACGGACAAGGCCGGCATTTCCTTACCGAGCCGGTGGAGGAGGGGTGAGCCGCGTGACAGGCCGAGCGGCCCGCGCTATCCCCGCCCGCCCATGACCACCCCCGCCGCCGAAGCCGCGCGTCGCCGGACGTTCGCGATCATCTCGCATCCGGACGCCGGCAAGACCACGCTGACCGAAAACCTGCTGCTGGCCGGCGGGGCGATCCGCGCGGCCGGCGCCGTGCGGGCCCGCGGCGAACAGCGGCGCACCCGCTCCGACTGGATGAAGATCGAGCGCGAGCGGGGCATCTCGGTCTCGGCCAGCGCGATGACGTTCGATCACGGCGGGCTGATGTTCAACCTGCTCGACACCCCCGGCCACGAGGACTTCTCCGAGGACACCTACCGCACGCTCACCGCAGCCGACGCCGCCGTCATGGTGCTCGACGCGGCCAAGGGCATCGAGCCGCAGACGCTGAAGCTGTTCGAGGTCTGCCGCCTCCGCGACATCCCCATCCTCACCTTCATCAACAAGATGGACCGCGAGGCGCTCGATCCGTTCGAACTGCTCGACGAGATCGCATCCAAGCTGGCTCTCGATCCCGCGCCGCTCTACTGGCCCGCCGGCTCGGGCAACCGCTTCAAGGGCGTGCTCGAACTGCGCTCCAACCGCTTCCTGCCCTTCGCCAAGGGTGGCGGCCAGCAACCCGAGCCGGTGGCGTTCAAGTCGAACGCCATCTCGCTGCGGCTGGACCCGGACGAACAGGGGGAGCTCGAGGAAGGCGCCATGCTGGTGACCCAGGCGGCCAAGCCCTTCGACCCGCAATCCTTTCTCGAAGGGCACATGACGCCGGTCTTCTTCGGCTCGGCGCTGCGCCACTTCGGCGTCGACCAGCTGCTGGCCGGCCTTGGCGCCTACGCGCCGGCCCCCAAGGCGGTCGCGGCCACGCGCGGCGGCGAGGCGACCCACGTGGCGCCCGGCGACGCCGAGGTCTCAGGCTTCGTGTTCAAGATCCAGGCGAACATGGATCCGAACCATCGCGACCGGGTGGCGTTCCTGCGCCTGTGTTCCGGCGAGTTCCGGCGCGGCATGAAGCTCAAGGTGCAGAACACTGGACGGCAGATGTCGGTGAACGCGCCGATCATGTTCTTCGCCTCCGATCGCGAGCTGGCCGACGACGCGTTCGCCGGCGACGTGATCGGCATCCCGAACCATGGGGTCCTGCGCGTCGGCGACAGCCTCTCCGAGAGCGGCCGCGTGCGCTTCGCCGGCCTGCCGAACTTCGCGCCGGAAATCCTCAAACGCGTGCGGGTCAAGGACCCGCTCAGGGCCAAGCACCTGAAGAAGGCGCTCGAGAGCCTGGCGGAGGAGGGCGTCACCCAGCTCTTCCGGCCCTTGATCGGGGCCGACTTCATCGTCGGCGCCGTCGGTCAGCTGCAGTTCGAGGTGATGGCCGACCGGCTGGCCGGCGAATACGACCTGGAGGTCGAGTTCGAGCCCGCGCCCTACGCCGAGGCGCGCTGGCTGACGGGCGACAGGGCGGCCGTGGAAGACTTCTGCAGCAAGCACCGCACCGCGACGGCCCAGGACCTGGACGGCCAGCCCGTCTTCCTCGCCAAGTCGAGCTGGGAGATCGGCTACGTCGCCGAGCGATTCCCCGATGTGACCTTCGAGCGCACGAAAGAGCGGGCTTAGGCGCGCCAGGCGGTTCCCCGCGGATGAGTCGGCTGTATACGGACAGTCGGAGCAGGGAGGGAGGCCGCCAAGTGCGCTGGTTTCAGGCGCTTTTGCCGCGCGAGCGGACGTTCTTCGACCGGTTCGAGGCGCACGCCAAGCTGCTGGTCGCCGGCGCGCAGGCGCTTCGCGACCTCCTGAACGGCGGGGCGGGCGTAGCGGCCGCGTGCGCGGAGATCGTCAAGCACGAGGAGGCCGCCGACGAGGTGACGCGGGAGGTCTTTCAGGCCATCCGACGCACCTTCATCACCCCGTTCGACCGCAGCGACATTCGCGAGCTGACCACTTCGCTCGATGACGCCATCGACCAGATGCAGAAGACCGCCAAGTCGATCACGCTGTTCGAGGTGACCGAGTTCCAGCCGGAGATGCGGGAACTGGGCGACTTGGCCATCCAGGCCGCGCTCCTGACCCAGGAGGCCACGGAGCTTCTGCGCGACATGCGCGGCAACGCGGCGCGCCTGAACGCCATCGCCGAGGCGGTCACGCGCATCGAGAGCCGCTCCGACGACGTCTACGACGCCGGCATGAAGGCGCTGTTTCAGGCCAGCCAGGACAAGCCGATGGCGTTCATCGTCGGCGCCGATATCCTCGACCACCTGGAGAAGGTGATCGACCGCTTCGAGGATGTGTCCAACGGCATCAGCGGCATCCTGATCGAGCACCTCTGAGCCCGATGACCTCGCTGACGCTATGGCTGCTGGTCGCGACCGCACTCACATTCGACCTGCTGAATGGGCTGCACGATGCGGCCAACTCCATCGCCACCATCGTCTCGACCCGGGTTTTGAAGCCGCGCTACGCGGTCATGTGGGCGGCCTTCTTCAATTTCATCGCCTTCCTCGTCTTCGGCCTGCACGTGGCCAAGACGGTGGGGTCCGGTATCGTCGACGTGAACGTGATCACCGACCGGCTGATCTTCGGCGCGCTCAGTGGCGCTATCGCCTGGAACGTCATCACTTGGCTCGCCGGGATCCCCTCCTCGTCGTCGCACGCGCTGGTGGGCGGCCTGGTGGGGGCGGGTCTGACGAAGGCGGGCTTTAAGGCCATCGTCTGGCAGGGGGTCTACAAGACCGCGGCCGGCATCGTCGTTTCGCCCTTCTTCGGCTTCGCGCTGGCGCTTGTTCTTATCCTGATCGTGTCCTGGCTGTTCGTGAAGTCGAGGCCGGCGATGGTCGACCGGGTGTTCCGCTCGCTGCAGTTCGTGTCAGCGTCGGCCTATTCGCTGGGTCACGGCGGCAACGACGCGCAGAAGACCATGGGGATCATCGCCGCGCTCCTCTACGCGCACCGGATCGGAGGGGCGGCCTTCCACGTTCCGCTGTGGGTCGTGCTCTCCTGCCAGGCGGCCATGGCGCTGGGCACCCTCTTCGGCGGCTGGCGCATCGTTCACACCATGGGCGCCAGGATCACGCGTCTCAGCCCCATGCAGGGCTTCTGCGCCGAGACCGGCGGGGCCATTACGCTCTTCTGCGCCACCTACGTCGGGGTGCCGGTGTCGACCACGCACACGATCACCGGCGCGATCGTCGGCGTCGGCGCGGCTCGGCGCACGTCGGCGGTGCGCTGGGGCGTGGCGCGGCGAATCGTGATCGCATGGATCGTCACCATGCCGATGGCCGGGCTGATCGCGGCCGGCGCCTATCTGTTGAGCGGGCGGATGTTCACATGAAAGCGGCGAAGCTCGTCGGCATCCAATACGCCGCGCTGCCGTATCGCATCGAGGGCCGGCGCGTCCGCGTCCTCCTGATCACCTCGCGCGGGTCGCGTCGCTGGGTGATTCCGAAGGGCTGGCCTATCGGCGGATTGACGCCGCAGGACGGCGCGGCGACCGAGGCGGCGGAAGAGGCGGGCGTGGCCGGGCGCATCGAGGCCGAGCCGGTCGGCTCCTACCGCTACCTCAAGCACACCAAGGATGAGCAGAGCCGCGCGGTGCAGGTGATCGTCTTCCCCTTCCGCGTCGAGGGCGAGAGCGCGACCTGGAAAGAGGCCGGCCAGCGCCGGGTGCGCTGGTTCTCCTATCACGAGGCCGCTGCGGCCGTCGCCGAGCCTAGCCTGAAACGCCTGATCCGCCAGTTCGGCGAAGCGCGCACGCCGACGCTGGTCGCCCAGAGCCTGCACCGCTTCCGCGCCTGGCGCCTGGCGCGCGCCCACTAGCCGCCGGCGGCTATCGCCTCCAGACCAGCGATCATGCACTCCAGGCCGAATTCGAAGCGGCCGTCCGCGTCGTCGGCGGCGAGGTGCGGCGCCAGCGCCGCGACGCTCGGGTAGCGCGCCGGATCGACGCCGCCGGCGACCTCGAGTTCGGCCGCCATCCTTGGCGGCTCGAAAGTGGCCGGGCGCTGCGCGGCTTCCGCCTCGCCCTGCACCCAGGTGACCACGTAGTTGTAGAGCATGTTGAAAGCGTAGGCCGCGTCGCGCTCGGACAAGCCGCCGGCAAGCAAGATCGTTAGCCCGCCCTCCAACTGCGCCATGCTGTTAGGCCCAAGCGAGAAGTCGTGCGGGGCGATGCGGGTGATGTCGCGCTTGCCACGCATGTGCCGGCGAAGCTGGCGGCTGGCCTGGCGGACGTTGTCGCGCCAGTCCGAGCCGGTGAGCTCGACGGTGAACCCGCTCATCAGGTGGTCGTAGAGCAGGAGCTCCAGCATCTCCTTGTTGGCGACGTACCAGTAGAGCGCCGGCGCCTGGACGCCGAGGTCGTCAGCGATGGCCCGCATGGTGAGGCCGCCGTAGCCGTCGCCCTGCAGCACGCGTGCGGCCGCCTCGATCACCGCCTCGCGGGTGAGCAAAGGGCGGCGGGGTTTGCGCGGCGCGCGAGGCGACTCGGTCATGGCCATGCCGACCAGTCTGTCACAAATTTAACGTTGTAAAGTCAATTGAACGACGTTAAGTGGGTCGCGTTGAACGTTGTTAAATGAGTTCGCTGGAGGAGAGACCCGATGAGCGTGATTGCGATGGAGCTGCGGGAGCCGGCCGCGCCGCGCGGCCTGCTGAGCGGCCTCAAGGCTTGGCTCGCGCGCCGCCGCGCCCGGCGCGAAGACGCTTTCGGCCGGATTCCGCGCGCGGCCTACGTGAGGCCGATCCACCGCGTGCTGACGCCGGTGGGGCCGGGATTCTGGCTCAACGACCCCGCCGCGGTGAAGCGGGTGATGGTCGACAACGTCGCCAACTATCCGAAGACGGCGCTGGAGCGGCGGTTCTTCGCCGCCGTGTTCGGCGACGGCCTTCTGAGCACCGATGGCGACACTTGGCGCGCGCACCGGCGCATCATGGCCCCGTCATTCGACCCGCGCAGCGTCGCCGCCTATGCGCCCGTCATGGCCTCGGCGACCGAGGACTTCGCGGCCCGGTGGGACGCGCTCGCTCCGAACGCCAGCGTCGACATGGCCGCCGAGATGACCGCGCTGACGCTGGAGATCATCGCCCAGACCATGTTCTCGACCAGCAGCGCGCGCCTGGCTGGCCTGATCAACGAAACGGTGCAAAGCGCGCAGGCGGCCATCGACTTCAACATCCTCGACGTCGCGCCGGTCGTCGGCCCGGCGCGGCTGAAGGCCCGCGACGCCAAGATGCGCGCCATCTTCGCCGAACTCGACGGCGCGCTCGACCGGCTGATCTGCGAGCGCGAGATGACAACGGGCGAGGCGCCCGGCGATCTGCTCGGCCGCCTGCTCGCCGCCAAGGACAACGACACGGGCGCGGCCATGAGCGCGCGCGAGGTGCGCGACCAGGTGGTGACGATCTTCCTCGCTGGGCATGAGACCACGGCGGCGGCGATGACCTGGGTCTGGTATCTGCTCGCCCGCAACCCGGCCGAGGCGGCGCGACTGCACGGCGAACTCGACGCCGTCCTCGGCGGCCGCACGCCGACAGCCGAGGACGTTCAGCGCTTGCCCTACACGCGTATGGTGATCGAGGAGGCGATGCGCCTCTATCCGCCGGCGCCGGGTGTCTCCGACCGCCAGGCGCGAGCGCCCGACATGATCGCCGGCGCGCGCGTGCCCAGGGGCGCGCGGGTGTTCATCAATTCCTGGGTGCTGCACCGCAATCCGGCCTGGTGGCCCGACCCGGAACGGTTCGACCCCGAGCGGTTCTCGGCCGAGCGGGTGAAGGCGCGCCCGCGCTACGCCTACATGCCCTTCGGCGCAGGCCCCCGGGTCTGCATCGGCGCGGCGCTGGCGCTCACCGAGGCGGCGCTGATCCTGGCCGTGCTGGCCCAGCGCTATCAACCGACGCTGGCTAGCGACGCCCCGGTCCGGCTGCAGCAGCGCATCACGCTCCGCCCGCGCGGCGGTCTTCCCATGCGGCTGGTCCGGCGGGGCGCGTGACGCCCTCGCCATCACCGAGGCGTTAACCATTCGGTAAGATTAATGACTTGTTAAAGTCTTCGGCTCCGGGTTTGCTGGTTTCCGGTGCGGACCAGGCCGGGCGTTCCGGTTTGACGCGCAATTCGCCCGGGAGCGTCCATGTCGATGTTCGAATTCGGTCGGGAGTTGAAGCGCTTCTTCCGGGCCGATGCGCTCAAGGACGGGCTGACCGGCGGCGACGCCAGCCTGCTCGAACTGCTCGATCTCGATCTCCTGCGCGCCGAGGGCAAGGCCGCCGATGTCGCCGCCGGGCGCATCAGCGCCAAGGACCGCGCCCGCCGCTACCTCGAGGCCGCCCGCGTCTGGCGCGAGATCGCCCGGCGCACGGGCGATGTGGCCGCGCTGCGCAAGGCCGCCTCTTCGGCCGAACAGGCGGCGGCCGGCTTCGATCGCGAGAAGCGTATTGGGCTCTGGGCCGCCGCGCGCTGCGAGCAGGCTGGCGTCGCGCTCCTGGGCGCGGAGCTCTTCGGCGACGATGGGCTGAACGCCGCCGCCGATGTCGCCCTCCAACAAGCCGAAAGCGCTGCGACCGACCGGCCGGCGGGCGCTCTCGCCCGCGCGGGCCGCGCGCTGATCGAGGCCCGCGCGCTCCGCCGCATCGCCAACCGCCAGCAGGCGCTGACCGCCGCCGCCCGCTTCGAGGCGCCGGTGTCGGAGCTCGAGGCGCACGGCCGCCGTCGCGCGGTCGCCCGCCTCTACGCTGCCCAGGCGCGCATCGACCGCGCCGACTTTCTCGCCGGCTGCGGCCTTCGGCTGAAGGAGCCGATGCTGCTGCGCATGGCCATCGACGGCGCGGCGCTGGCGCTCAAGCGCCTCGATCCGGCCTACGAGCCGCTGAGTTGGGCGCGCGCCGAGGCGGTGCGCCGCTCGGCCGAGGCCGGCTTGTCCGCTCTCGACGTCGAGATCGCCGCCATCGCCAAGGCCGTGAACGGCCTGGTCAGCGTGCTCGAAACCCTGTCGCGCGACGACAGCCCGCTCGATTGGGCGGCCGTTCAGGCCTCGCTGGCCGAGGCGCTGCAGCTCTTGGGCGAAGCCACGGACAGCGACGGGGCCTACGCCCAGGCCGCTGGCGCCTACGCCCGCGTGCTGACGGTGCTCGATCGCGCGCCCAGCCTGCCGGCCAGAGCCGAGATCGCCTTCCGCCGCACGCTCTGCCTCGCGCGCCGCGCCGAACTGGCGGCGGACCTGAAGGGCCTGCGCCAGGCGGAGAACGCGCTGCGCGCCGAACTCGCCGCGGGCAATCCTGCGAAGGACGCCGTGGGCTGGGCGGTGCGCCAGCTGGGGATGGCCAGCCTGCACGAGGCGCGGGTGAGCGTTTCGGGCCGTGATCGCGGCGAGCGCGGCAAGGACGCGCTGGCGCTGGCTGTGGCGCTCGACGTCTTCAAGGACGCTGGTCTTCGCAGCCTGGCCGACGAGGCCGCCCGCGCGCTCGATCGGGCGCGGCGGCCCTGGCCGGCCCAGCCCTCGGCCGCCGGCGGCGGCGGAAAACGATAGTCGCCTAAGCCGCGGCCACGTCGCCGGTCTGCCGGCGCATGCGCCAGAAGCGCACGGTCCGGCAGGCCGCATCCCTGGGCAGGTCGGCGAAGAGCTGGCCATATTCCCGCGCCCGGCCCATGGCGTCGGTCTCGCGGTCCAGCACCAGCACGGTGAAAGTGAGGAAGAGCGAGCGGTCGAAATCCGCCGCCTTGCAGACGATAGCCAGCGCGTCCAGCTCGCGCCGTTCGAGGATGCGCCGGGCGGTGTGGAAGTCGATGTCGGCCATCTCCGACAGGGCCACGAGGAACTTCGTCGTTTCGCCGTTGCGCAGCAGCGCGGCGATGGTCGAGGGGCCGAGGCCGCCCCTGGCCTTCATCGCATGCACGGCGGCTTCGGCGGCGGCGTAGTCCGGCGGCAGCGCCCCGTCGCGGGCGGCCACGCGCTTGCGGCCGGCCTCCAGCGCTTCGTCCAGCGCCTTGGGGTCGATGGCGGCGTTCTTCTCCAGGATGCGGTCGCGCAGCCGCGCTTCGACCACGAAGTACATCTCGTTCAACAGGTCCGGCGGCAGCGAGTGTCGATCGACGACCGCTTCGTGCAGGTCGGGGTTCGTCGCCGCGCGGTCGACCGCCGCCTCGTGAGCGGCGCGCGACAGTTGGGCGTTTTCATTGCGCAAAAGGACGCCCAGCGTATCGTCGTCGCCGCGCTCGACGATGGCGTCTGACACCGCTTCCGGCACGCGGAAGCGGCGCGAGATGGCGCGTAGGTGATCCTGGTCGCGGGTGCGCGCGACCTTGAGCAGGTCGTCGTCGGTGATCGCGGGCGATCGGCTCAGCACCGGCCCGGCCACGGCGACCGCCTCGTCGTGGGCGAAGGCGGCGATCAGGCCCGTCGGTGGCTCGTCGGCGTCGGCCATGCGCTCGGCGAGTTCGGCGCGGACGGCTTCCTCCATGTCGCCGGCCAGCTGCGAGAGCACATCGTCGAACAGGCCCAACTCGGCGGTTCCGCGACCGTCGGCGCCGGTAAAGAAGAGGTCGGTCACCTCGCGCAGCAACTCGCGGCGCCGTTCGCTCGAGGGCTCGCGGGCCAGCGCGATCAGGTCATGCAGCTTGGTTTGCGCCATCGGGTGCGGTTACTCGCTGCCGTCGGGGCTCGGCGTGTCGAGCGCGATCGCCCGAGCCCGGTTGGCCGGCGTGTTCTCCGGCGCGGTCGAGCTCACCGTCTGCGAGCCCGGCACGGGCCTCGGCGGCAGCGCCGGCGGCGGCGCGGCCAGATCGCTGCCCGGCTGGTCTGCGAAGAACTGGGCCGGCAGGGCGTCCGGGTCCGGTTGCAGACCGAACTGGCGCGCGACCGAATAGATGTGCGGCGGCAGGTGCGCGTGCTGGTCGGCCGAGGCCGTCTCGGCGGGCGGCGGCGGCGGCGCCGGCGGTGCGGGCGGCGGACCCTTGGCGGTTTTTCCGGTCTTGGCGACCCTGACCGCCTTGGCGACTTTGGCCGGAGCGACGGCCGCGGCCTGAACGGCGGTCGCGGCGTCGGGCATAGGCGCGGTTTCCGGCGGCGGCGCCTTCGCCGTGGCGACGCGCGCGAGCGGCGCGGCCTTCGGCGGGGCAACGGCCGTGATCTGCGGGCGAAGCTTGAGGCGCGAGACGGGCGCGACCGCTTGGCCGACGGTGATCTGCGGCGGCGGGGGGTTGGCGGACTGCGCCTGTGGCAACGGCGCGACCGCGGGCAACGGCGGCGGGGGAGCCGGCGGCGGCGGGGGCGCAGGGGGCGGGGCGGGCAGGGGCTCGTCGGCGACCGACGGCGACGGCGCGACCGCGGTCGCGTCCGGCGGCTGCTTGCCGGGCCATCGCAGCAGCGGGCCGTCGTAGGCCGCGGGCTGGGCGTCAGCGGCGGTCGGCGGGCCGTATCGGTCCTGCGCCAACGCGCCCGTCGCGGCCAGAGCGGCGGCGAGGGCGGTCGAAACGGCGAGGGCGGCGCGAGCGCGCATGGGACTTCGACTCTGCGGTTGCAGCCGAAATCCTTTACCGCCGGTCGCTTAACCCGCGCCTAACGGCCACGCCACCAGCGCAGCGCCGCGCGTTCACCGGCCTGCATCAGCGCGTTCAGCGCCACGCCCATGAGCACGAGGACGAAGAGGGCCGCGAACGTCTTGGCCGTCTCCAGCCTGTTCGACGCCTCCATCAGGCGCCAGGCGAGGCCCTGGGAGAGGCCCGAACGGGCCACGAATTCCGCGACCACCGCCCCGATCAGGGCGAGGCCCGCGGCGACCTTCAGCCCCTCGAGCAGAAAGGGCACGGCCGATGGCAGGCGCAGGCGGAAGAGCCGGTCGAACGGCCCGGCGCCGTAGAGGTCGAACAGGCGCTCCAGGTCCGGATCGGCCGACTTCAGCCCGGTCAGGGCGCCGGAGAAGATGGGGAAGAAGGCGACGATCGCGGCCAACGCCACCACCGCGCGGTCCGGGTGGTCGAGGCCGGCCCAGATCACCGCCAGGGGTGCGATGGCCATGATCGGCGTTACTTGCAGGCTGACGGCCAACGGCTGCACCGCGCGCTCGGCCAGCGGGTGGGTCGAGATCAGCAGCGCCACGGCCGAGGCGAGGCCGGCGGCGACGACGAAGGCCAGGATCGCCATCTCCAGCGTGTTGGCCGCCGCCGCGATCAGCATCGGCGCGTTCTGAACCGCCGCGACGGCGATGGCCGATGGCGCCGGCAGCAGGAAGACCGGCACGGCCAGGAGGCGGCAGAGGGCCTCCCAGACGCCGAGCAGCAGGACGATCAGAGCGGCAGGCGCGACGGCGTTGGCGAGGCGGCTCAAGCGGCCAGCCCCTGCATGCCGGCGGCCAGGTGCTGGGAGACCTCCTCGCAGGCGCCGCGGAAAACGGCGCTGGTGCGGAAACCGGCCGGGCGCGGCAGCGACGCATCGATGCGCGTCTCGCCGGCGGCGCGGCCCGGCCCCGGCGTCATCACCACGACCCGCTCGGCCATGAAGCAGGCTTCTTCGACGTTGTGCGTCACGAAGACGATGGCCGGCTTCGAGGCCGCCCAGAGGTGGTGCACGTCCTCGCCGAGCGCGCGGCGGGTGATCTCGTCCAACGCCGCGAACGGCTCGTCCAGCAACAGGAGTTCGGGATCGGTGACCAGCGCGCGGGCGAGCGAGACGCGCATCGCCATCCCGCCGGAAAGCTGCGCCGGCTTGGCGGCCTCCGCGCCGGCAAGCTTGACGCGGGCCAGCGCCGCGTCGGCGCGCCCCCGGGCTTCGGCGTGACGCATCCCGCCGATCTCCAGCGGGAGCGCGACGTTCGCCCGCGCGCTCGCCCATGGCATCAGTGTCGGCGATTGGAAGACGACCGCCGTCTCCCCGCGCGCCGCGCCCAGATGCGCGCGCCCCCGCGTCGGCTGCTCGAGGCCCGCCAGGAGCCGCATCGCCGTCGATTTCCCGCAGCCGGACGGGCCGACCAGTCCCACGATCTCGCCGGGCTGGATGGCCAGGCTGAACGGGCCAAGCGCCGGCCCGCGGGGGTAGACGACCTCGACGGCCTCGAGCGCGGCGAGCGGTTCGCTCACTTCACCCCGGTTGGCAGGAACTGCAGCGTGTACGCCTTCTTGTAGTCGAGCGCGGGCGGGTAATCCTTGGGGTCCTGCTTGGAAATCGTCCCGTAGAAGGTCGCCCAGCGCGCGTCGGTCATCGCGCCGATCCCCTGCGCGGCCGCATCACCCCCGGCGATGATCCCCTTGTCGCGCATCTTCTGCCGCGCATAGGCCAGGAGGTCCGGCGTCATCTCTGGGTTGTCTTTCAGGATGATGGCGTCGGCGGGCCGCGGGTCGCCGTAGAGGTAGGACTTCCATCCGGCCGCGGTCGCGTCCACGAACGCCTTCACCGCCTTCGGATTGGCGGCGATGAGCTTGCTGCTGGTCAGCACCATGGCCGCATAGCCGGGGTAGCCCTCGTCGGCGAGCAGGAAGACCGCCGGCGGCTGGCCCGTCGCCTTCTGGATCTCATAGGGCTCGCTGGTCAGATAGCCCTCCTCGATCACGCTCGGGTTGGCGAGAAAGGTCTGTTGGCTGTGGTTGTAGGAGCGCACCTGCGCGTCGGTGAAGCCGTACTTGGCCTTCAGCCACAGCCAGAAGGCGGTGACGGAGGCGTCCGACAGGAGGATCGGGCGGCCCTTCATGTCGGCGATCGAATTGATGCCTTGGCCGGCGTGAGCGATCAGGACCTGCGGGTCGCTCTGCATCGAGGCCATGATCGCCACGACGCCGGTATTCTGCTGCACCTGATTGATGGCGATGAAGCTGTTGGAGCCGACGCCCATGTCGATGGCGCCTGTGGCCAGCAGCAGCGGCACGTTCACCGCCGGCCCGCCCTCCGTGATCTTCACGTCCAGCCCGCGCTTCTTGTATTCGCCTGTCGCCAGCGCCTGGAAGAAGCCGCCTTGCTCCGCCTCCGGCACCCAGTCGGTGGCGAAGCGGATGGGCGTCAGGCCATTCGAGGCCGCCGGCGCGCTCGACTGCGAACAGCCGGCGACCAGGACGAGCGCCGCCAGCGCCAACCACCGCAAACCCTTCACCCGATCCTCCCCGAAAGCGCCGCCGCACCCTAGGCGCCCGGGCAGGGTTCGCCAAGCGCCTCAGCCGGTGCGGAAACGGCCGAGGGCCTTGATCTTCGGATCGGCGGCGAAGTCGGCGGGAGCGATGAAGCCGCGGCCGTCCCAGGGGATCTTGATCCCCACCCGCTCGAAGCACTTCGCCACATATTCCGAGCAGATGAACGCGTTCTTCGGGCCCATGAACTTGGGCGTGTCGCGGTCAAGGCGGCCGAGCGTGACGCGAAGGGCGATCCTCCAGATCTCGCCGGCCGCGAACTTGTCGCCGAAGCGGTCGACGGCGAAGTCGGCGAAGCGGCGGGCTTCGTCGGACGTGGCCTTCCCCCGCGCGGCGGCGAAGTCGGCGTGCCGCGCCAGGATGATCTTGCCGGGATAGGGCTTCTGGCCGCTGCTGGTCTGACGGAGGAAGTTCGTCAGGGGCACGGCGCGCACCCCGATCGTCTGCACCGCTTCGAACACCATGATCCGCCCCAGCGATGGCCAGCGGTAGGCGATCGCGACATGGGTCCAGGGGCTCTTCGTCGCCCACCCGATGAGGCGAGAGAACGGATCGTGGGCCGCACAGAGCAGGAGATCGCCGTCGCGGATTCGCGTGGAGATGGTCTTGTGCGGCTCCGGCGGCATATGGGTGAGCACGTCGTCGCTGATGGTCATACGGCCTCTGGTCCAAAGCTTGGCCTTGGATCAACGCGCGCCTGGCCGCGCGCGATCCCAGGTCGACGCCGTCGACGAGAAAGCTGCGCGGCGGTCAGGACCGAGCCAGCGCCTCCTTCTTCTCCTCGAGCGCCAGCCATTCGTCCTCGGCTGCGGCGAGCTCGGCGCGGGCGGCGGCGAGACGGGCGCTGGCGGCGTCGAAGGCCTTGCGGTCGCGGGCGTAAAGGGCGGAGTCGGCGAGGCGGGCCTCGAGCGCGGAGATCTCGCCGGCCAGCTTCGGCGTCAGCGCCTCCAGCACCGTCAGGCGGTGCTCGTCCTTGAACGAGAGCTTGGTGGCCGGGCGCGTGTTCGGCGCCGGCGCGGGCCTGGGCTTCGCCGGCCGCGCCGGCGCCGCGACATCGGCGAAGAAGCCGGGGTTCTGGCTCACGAAATCGGTCCAGCCGCCCGGTGTCTCCACCACGTCGCCGCGCCCGTTCAGGGCGACGGTCGAGGTCGCCAGCCGGTCGATGAAGTCGCGGTCGTGGCTGATCAGGATCAGCGTGCCGTCATAGTCGGCGAGGCGCGCTTCCAGCAGGTCCAGCGTCTCCATGTCGAGGTCGTTGGTCGGCTCGTCGAGCACCAGCAGGTTGGCGGGGCGAAGCAGCGTCGCGGCCAGCAAGAGCCGGTTGCGCTCGCCGCCGGAGAGGCTGGCGACGGGCTGACGCAGCTGCCGCTCGTCGAACAGGAAGTCGCGGGCGTAGGTAGCGATGTGGCGCGGAGCCCCGTGCACGATCACCTGGTCGCCGCCGGCGGGCGCGAGCGTCTCCCAGAGGGTCGCGTCGGGCTTCAGCGTCGCGCGGGCCTGGTCGAGGTAGGCGACGGTCAGGTTCGCGCCGCGTTTCACCGAGCCGGAGTCGGGCGCGAGTTCGCCCAGCAACAGGCGCACCAGCGTCGTCTTGCCGGCGCCGTTCGGGCCGACGACAGCCACGCGGTCGCCGCGCAGGATGCGGGTGGAGAAGCGCTTCACCAGGGTCCGCTCGCCGAAGCGCTTGGCCAGGTCGCGCGCCTCGATCACCCGCTGTCCGGAGGCTGGGCCGGCCTCGATGGTCAGCGTCATGGCGCGCGCCGCATCGGCCATCAGCGTCGCCTTGCGCGCTCTGAGCGCGCGCAGCGCCGCGGCGCGCCCTTCGTCGCGATGCCGCTGGGCGGTGATGGAGCGGTGGTACCACTCGGTCTCGCGTTCGATCGCCTTGGTCAGCCGCCGCAGGCCCTCCGCCTGCTCCGCCGCCAGCTTGTCGGCCCAGCGGTCGAAGTGGGCGTAGCTCCTGTCCAGCCGCCAGAGCCGCCGCCCCATCAGCCAGAAACAGCGGTGGGTCGTCCGGCGCAGGAACGCGCGGTCGTGGCTGACCATGACGATGGCGGCGCGGGTCTGGCCCAGAAGGGTCTCCAGCCGCTCGATCGCCAGAATGTCCAGGTGGTTGGTCGGCTCGTCCAGCAGCAGCAGGTCGGGCTTTTCGGCGATGGCGCGGGCGAGCGCCGCGCGGCGCGCTTCGCCGCCGGAAAGGCCGCTCGTCGGCCGCGCCGGATCGAGCCCGAACGCCATCAGCGCCGCCTCCGCGTCGTGCGCCGCCGCGCCGCCGGCCGCGGCGTAAGCCGCAAGGCTGGCGCCGCTCACTTCCGGCTCCTGCGCGGCCAGCGCCACCTGCAGCCCCGCCCGCGCGAAGCGTTCGCCGCCGTCCGGCTCGATCTGGCCGGCGAGCAGGCGAAGCAGCGTCGACTTGCCGGCGCCGTTGCGGCCGACCAGGCACGCGCGCGCCCCCGCCTCGATCGCCATGTCGACGCCATCGAACAGCATCACCGGCCCGTCAGCCAGGCGCACGTCCTTGAGCGCGATCAGCGGTGGCCGGGCGCTCAGGGCTGACCGTCCGGCGGTCCGCGGGGCGGCGGCGCCTCGTCGTCGGGGACATCGCGCGGAGCGCTGCCGTCGGGCCCGAGGTCGCGGTCGTTTTCGCCGTTCGCGGCCTTGTCGAAGTCGTCAGAGAGGTTGTCGTAGAAGGCGCCGCGTGAATCCGCGTCGGGCGGCGCTGCGGAGTCGGCGGTCTGCGCCTGGTCGTCCTCGGTCGAGGGCTGGTCGGCCGGCATCCAGGCGAAGTCGTGCACCGGCATGTTCTGATGCGCGGCGATCATCATCCGCCGCCAGATCTCCGCCGGGACCTGGCCGCCGGTCACGCCGCGCGTCGCCTCGCCGTCGTCGTTGCCGACCCAGACGCCGCACACCCAGTCCGGCGTGAAGCCGACGAACCAGGCGTCCTTGTAGTCCGACGTGGTGCCGGTCTTGCCGGCCGCGGGGCGCCCGAACGCCGCGCGCGTGCCGGTGCCAGAGGTGATCACCCCCTCCATCATCTTCACCATCAGCGCCGCGTTCGCCTGGTCGTAGACCATCGCCCCGGCCGAGGTCGGGCGGTTGAAGATGACGTCGCCGCGCGCCGTCGAGATCTCGGAGATCAGGTAGGGGTCGCTGCGCTGCCCGCCCTGCTGGAACACCTGAAAGGCCGAGGTCAGTTCAAGCAGGTTCACCTCGTAGGCGCCCAGAGCGATGGAAAGCTCCGGATCCGCCGGAATGCTCTTCACGCCGAAGCGGTGGGCGAGCTCGGCCACCTTGACCGTGCCGACCTCGTTGGCCAGGCGGACGGCGATGGTGTTGATCGAGTGCGCAAGAGCGTCGGCCACCGTCACCTGGCCCTTGTAGCCCCCGCCGTAGTTCTGCGGCGACCAGAGGCCGATGCGGATCGGCGCATCGTCGCGCGTGTCGGTCGGGCGCACGCCGTTCTCGATCGCCGCCGCGTAGACGAAGGGCTTGAACGCCGACCCCGGCTGCCGTTCGGCCTGGACGGCGCGGTTGAAGGCCGACGCCTGGTGGTCGCGGCCGCCGACGATGGCGCGGATCGCCCCGTCCGGCCCCAGCAGGACCAGCGCCGCCTGGCTGATGTTGGTCCGCTTCCCCTGCGTGGCGAGTTCGTCGCGCACGACCGCCTGCGCTGTGGTCTGCAGGCCCGGGTCGATGGTGAGCTTAACGACCAGATCGGGCGCCGCGCCGCCGGCGATCTGCACCGCCTGGGCGGCGGCCATGTCGAGCGCGTAGCCGAAGTCGCCTTCGCCGGGCGGCTCTGGCGCCAGCGCCGGCGCATGGTCCAGCGCCGCCTGCTCCTCGCTATCGGTGATCCAGCCTTCGGCGCGCATGTTGGCCAACACCAGATGCGAGCGCCTGAGCGCGGCATCCATGTCGTTGGTGAGCGCGAGCTTGGTCGGCGCTTTTGGCAGCGAGGCGAGCAGGGCGGCCTCGCTGAGGTTCAGATAGCGCGCCGGCTTGCCGAAATAGGTCTGCGACGCCGCGTCGATGCCATAGGCGTTGTCGCCGAAGAAGATGCGGTTGAGATAGAGTTCCAGCACCTCATCCTTGCTCATCTCGTCCTCGAGGCGGTAGGCGATCACCGCCTCCTCGAGCTTGCGGCGGATCGTCTGCTTCGGCGTCAGGAAGAGGGTGCGGGCGAGCTGTTGCGTCAGCGTCGAGGCGCCCTGCACCGTGTGGCCGGCGCGCCAGTTGGCCCAGACGGCCCGGGCGATGCCCTGAAAGTCGACCGGCCCGTGCTGGTAGAAGCGCCGGTCCTCGGCGGCCAGGAACGCGCGCGGCACGTAGACCGGCAGCTCGGCCAGCTTCACCGCCGAGCCGTGTTTGGGTCCGCGGGTGGCGATGACCTTGCCGGTGTCGTCCTCGAAGGTCATTCCCGGCGCCTGATTGACGATCTCGAGCGAGGCGCGGTCGGGAATGTCCGGGACCGAGTCGATGAAATCCTTGGCCACCAGCGCGCCGAATCCGACCCCGGCCAGGATCACGGCGACCAGCACGGTGACCACGATTGGCCAGATGCGTCGCTTGCGTTTCTTCGGCGGTTCGGGCGCGCGCGTGGGCCGGCGGGGCGCGCCGCGGCCGAAGCGCGGCTGCGGCATCGTCGGCGGAGGGTCGAAGGCGGGTGGCTCGCTCACGGTCGGCGCTTCTATACTGGAGGCTCGTCACATAAGGCGCTTCGCAGCGAATGGCGCGCAAACCTTTCTGGGAGACCAAACCGCTGGCGGCCATGACCACGGCCGAGTGGGAGAGCCTGTGCGACGGCTGCGGTCTCTGCTGCCTCGTGCGGTTCGAGGACGAGCTGTCGGGCGAGATCATCCCGACGCGCGTCCATTGCCGCCTGTTCAATCCGGACCTGTGCCGCTGTACCGACTACGCCAACCGCAAGGCGCACGTGCCCGACTGCATCAAGCTCACGCCCCACAACATCGACGCCCTCGAGTGGATGCCGAAGAGCTGCGCCTACCGCCGCCTGAACGAGGGGCGCGGCCTCGCCTGGTGGCACCCGCTGGTCAGCGGCGATCCGGAGAGCGTGCACGCCGCCGGCGTCAGCGTGCGTGGGCAGACCATCTCGGAAACCAAGCTCGGCGCCTACGAAGACGCCATCGAGTTCGAAGCCCCCGACCTGCTCGAGGAACGGGGCGGCGACTGACGGTGTTGCAATAATACAACAAATGGCCTTGCGGGGCGGGCCGAACCGCCCAATCTAAGGACTGGGATCTTCGAAGGACAACAAGGCACGGTGGCGCAGAATCCTTATCAGGAGCTGGGCGTCTCGCGGCAGGCGAGCGCGGACGACATTCGCAAGTCGTTCCGCAAGCTCGCCAAGCAGCTGCACCCTGACAAGAACCCCGGCGACAAGGCCGCCGAGGAGCGGTTCAAGCGCGTGTCGGCCGCCTTCGACCTCCTCGGCGATCCCGAAAAGCGCAAGAAGTTCGATCGCGGCGAGATCGACGCGGACGGGCGCGAAACCATGCGCGGCTTCACTGGCGGCGATCCCTTCGGTCCCGGCGGGTTCAACGGCGCGCGCGGCGGCGGGGCCACCTTCGAAGGCGTCGACCTGAACGAGATCCTGGGCGAGATGTTCAGCGGCCGCGCCGGCGCCCAGCGCGGCGGCTTCCAGGGCTTCGGCGGCGGCCCCCAGCGCGGGGCCGACATCAACGCCAGGGTCGAGATCGACCTCGAGGACGCCATCCAGGGCGGCCGCAAGCGCATCGCCTTCTCCGATGGCCGAACGCTGGATGTGACCGTGCCCAAGGGCGCGGCCGAGGGTCAGGTGCTGCGGCTGAAGGGCCAGGGCGCGCCTGGCCGCGCCGGGCCGGGCGATGCGCTGATCGAACTCGTCTTCCGCCCGCACCCGCTTTTCCGCCGCGACGGCGCGAACCTGATCATCGACCTGCCGGTCTCGGTGCCTGACGCGGTGCTCGGCGCCAAGGTCGAGGCCCCAACGCCGGAAGGGCCGGTCAGCCTGACGGTGCCGAAGGGATCGAACTCCGGCTCGATACTGCGCCTCAAGGGCCGGGGCCTTCCCGGCGCGCGCGGGCGCGGCGATTTGCTTGCACGGCTGCAGGTGATGCTGCCCGAGACCCGCGACGCCGACCTCGAGCGCTTCGCCGAGACCTGGCGCAAGCAGCGCCCCTACACGCCCCGGCGGCGGTGACGGCCAGGCCCTTACCGGTCTATTCAGCCCCTATTCAGTCGCCGGGACCTAAGGATCGTCGGCATGAAACGGATGTTCATCATCCTGGCCGCGGTCGCAGCGGCGGCTCTCGCCACGCCGGCATCGGCGCAATGGCGCGATAACGGCCGCCACGATCGAGGGGTCCCGCAGGAGCACGACAGCCGCGGCCCGCCGCCGCAGCCGACGCACGGCCCGCCGCCGCCGGTCGGGCGCGGCCCGCCGCCGAATCCGGGGCTGGGCGCCGACTCTCTCGGGGCCGGCTGGCGCGCGCAGCAGGATGAGGTGCGCCAGGGGGTGACCCAGCGCCGCTACGTGCCGCTCGGCCAGGCGATCGAGTCGATCCGGCGCCTCGGCGCGGGCCGCGAACTCGACGCCGGGCTCGAGGATTGGGCCGGTCGGCCGGCTTATCGGGTCCGCTGGGCGGAGCCGAACGGGCAGCGGGTCGACTATATCGTCGACGCGGAATCGGGCGCCATACTGGGCGTGGACAGGGGACGATAGGCTGATGCGCATCCTTTTGGCCGAGGACGACCCGGACCTTTCGCGCCAGCTCAAGCAAGCGCTGAGCGACGCCGATTATGCCGTCGACCACGCGCCCGACGGCGAGGAGGCTCACTTCCTCGGCGACACCGAGCCGTACGACGCGGTGATCCTCGACCTCGGGCTCCCCAAGATCGACGGGGTTTCGGTGCTGGAGCGCTGGCGGCGCGACGGGAAGCAGATCCCGGTGCTGATCCTCACCGCCCGCGGCGCCTGGAGCGAGAAGGTGGCCGGCTTCGACGCCGGCGCTGACGATTATCTGACCAAGCCCTTCCACACCGAGGAGCTGCTCGCGCGCCTGCGCGCGCTGCTCCGCCGCTCGGCCGGACACGCCGCGGCGACGCTGTCCTGCGGGGACCTGCGCCTCGATCCGCGCGCGGCGCGCGCGTCGGTCAACGGCGAGCCGCTCCGCCTCACCTCGCTCGAGTACCGGCTGCTGCACTACCTGATGATGCATCAGGGGCGGGTGATCAGTCGCACCGAGCTCGTCGAGCATCTCTACGACCAGGACTTCGACCGCGACTCCAACACCATCGAGGTGTTCGTCGGCCGCGTGCGCAAGAAGATCGGCGCCGACCGCATCGAGACGGTGCGCGGCCTCGGCTACCGCCTCATCGCTCCTGAGGGCGAGTCGGAGGAAGCGTGAAACTCGGAGACTTCTGGCGCCCGTCGCTCGCGCGGCGACTGGTGCTGCTGGCGGCCGCATGGAGCGTCGTCGTGCTGGCCGTCTCCGGGGCGGTCCAAGTCGCCCTCTTCAACCAGGCGTCCGTGATGCAGTTCGACGGCGACCTGCACGAGGACGCGGAGAGCCTGTTCGCCGGGTCCAGCGTCGACGAGCAGGGCCAGGTCGCTGCGCCGCCGCTGACTGACCCGGCCGCGACGCGCGCCTACTCGGGAACCTACTGGGAGATCGCCGAGCCGCAGGGCGCGCGGCTGCACGCGCTTCAGCGGTCCCGGTCCCTCTGGGACTCCGTCCTCTCCGGACCGCCAGATGGGCTTGCGCGCCTGACGGCGGCGCCGGGCGCCATGGTCTTCTACAATACGGTCGGCCCGGCGCATGAGCCACTGCGCGCGGCGGCCATGCTGACCCGCCTGCCGGGGCGCGCGGCGCCAGTCATCTTCATGACCGCCGAGGATCTGACTCCGGTCCAGACATCGGCCCAGCGCTTCGCCGTCGAGACCGTCATCAGCCTGATCGTTCTGGCCGCGGGCCTCATTCTCCTGGTGTTCATCCAGGTGCGCATCGGCCTTGGCCCGGTGTTCGCGCTCGAGCGCGAGGTCGCCGCGGTGCGGACCGGCAAAGCCGAACGCGTGGCGGGCGAATATCCCTCCGAGCTCGAGCCGCTGGCCGCCGAGCTGAATGCGCTCGTCGCCCACGACCAGGAAGTGGTCGAACGCCAGCGCACCCATGTCGGCAACCTGGCGCACGCCCTCAAGACTCCGCTGTCGGTCATGCTGGCGGAATCCGAGCGGCATCCGGGCGAGCTGGCTCGTGTCGTAGCGTTGCAGGCCGAGGCGATGCGCGAGCACGTCGACCACCACTTGCGCCGCGCCCGCGCCGCCGCGCGCTCGCAGGCCCCGCGCGAGCGCACCGCCGTCGCCCCGGTCCTGGAGGAGCTGGCGCATGCGCTGGAGCGCATCTTCCACGACAAGGCGGTCACCATCGACTGGCGTTGCCCGGACGACCTCTACTTCCAGGGCGAACGGCAGGACCTGCTCGAGATGCTCGGCAACGTGCTCGAAAATGCCTGCAAGTTCGCCGCGCGGCGGGTGCGCGCCGAGGCGCAGGCCGGCGCGCCGGGGCGGCTGACGGTGGTGATCGAAGACGACGGGCCGGGACTTCCCGTCGAGCAACGGGCCGAGGTGTTCAAGCGCGGCGAGCGCCTGGATGAAACCGAGCCGGGCGCCGGGCTCGGGCTTTCCATCGTCGACGAACTGGCGCGCGCCTACGGCGGCGAGGCGAGGCTTGGCGACGCGGCGCCCGGCGGCCTGCGCGTCACCCTCGACCTGCCGCGCGGCGAAAGCTGACTTTTCAGGTTCCTTAACGCCCGCTCATCATGATGCGCCGCGAATGGCCCGAATGGGCGCGAGCGGATCCATGCCCGGCCTGACGGAAAGTCAAATCACTGGCCTGAAAACGCTTTTCGCCGTGGCGAACGACCAGGTCGTGCGCAGCATCGAGGCGGCTCTTGCCGAGGACGCGGGCCGCGGCGGCGCGATCGCCGCCGTGCATGGAATGGCCGCGCGCGAAGCGGCTGAGCGCAAGCTGCGCGCGCTGGTCTTGGGGCCGGTCATACCGCTGTGCCGGCCGTCAAGCTGGAGCGCGGTCTCCTTCCCGGCCAAGACGCCGGCTCTCCTTTGGGCGGCGCTGCGCGAAAGCGAGCCCGAGCGCGTCGCCGCGGCTGCGGCCGTCGCCGAAGCGCCGCCGCCGAAGGACCCCGACGAGCCGCCCAGCTCGATCCTCGACGAACTTTGCCACGCCGCCGCCCAGGGCCTCAGGAGCGAGGCGCCGGCGTTCCAGGCGGCGAACACCCTCCTGAACGGCGCGCTGAAGGACGGCGGCGCGCTTTTCGCCAGTTACCTGGATCTCTCCCCCATCGCCCGCTCCGCCATCGCCCGACTGCCGGAGTGGGTGATCCGCATGACCGACGAGCGCGCCGCCGCCGCCCGCCTCGCCTACAAGGACGCCGTCGCCCTCTCCGACGACGCGGGCCCGCAGCTGTTCGAGATCCTGTTCGCCCAGCTGCCGGAGCCCTGGCAGATTCTGCGCGTGATGTCGGCGATCATGGACCATCCCGGCGATCGCTATGTCGCCGCCTCCGAGCTGTCGCGGTTCGGCGAATATCTGCTGGCCGACATCGACAAGCGGCTCGCCGCCTTCAAGGCCTTCGACGCGGGCCTGGGCGCTGAGGCCGGCGCGGCGGCCGCGGATTCGCTCGCCCTTGCCGCGCAGCAAATCGCCGAGTTCGAGACGGCCATGGAGCTTAGCCGCGACGGGCCGTGGGGCGCGCGCATCGCCCAGCATCGGCAGCTGCTCGCCGGCCTTGCGGAGGCGCGGCTGGAGCAGATCGAAAAGGCGATCGACCAGGCGCTGCCGCTGCGCATGGTGCGCCTGGGGAAGGGCCTGAAGGGGCTGCCGAACCTGCGCGCCGATCCGGACCCGGCGGCGCTCCGACGCGCCGAGGGGCTGATGGCCTTCTTCGACCGCTCGCGCAGTTCGGCCGGACAGTCCGGCTATGGCTCGGCGCGGGCCAAGGTGGGCGAAATGCTCGGCGACCGGCTCGATCACTATGTCGAGGATCTGCTGGAGATGCTGCGCGCCGACGACGTTGACTCCGTCGAGCGCATCCACGCCTACCTCGAGGTCGCGGCCGTCTTCACCGGCCAGGCCCGCGACGAAAAAGCCGCCCAGATCGTCCGCCGCCGCGCCGCAGCGGCGTAAAAGGAACCCTCGCCCCGTTTCAACCACGGCCCTTCTCCCCTCGAGGGAGAAGGGTCGACGAAATCTGGACCAGCGAGAGGAGGGCGGCGCGGTCTCCCGCGCCGCCCTCTTGTGGTTCGCGCTTGGCCGGACGCTTAGGCCGCGGCCTTTTCGCCTTCGATCAGGTCGGCCTTGGGCTGGGTCGCGATTTCGATCCGGCGCGGCTTGAGCTGTTCGGGAAGCTCGCGCTTGAGCGCGATGGCCAGGAGGCCGTCGGTCAGCGACGCATCGACCACGACGACATGGTCGGCCAGCTGGAACCGGCGCTCGAAGTTGCGCTCGGCGAGGCCCCGATGCAGGAAGCGGCGCTCGCCGTCGTTGGCCGCCTTGCGGCCCTGAACGGTCAGCACGTTTTCCTTCACCTCGATGGTGAGCTCGTCGGGTTTGAACCCGGCGACAGCGATCTCGATCCGGTAGGCGTTTTCGCCGGTGGTTTCGATGTTGTAGGGCGGGTAGCCATTGCCGGTGTCGGTGGCGGCCGCCGCATCGAGAAGCGAGGCCAGCCGGTCGAAGCCGACGGCGGAACGGTAAAGCGGGGAGAAGTCGATCGTACGCATATGCATCCTCCAAAGGTGAGCAAGGTCGCGTTTGGTACGGAACCCCTGGCGAGCCGCGTTTGGCCTCGCGAGGTCCGGAAGGCCCGGACATCCAGCGCCTTCGCCGCAAGAGGTAGGGCCCCTCGGCGCCGGTTCAAGACCCCGCCATGAAGTTGCTTTGCGCCTTGAAAAGCCGCGTCCCGGCGCTCAAAGCCTTCGTCCATGATCGATCGTAGACGCACGCTCTTGACGGGATTGGCGGCCGTGGCCGCGCCGCTCGCCGCCCGCGCCCAGGACAATCCCCTGGCCCACGCCCCCAAGGCCCTGCCGCCGCCGAAGACGGACGACGATCCGGCTCTGGTGGCGCTCATTTCCGGCGCGCAGCGCTCGGCCGCCAACAAGGTGCGCGACGCTTACCGGCACCCGCTCGACAGCCTCCGGTTCTGGGGCTTGCAGCCCGGACTGACGGTCGTCGATATCGATCCCGGCGGCGGCTACTGGACGGAGATCCTCGCGCCCTATCTCACCCAGGGCGGCGGCCGCTACATCGCCGCCATGACCGACCCAGCCGACCCGGCCGCCTCGGACCGGGCGAAGGCCGCGGCGGCCATGTTCCGCGCCAAGTATGGCGACCGTCACGTCTATGGCGCCGTCGACTACGCGCCGTTCGCCCCCGCGACCGGCCTCGTGCTCGCGCCGGCCAGCGCCGACCTCGTGCTCTACAGTCGCTATGTGCATGATCTGATGGGCATTCCCGGCGCGCTCGAGCGAGCGTTGTCGAGCTTTGACGCCGCCCTTCGCCCGGGCGGCGTGCTGGCCGTCGAGGAGCACCGCGCCGACCCGCGTGTCATGGTCCCGAACGCGACCGACGGCTATGTCGCTACCGACTTTGTCATCGGCGAGTGCCGCAAGGCCGGCTTCGCCTTCGAGGCCGCGTCCGAAATCAACGCCAATCCGAAGGACACCAAGGACCACCCGTTCGGCGTCTGGACCCTGCCGCCCACCCGGCGCAGCGCGCCGGCGGGCCAGCCGCCCGACCCGACGTTCGACCACGCCAAGTACGACGCCATCGGCGAGAGCGACCGCATGACGCTGCGCTTCCGCAAGCCGGCGTCGGCCTGAGCGTCCGCATGGCCGACGGCGCCGCGATCCGCTCGCATCCGGACGTCGCCCAGCCCGCTGGCGGCCTCGCCGAATGGCTCGAAGGCCCTGGCGGCCAGCGGACCCGCGCCGCCTATTTCCCGACCGACAACGCCATCGGCGCGGTGGTCGTCTCCACCGGCCGCACCGAGTTCATCGAAAAATACTACGAGGTTATCGGCGAACTGCTCGACCGCGGCTTCGCCGTTCTGGTGCACGACTGGCGCGGGCAGGGGCTCTCGGCGCGGCTCCTGGATCATCCGCTCAAGGGCCACGCCATCCGCTTCGACGACCTGGTGGCCGACTTTCGCGAGCTGCTCGACCGCTACGACGACCGCCTGCCGCGCCCATGGATCTCGCTCAGCCACTCCATGGGCGGGTGCCTGGTGCTGGAGGCGCTGGCGCGTGGCGAGCGCCGCTTTTCCGGCGCTGTGATGACCGCGCCGATGCTGGGCCTGAAGCCGCAGCGCAACCCGGCGCTGCGCGCGGTCGTCTGGCTGATGACCGCGATCGGCTTCGGCGGCCGCTATGCCCTTGGCGCGGCCGGCGACGATCCCTACACGGCGACGTTCGAGACCGACCGGCTCACCCACGACCGCGCCCGCTGGGAGCGGACCCACGCCTTCGTCCTCGAGCACCGCGACCTGGCGCTGGGCGGCGTCACCTGGGGCTGGGTCGAGAGCGCGTTTCGGGCGATGTCGTGGCTGCGCACCGCGCCGGGCGTGGCGGACGTGAACATCCCGATCACGATGATCGGCGCCGAGCACGAGAACCTGGTCGACAACGCTGGTCAGGCGGCCATCGCCGCGCGCCTGCCCGATTGCCGCTATCTCGTCGCCGCCGGCGCCTTCCACGAGATCATGATGGAGACCGACGACATCCGCGAGGTCTTCTGGCGCGCGTTCGACGACCTGGCGGCGCGGGTCATTTCGCCGAGCGGCTGAGCGCCGCCAGCGCTTCGTCGAGGCAGGCGCGGTCGCCAGTGATCGCCGTCTGCCCGGCCCGGGCGTCCAGCGCCTCGCCGCGCCAGTCCGTCACCTGGCCGCCGGCGCCCGCGATCACAGGGATCGCTGCTTCGATGTCCCAGGGCTTCAGCCGGGTCTCGAGCACCAGGTCGACCGCGCCCAGCGCCACCATCGCATAGGCGTAGGCGTCGCAGCCCAGCCGCGCCAGGCGCGCTGTCGCCGCGACCTCGTCCCAGGCCACGCGTTCGTCGCCGTCGAAGAGAGCGGGATCGGTGGTGGCGACGATGGCGTCGGCGAGCCGCGGGCAAGGCCGCACCCTCAGCGCCCGCGCCGCGCCGCGCGCGATCAGCCGCGCGCCGGCCGGCGAGCCCAGGAACACCTCGTCCAGATAGGGTTGGCCGATCGAGCCGATCGTCGGCGCGCCTTCGACGCGCAGGCCGATCAGCGTCGTCCACACCGGCAGGCCGGCGATGAAGGCGCGGGTGCCGTCGATGGGGTCGAGGACCCAGACGAACGCGGCGCCCGGACGGTCCTCGCCGTATTCCTCGCCGATGAAGCCGTGGTCGGGAAAGCGTTTGGCGACCGCCGCGCGGATGGCCGCCTCGGCCCCCTTGTCGGCCTGGGTCACGGGGTCGAATGCGCCCGGGCCGGCCTTGTTCTCGAGCCCGTGGTCGGCGCGAAAGAGGGGCAGGATGGCGGCGCCCGCGACCGCGTTCAGTTCAAGGATGAAGGCCTCGAGGGCCTCCGTGCGGTCGGGCGAAAGCGCGGGCATGCGCCGAGCCTTAGCGGCTCGGCGAAGCGCAAGGAAGCGTCAGCCGATCTCGGGCTGGGTGTCGAGCGACTTGGCCAGATCGAGCAGGCGGCGGCGCGGGCGCTCGCCCAGACGGTAGTAGGCGCGGACCAGGTCCAGCGTCTCCTTGCGCGCCAGCACTTCCCCGCCTTCGGCGTGTTCGCCGTTCGCCTCGCGCCGTCCGGCTTCGGCCAGGCCCTCGTAGAAATAGCCCACCGGCACCTCGAGCGCCGCGGCGATGCGCCAGAGGCGGGCGGCCGAGATGCGGTTCGCGCCGCACTCGTACTTCTGGATCTGCTGGAAGCGCACGCCGACGGAGGCGGCCAGCTGCTGTTGCGTCAGGCCGAGCAGCCGGCGACGGCGGCGCAGACGGCGGCCCAGGTGAAGATCGATGTCGTTGCCCACGCAGAGGCCTTTCAATACCTTTCCGTCCCATTCCAGGACGGCCTGGGGAATTGAGGGCAATCCACATGCCGTGGCGGTTGAACGCCTGCCCGTTGAGTTTGTCGGCGCCCCGCTCGCCCGTGGCGGGATAGGCATGGCGCAGCGGCGGTCCGAGCGGGCCCAGGACATCATCTGGCGGATCGAGGGGCTCGCCTACGACGTCGCGTCGGGTTTCCTGCGGCTGCTTCCGATCGACTGGGCTTCCGCCATGGGCGGGGCCGTGCTGCGCGTGTTCGGGCCGCTGACGAGCGTGCAGAAGACCGTCGACCGCAACCTGCGCATCGCCTTCCCCGACATGAGCCCCGTCGAGCGGCGGCGCATCAGCCGCGCCCAGTGGGAGGAGACCGGCCGCATGTTCGCCGAGTTTCCGCTCATGGACCGCGTCACGCCGCTGACCGGCCGGGTGGAGGTCGTCGGCGCCGAGCACCTGGAAGAGGCGGTGCGCGAGCGCATCCCCACCATCTTCTTCTCCGGCCACCTCTCGAACTACGAGGTGATGGCCGCCGTGGTCGTGCAGGCCGGAATCAAGGGCCCGCTCACCTATCGCGCGATCAACAATCCCTACGTCGACAAGCGGGTGATCGAGGGCCGGCGGCGCTACGGCGTCGAACTCTTCGCCGCCAAGGGGGTGGAGAACGCCCGCGAGCTCTACAAGGCGCTGGTGAAGCGGGACTCGATCGGCATCATGGTCGACCAGAAGTTCAACTTCGGGGTCTCTGTGCCCTTCTTCGGCCACCGCGCGCCCACCAACCCCGGCCCGGTGCGCCTGGCCTTGCAGGCCAAGGCTCGCATCCAGCCGCTTTCGGTCATGCGGCTCAAGGGCGCGCGCTTCCGCATGATCCTGCACGAGCCCTATTACCTGGAGCGCACCGGCGACCGGACCGCCGACGTGATGGCCGGCGTCCAGCGCATCACCGACTTCATCGAAGAACGCGCTCGCGAGCGTCCGGAAGAATACTTCTGGGTGCACAAACGCTGGGGCGACGAAGTCTACGAAGCGCTGGGGGACTAGCCGCCCGGGTTCAGCTCGCGCCAGCGCTGCAGCGCCTCGGCCGGACCGGCGTAGGCTTCCTGCTGGCCCGGGCTCCAGTAGCGCAGCGCCTCGAGCGGGATCTTCACGCCCGTGACCGCGCACAGCACATAGCGGCCGGGTCTCAGCACGGCGTATTCGCCGTCGCCGTAGTGCAGCAAAGCCAGCTGCGGATCGGCGGAGAGGCTGCGGTCATGCGTGTTCATGGCGACGAAATCTAAGCGCCCGCGGCCCGTTAAGCCACCCCGCGGGCGCTAGAACAGGTCTCCCTGGTCGGAGCTTGCGGCGGCGCGGCGGCGCGTCGGCAGGGCGTCGGCGTCCACGATCGCGCCGCGCGAGGCGTCGTCGAACTCGATCCGCACCACCTCGCCCGAGCTCAACGCCCTCGCCCGCCGGATCAGCGAGCCGTCGCGCCTGTGCACCAGCGCAAAGCCACGCTTGAGCGGGCCCTTGGGCGAAAAAGCCTCGCGCAGCTTGTCCAGACTCTCCAGCGTCTCGGCCGCGCGCGCCAGCCGGCGGTCGCCGGCGGGGCGAAGGCGCTTGGCGCTCGCCGCGAGTTGCTCGGCCATCACCGTGCGCCGCCGCACGAGCAGGGCGGGCGACAGGCGCGTCGCCACCCGCACCAGTTCGCGCTCGTGCACGGCGGCGTTCCGGGCCAGCGCCGCGCCCAGCCGGTTGGCCGAGAGGTCGTAGCGCTGCTGCGCCAGCGCCAGCACGTCGGCGGGCCGCGGCAGGCCCCGCGCGGCGGCGGCCAGGCGGTGGCGGCGCTCGTCGAGGAAGCGGGCGGCGAAGCGCGACAGCCGCCTCTCGTGGTCGGCGACGGCGGCCTTCAGCTCCGCCAGCACCGGCGTCGCCATCTCGGCCGCCGCGCTCGGCGTCGGCGCACGGCGGTCGGAGACGAAGTCGATCAGCGTCGTGTCGGTCTCGTGCCCGACCGCCGAGATCAGCGGGATCGTGCTGGCGGCGGCGGCGCGGGCCAGCGCCTCGTCGTTGAACGCCCAGAGGTCCTCGATCGACCCGCCGCCGCGGGCGACGATCAGCACGTCCGGCCGCGGACCGCCGGCGGCCATGGCGTTGAAGCCTTGGATGGCGGCGATCACCTGGGCCGCAGCGACGTCGCCCTGCACGACGACGGGCCAGACGACCACGCGGCAGGGCCAGCGGTCGCGGATGCGGTGCAGGATGTCGCGGATGACGGCGCCGGTCGGGCTGGTGATCACCCCGACCACGGCCGGCATGGACGGCAACGCCCGCCGGCGCTCGGGCGCGAACAGCCCCTCGGCGGCCAGCTTCGCCTTCAGCCGCTCGAGCTGCGCCAGCAGCGCTCCGACCCCTGCCGGCTCCAGCGTGTCGATGACGATCTGGTACTTCGACGAGGCGGGATAGGTGGTGATGCGCCCGGTGACGATCACCTCCAGCCCGTGTTCCGGCTGGTAGCTCAGCCGCTGGGCGGTGGTGCGCCAGACGACGCCGTCGATGGCCGCCTTGTCGTCCTTCAGCGTCAGGTAGATATGGCCCGACGAATGCCGCGTGACCTTCGACACCTCCCCGCGCAGCCGCACGAAGCCGTAGGCGTCCTCCAGCGTCCGCTTCAGCGCGAAGGCGAGCTCGGAAACGGAATAGGGCGGCGCGTTGTCCGCGACCTGAGGCGCCTCGGCCATCGTCATCGTCCTGAACATAGGCGTTCGCCGCGAGTCGTGGCAGAGGCGGCGCCATGATCGTCCTGCTCATCGGCGCCGGCGGCCGCGAGCATGCGCTGGCGTGGAAGATCGCGCAGTCGCCGCTGCTGACGCGCCTGGTCTGCGCGCCGGGAAATCCGGGGATGGCGGCGCTGGCGGAGTGCCGCGCCGTGGCCGCGACCGATGCGGCGGGGCAGCTGGCGCTGGCGAAAGAGGTCGGCGCCGACCTCGTCGTCATCGGGCCGGAGAGCGCGGTCGAGGCCGGCGTCGGCGACCGGATGGTCGAGGCTGGCGTCCCTTGCTTCGGGCCGAGCGCGGCGGCCGGGCGGCTGGAGACGTCGAAAGCCTTCACCAAGGCCTTCTGCGACCGGCACGGACTGCCAACGGCCGCCTACGGCATTTTCGAGGAGGCCGCATCGGCCAAGGCGGCCCTGGACCGGTTCACCGCCCCCTACGTGAT
>DATGKF010000101.1:0-16171 GCA_035294785.1 Caulobacteraceae bacterium | reverse complement strand
CAACCTCGGCGTTGCGCCCGCGCCGACGCACAGTCCCAACGACGATTGCGCCGGCCAGGCGATGTTCAGCTTGCCGAACGCCGAGAGCGCACGGCGTTTCGCGGCGCTGGTTCCAGGCGTGGTGGTCGGCCAGACGGGGCGGCACAACTACACCGAATGGGACCAGGTGCTGATGGGCGCCGGCGCCGGTCACCCGGCAATGAACCCCTACAACATGCCGGCCAACGCGGCCTGCCGGCGCAGCTATTCGAAGGACATGTGCGCCCGTTCGCTGGAGATCCTCGACCGCACGGTGATGGTGGCCATGCACCCGGACCACGCCGAGCAGGAGACCCTCGACATCATCCACAACATCGACGCCGCCGCGCGGGTCGTGCTGGGCGGCGTCGCCTTGGAGTCGGTCGACCTGCGGGCGACGCAGGGCGTGGATGCGCAGAAGTTCGACCTCAAGGTCGACGCGTAAGTTTGCTCACGCCAGGTCGCTAGGCCTGGGCGGCGCGCTTCGCGCGACGGGCGTCGCGGATTTCGCGCATGCCGATGAGATCGATGCCGAACTCGGCCAGCCACGGCTTGATCTTGCCGGAGCTGAAGAGCGCGTATTCGTCGGTGCGGTGGCGGGCGAACTCCGGCTCGACCGCCTCGAAATCGCCCGGCGCGTTGAAGTGGAAGGCATAGAAGGAGAGGCCGTCCGCGGCGCTGCCCAGAATGTCGCGATAGACCGGCGCGGCTTCGTCGGAGCGATCCCACGGAGTCTCGTAGAAGAGGTCGAACACCGGCTCGCCGTCGGCGGCCGCCCGTTTCGCCGCCTGGACCAACCGGTCCGGGATCGCGGGCTGTCCGGGCGGCCGCGGATTTCCGCCTTCGAAGCGATGCATCAGCACGATCGGCAGATCGTAGTCGGCGCCCAGCCGCACGTAGATATCGAGAAACTCCGCCGACATCGCCGCGCCGCAGTGCGCATCGAGGTGGGTGACGTCGATGCCGCCGGCGATGGCGGCGTCGATCTGGGCGCGCAGTTCAGCCTCGACCGCCTCAGGCGCGGCCTTGCGGCGGACCGACCGCACGTCCTCCCAGAGATAGCCGAACTCGTCGGTCAGCCCGGCCGAGGCGGGCGGGCGGGTGAGCGGCCGCCACTTGTAGGGTCGTTTTTCGGCGTTCAGCGTCAGGTGCACGCCGAGGTCGAGGCTCGGTTCGTCCGCCGCCATCGCCAGCGTCTCGGGGAACCACGGGCAGGGCGCCATCACCGAGCCGGAGCTGACGACGCCCCGGGCCGACAGCTCTCGGAAGGCGACATTGGACCCGTGGGTCATGCCGACATCGTCTTCGTGGATGACGAGGGCGCGGCGGCCCTTGGCGTAAGGGGAGGAGGTCATGATGGCGGCGCTGCTTTTCGCCTCACTCCATCGCGAACAGCTTCAGCGCCGTCTTGCCCAGGATCATCTGCGCGTTCTTCACCGTCGTGGCGTCGAACACCGCCTGAATGGCGCTGCGGGTGTAGCCGAACGTGCTCTCCTGGTGCGGATAGTCGCTCGACCACATCACCCGGTCGGCGCCGATGCGGTGAAGGAGCTCCAGGCCCGCCGGGTCGGTCATGAAGGTCGCGTAGCAGTGGTTGAACCAGTACCAGCTGGGCGGATGCTTCAGCTTGGGGTTCATCACGGTCGGGAACGAGTTCCAGATCATGTCGGCGTCGTGGACCATTGACGCCACCCAGCTGATGCCGCCCTCGACGAACACGACCTTCAGCTTCGGGAAGCGGTCGAAAACGCCGCCGAAGGTCAGCGGCCCCCAGATCTGGCGAAAGCCCTGCATCTGCGTCAGCACGAAGGTGCCGGCCGCGCCGGGCGCGGCGGTCGGGATGGCCTCGCCGATGTGGAAACAGAGCGGGATGCCGCTCTCGGCCATGGCGTCCCACATCGGGTCGAGCTTGGGGTCCGAATACTGGATCAGCTCGCCGTTCACGTCCTCGCCCGGCTTGATCGGGATCATCAGGCAGCGCGCGCCCAGCGCGGCGCAGCGGTCGACCGAGGCCTTCACCGCCTCCATGTCCCAGTAGGCCGGCACCATTACCGGAAAAAGGCGGCCGTGGCTGCCGGCGCACACCTCGGCGATGTGCTCGTTGTAGGCGCCGAAGGTCTCGGCGCGGTTCATCATCTTGCCGAACATGTAGAGGCCGAAGAGCCGCTGCGGGAAGATCAGCTCCTTCTCCACGCCCTCGACGTCCAGGTCCGCGAGCCGCGCCTCGACGCTGGTGAAGCCGGGCGTGCACTCCAGCGAGGTGCAGAGCCCCGCGGCGATGTGCGGCGGTGTCATGTGCTTTTCGCCGATGGTCAGCTGCCAGCCGCCGTTCTCGAACAGCATGCGCGGCGCCTGGTCCTTCATGTGCTCGGGGAAGCGGTCGATCCAGAGATCGCTCTCCAGCATGTGGCTGTCGGCGGAGATGATCCGCGTGCCGCGCGGCCAGGCCCTGGTCGCGGCCTGCGGGGCGCGCTGGGGCGAGAGCGCGATCCCCACCATTTCGGGGATCTCGAGCACGAAGCCGGTGTCGTCGGCCATCGCTTCCTCCCTTCGTCGCGGCCGTCAGGCGAGGCCGCAGATCTCTCCCGCCTTGGCGTCGGTGTAGGCGCCTTTGGCCCAGGCGATGGCCCCGTTGACCACCACCGTATCGACGCCGACCGAGCCTCTGACATAGCGCATGCCGTCGCCCGGCATGTCGAACACCGGCAGCTCGCCGCCGCGCGCGATCGTGTCGGGATCGAACACCACGATGTCGGCGGCGAAGCCTTCCCTCAGCACGCCGCGGTCCTTCAGGCGCCAGATGTCGGCCGTCTCGGAGGTGATCTTTTTGACCGCTTCCTCCAGCGTCATCGCGCCGGCCTTGCGCACGAACTCGCTGAACAGGTAGCCGGTGTCGCCGTAGGTGGCGAAGGACGAGATGTGCGCGCCGCCGTCGCTGGCGCCGATGTGCACGTGCGGGCTGGCCAGCATCGGCCCGATGCGGCCGGTGTCCTCGTGCCCGCGGCTTTCGGCGATGAAGGCGACGTCGAGGCCGTTCTCCAGCGAAAGGTTGAGTAGCGCCTGGGCCGGCGTCTCGCCGCGCGCCGAAGCGATCTCGCTCACCGTCTTGCCGGCCAGCTCAGCCGGCAACGCGTCGCCACCGCGGGCGACCAGGGTCCCGAAGATGGCCGCGCCCCCGTCTGGCCCGGCGTCGGTCAGCAAGCGGTCGACGGTGGCCGGATCGCGCAGCGCCTTCAGCCGCTCGGCCAGCGGCTGCCGCAGCGTCCGCATCCAGCTGGGCAGCCGGGCGAAGAAGAGGCTTGGACGCAGCAGCGAGAAGGAGATGTCGATCGGCCGCGTCTGCATCTGCGGCCAGACGCGGGCGCCGCGGGCGAACTGCTCCTCCACCCGCGCCAGCTGGCGCGGCGCGGCGCCCGGCGCGAAGCGGCTGTCGAATACCGGCGAGAAGGTGGTCGGGATGCCGTGCTTCAGCGAGAGCTCCGCCAGCTGGTCGATACGGGCGATGGTGAGGTCGACGTCGTAGAACTCCGGCACGATCTGCAGCATCCGCCCGAACTCGCCGAGCACCGCGGCGAGCGCGTCCAGCTCGGCGAAATCGGCGAAGCGGCTCGGCACCGGCCGCGCCTTTTCGTCCACGTCGACGAAGCTGGTCGAGAGGCCGACCGCGCCGGCCTCGAGGCACTCGCGCAGCAGGTCCTGCATCGCCTTGATCTCGCCCTCGCGGGCGGCGCGTTGGTTAGCCTCCGCGCCCATCACCCAGAGGCGGATGACGCTGTGGCCAACCAGCGGCGCGACGTTGATCGCCAGGCTCTTCTCCAGCGCCGCGCGGTAGCCGGCGAAGTCCTCCCAGGTCCATTCGAAGGCGTCCGTGAAGGCGGCCGGCGGCATCTCCTCGATCTGCTGGAACATGCCGACCAGCGCCTGCCGATCCTTGGCCTTCAGCGGCGCCAGCGACAGCGAGCAATTGCCGGGCACCACCGAGGTGATCCCGTGCTCCAGCGCCGGCTTGGCCGCGCCGTCCCACAGGAGCTGGACGTCGAAATGCGTGTGCGGGTCGATGAAGCCGGGCGCCACCACCTGGCCCGCGGCGTCGACGACCGAGAGCGCCTCGCCCGGCAGGTCCGCGCCGATGGCGGCGATGCGGCCGTCCTTGACGGCGACGTCGGCGTCGAAGCGCGCGCGCCCCGTCCCGTCGACCACGCGGCCGCCCTTGATCAGGAGGTCATACATCGGGGAGTCCCTTCGAAACCTCGCGCCACGAGCGCCCGATCAGGCCTTTGAGATCGGCCGCGCCTAAGGCGCGCATGATGGAAAAGCCGGTGTCGGCGTCGAGCACGACCTGACCTGTGGCGCCGTTCTCGTAACGTATGGCAAGCGCCAATTCGGCTGTTCCGTCGTGGCCGGCGGCGATCTCGGCGCGCTCGATCACGGCCTCGCCCTTCACTGGGTCCGCGGCGGCTCGACGAAGACGACGTCCGAGCCGAGCATGAGGCCGCGCGGCCGACGCATAGCGAAGATGTGCAGGTTCCAGCTCTTGATCCGCTCGACGGCGCTTTCCACCGCCTCGCCCGGCAGCGCGCGCGCCGCCAGCGCCTCGACGGTCTCGTCGGGCAGCGGCGTGACGAACCGGCGCTGGGGTGTCAGCGGCATGAGCCCCTCGTCGAAAGCGAGCGTTAGCCCTGCGAATCTGTCAGGAAGCAGACGGTGCGGCAATGGCGCCCCGACGGCAGGCGCACTCACGTCTTCAGCAGCCGCCCGCTGGCCGCAACCCCCACCAGCAGGAGCGCGAGCAGCGCGAACGCCGCCGGCAGGCTTGCCACATGCGCGATGCCGCCGATCAGCGCCGGGCCGACGAGGATGCCGGCGTAGCCCATGCTGCTGAGCGCCGGCACGGCCAGGCTCTCCGGCATGTCGGTCTGCCGCCCGACGGCGGAATAGAGCACCGGCACGGCGTTCGAGCAGCCGGCGCCGACCAGGGCATAGCCGACCAGCCCCGCCGGCCAACCGCCGACGAAGGTCGCCAGCGCAAACCCGGCCGCCGCGCAGAGGCCGCCGAGGACGACTACGTTTGCGCCCCCGAAGCGATGCACGATGCGGTCGCCGGTCAGCCGGCCGATGGTCATGGTCGTGGCGAAGCAGGCGAAGCCAAGGCCAGCTTCGGCGCGCGGCATGGCGCGGACGGTGCTCAGGAACACGGCGCTCCAGTCCTGCACGGACCCCTCGACCAGGAAGAGGATAAAGGCCAGCGAACCCAGGAACCAGATCGCCCCGCGCGGGAAGGCGAAGGCCGGCCCGCCGCGCCCGGCGCCATCGCGCAACAGGCCCGGCGCGGCCGCCGCCAGCGCGGCGACGCAGACACCGGCGACCGCAAGGGTGGCGACGAGCGGCGTCGCGCCGAGCGCGAAAAGCGCGGTCATCCCGGCCGCCCCGGCGATGCCGCCCAGGCTGTAGAAGCCGTGGAAGCCCGACAGCAGGGGCAGGCCCGCATCGCGCTCGACGATGATCGACTGGATGTTGATGGTCACATCGAGCGTCCCCATCGCTGCGCCGAACGCGAACAGCGTGGCGATCAGGATCGGCAGGCTGGTTACGAACGCCAGCGGCGGCAGGCAAAGGCAGAGCAAGGCCCCGGCGCCCAGCACCACCGTCCGGCACCCCAGCCGTCCGGCGAGCGCTCCGGCCAGCGGCATGGTCAGCATCGCCCCCGCCGCCGTCGCCAGCAGCACGAGCCCCAGCAAGCCGTTGTCGATCCCGACCCGGGCCTTGGCGAACGGCACCAGCGGCGCCCAGGCGGCCGCGCCGAACCCGGTAATGAAGAAGCCCGCCCGCGTGGCCGCGCGATAGCGCAGCGTCCCGGCGTTCGCGGCGATCGTCGTGGCCATGCCCGCTCTATGGCCGAGCCCGGCGCGCTTGGGAACGCGAGGGGCGGCTAGCGCCTCACTTCGTTCCGTCGCGGATCCAGCGCAGCGTCGCGATCTGGTCGGCCCAGGCGCGGCTGGCCTTGGCGGCGTTCACCACCGCCGCCTTGTCCGCCGGTGCGCAGAGGCCGTTATCCAGCTTCATGCCCGGCAGCGGATGACGGGTGGCGAGGTCGTTGGGGTTGGTGTTGGCGTCGACCTTGGCGTTCTTCGGCGGGGGCGGGCCGCATTGCACCGGCCAGATCTGGGCGGCGGTGATCTGGCCGCTGGCGTCGCTCGCGACCGGCCGCAGCGCCACGAAGTAGTAGAGCACCACCGGCGGCGCGCCCTTCGTGAGCGCCGCGCCAAAGCGCACCTGCATCACCCGTGGATCGCGTCCGGCCAGGATGTATGGGACGACCGTCTGTTCGCTTGCTGGCGGCGCGCTCGACGCGGCGTCGCTCGGGGTCGTTGCGGGCCCGCTGATCGAGTCCGGGCCGACGATCGCGCCGTTGGCGCAATGCGGCCATTTGTCGAACGGATCGGCGGACTTGAACGAACAGCCGGCGTCTGGCGACGCCCAGACGCCGCTCCGCAACGCCGGCAGGCCGTGGGCGTCGCCGGCGGTGAACATCGGGGCTGGGGACACCACCAGATTGCAGCCGCCGAGCGCCGCGGCGACGGCCAGAACCGCGACAATGCGCCCAATCGCTCGCAAGCTCCGCATCGGACAACCCTCGCGCGCCTATTCGACCACCTTTGCCGTAGGATCGCACATCGCGCGGCGACTCGCGCGACGAGAAAGCGAAGCATGGATTACGACGCCACCAACGTCCCTGAGGGCTACGACAAGGGCCGCAGCCTGCCGGTCAACGTGCTCGATATGTGGGTCGGGCGGCTGAAGGCGATCCTGCCGTTCCAGCCGCGCATGGTCATCGACCTCGGCTGCGGCACCGGCCGCTTTTCGGCCGCTCTGGCCAAAGGGCTGGACGCCGACGTGCTGGGCGTCGATCCGTCCGCCAGGATGCTGGCGCAAGCGCGGTCGAAGACCGCCGCGCGCGTGCGCTTCCGCGAAGGCTCGGCCGAGCGCATTCCCGCCGATCCGGAAAGCGCCGATCTGGTCTTCGCCTCGATGGCCTTCCACCACTTCCGCGACCGCGCGGCCGCGGCGCGCGAGTGCCGGCGGGTGCTGAAGCTGCGCGGCTGCCTCGCCATCCGCAACTCGACCACCGACCAGGCGCATCACTTCCCCTACAACGGCTACTTCGAGGGGTACGAGGCCGCCTCGCGCGCCAGCCTGCCCAGCGCCGAAGAGATCGAGGCGGCGTTCTCCGGCGCGGGGTTCGCGCGCATCGCCCACGAGGTGATCGAACACCCGATGGCGCCCGACTGGCCGACGCTGATCGAGCGCACCGCGGCGCTGGCCGATTCGGTGATTTCCCGCTTGCCGCCGCCCGCCATCGAAGCCGGCCTTGCGGCCATGCGCGCAAGGCCCAAGCCCGGGCCGGTGACGATGATGGTCGACCTGATCGTCCTGCAGCGGGGGTAGGCGGGCGGGGCCTACTGCGACTGCCGCCCCGCCTCGATGGGGACGATGGCCTCCAGCACGTCGCCGCGCACCAGATGGAAGGCCTCATAGCGGTCGACGGTCGGGTCGCAGTGCGGGGCGGTCAGCTCGACTCGCTGGCCGAGCGCGATCGCCGTCCCTTCCGGTCGCATCAGCCCGCCGTGCTCGTCGCCGAAGAAGAAGTAGTCGTCCGGCCCGAACGGCGCGGTCACGGCCCGCGGCTTCGGCCCGTCGGTGGCGAACGCCTTCAGGCCCGCATCGAGGGTCACCCAGCGCGGCGCGTTGGCGCTGATCACCTGCGCCTGCACGAGCAGGCTCGAGGCGAACGCGCCGTCCTCGTCGTCGCCCAATGCGTCGACGTACTGGTTGTCCATGAAGATGTAGGAGCCGGCCTGCAGCTCGTTGAGCACGCCGAGCTCGCGGTCGGCCGCGTTGGTGCCGGTGCCGCCGCCGGTGATCACCTCGACCGCGTGCGCGTGGCCGCGCAGCGTCTGGACGACGGCGTTCAGGCGCGCCATGCCCTCGCGCGCCGATTCCAGCCGGTTCTCGGCGCCTTTCGTGTGCTGCCAGTTTCCGCCGTAGCCCTGCACGCCGCGTAAGCCGAGCGCTGGCGCGGCGGCGATCGCGACCGCGAGCGCCAGCGCATCGTTCGGGGTGACGACGCCCGTGCGATGGGTCCCCACGTCGACGTCGATCTGCACCGGCAGGACGAGGCCGGCGCTCTTCGCCGCCGATCCGAGCGTGGCGACGCCGTCCGGGCTGTCGACGCTCAGCGCCAGCCGCACGCCGGACCGCGCCAGCGCCGCGGCCCGCTCGGCGACCTCCAGCGAGGCGACCGGCGAGGTGACGAGGATGTCCGCAACTCCAGCCGCGGCCAGGGCTTCGGCCTCGCCCAGCTTGGCGCAGCAGACGCCGACCGCGCCGGCCTCGATCTGCCGCTGCGCGACCCAGGCGCTCTTGTGCGTCTTCGCGTGCGGCCTGAGCGCCACGCCGGCCGCGCGCGCCCGCTCCGCCATTCGCGCCACGTTGGCCTCGAAGGCGTCGAGGTCGACCACGAGCGCCGGCGTCGGCAGCCGCCAGCGCGACCCGGGCCGGCCGACCAGGCTCCGCGCAAAGGCCGCCGCCGGGCCGGTCACGCCGGGCCGGGCTGAAGCCCAGGGGCTGGCGTCGTCATCACCTCGCGCAGGACCGCGGAAAGGTCTTCCACCGAGTAGGGCTTGCGCAGCAGCGCGAAGCCGTGGCGGGCGTCCTCGGCCAGCACGTGGCTGTAGCCGCTGGTCAGGACGACGGGCAGGCCCGGCCAACGCGCGCGGATTTCGCGGCCGAGTTCGACGCCGCTCATGCCTGGCATCACCACGTCGCTGAACACCAGGTCGAAGTCGCCGCCGGTCTGCTCGAGCGTGGCCAGCGCCGCGGCGGCGTCGGTCGCCAGCTCGGGGCGGTAGCCCAGGTCATCGAGCAGCTGGATGGAAAAGGCGCCCACCTGGGCGTTGTCCTCCACCACCAGGATGCGGCCGGCCGCCGGCGCGGGCGCGGCCTCGACGCGTGGCGGCGACACGGCCGCCGGCGCCTCAACGCGCGGCAGATAGAGGGTGAAGACGGCGCCGCGGCCGGGCTCGCTCGCGACTTCGATCTCGCCGCCGGACTGTTTGGCGAAGCCGAACACCTGGCTGAGGCCAAGGCCGGTTCCGCGTCCGACGTCCTTGGTGGTGAAGAAGGGTTCGAAGATGCGCGGCAGCACCTCCGGCGCGATGCCGCCGCCTGTATCGGCGATGGTGATGGCCACGAAGTCGGCGCCGCCGCGCACCGCGCTCGTGGCGCTGACCGTGAGGCGCCCTTCGCCCTCCATGGCGTCGCGAGCGTTGATCGTCATGTTCACCAGCGCCGTCTCGAACTGCCCGACGTCGGCCTCGACCGGCAGCGACGCGGCCGCCTCGATGGTCAGCGGGATGCGGGCCCCGAGCACCGTCTTCAGCATGTCGCTGACGCCATTCAGCCGCTCGCCGGCGTCGAACACTTCCGGCTTCAGCGACTGGCGGCGCGCGAACGCCAAGAGCTGGGCGGTGAGCTTGGCCGCCCGGTCGGCGGTCTCGGCGATAGCGTCGACGTAGCGGCGCCGGCGCGCCTCCGGAACGCCCTCGAGCCTCAGGAGGTCGGCCGACGAGCGGATGACCGTCAGCATGTTGTTGAAGTCGTGCGCCACGCCGCCGGTCAGCTGTCCGATCGCCTCCATCTTCTGCGCCTGCCGCAGCGACTCCTCTACCGCCATCAGCTCGCCTGTGCGCTCCTCCAGCCGCGCCTCCAGCAGCGCCTCGGCGTTCTTCTGGTCGTCGACGTCGGTGTTGTTTCCGACCCAGCGCACGATCTCGCCGTCGGGGTCACGGATCGGCAGCGCCCGGGCGATGTGCCAGCGAAAGACGCCGTCGGCGCGCCGCAGGCGAAGCTCGACCTCATAAGGCTCGCCAGTGCGGAGCGATGCCTGCCAGAGGTCGACGGCGTGCTCCATGTCATCGTCGTGGATCATCGCGCCCCAGCCGCCGGCGGCGTCCAGCTCGGCGTGGTCCATCCCGGTGTAGCGATAGCACTGGTCGTTGTACCAGTCCGGCTCGCCCCCCGGCGGGGAGGTCCACACCATGCTGGGCTGCGTCTGGGCGAAGCTGCGGAACAGCGCCTCGCTGGCCGCGACGGCTATGACAGAGCGGGCGCGCGCGAGCGCGTCCCAAACGCGATGGCCAACCTCGCCGACGAACGCGATCTCGGCGGGCGTCCAGGCGCGCGCCGCACCCGAAGCGGCAAAGGCCGCCGCCGCGAAGCGCCCCTCGTGCATGATCGGGACGACGACGCCGGCGCGGACCGCGCCTGGTTGGCCGGCGAGCGGATCGTTCGGGGCCATGGCGAGGTCGTTCACGATGACGGTCTGGCCCGAGAGCATCGCGGCGGCGAGTCCCTGCCCGATATTCTCCATGCGGCGGCGGCCGGCGATCGATGGACGGGTGCCATCGGTCCAGTCCGCCTCGATCACGACGTTCTCGCCGTCCTGATCCATCTCCGCGTAGCCGGCCGCGGCCACGCCCAGGTGCTGGCCGACCGTCTGGCTGGCCACGCGAGCGATCTCGGTCGGGTCGTGCAAGGTCCGCAGCCGGTCCCACAGCTCCAGCTGCACGGCCTTGTGCCGTTCGGCGATCCAGCGATCTGTGGTCTCCGAGACGATCGACAGCACCCCGCCCACCGCGCCGTCGGCCTCCCGCACCGGCGAATAGGCGACGTCGAAGTGCGTCGGCTCCTCATAACCGTGGCGGCGCATGGTGATGGCGAGGTCGCGGTCGTAGCCGGACTCGCCCGCAAGGCCGGCGACCAGCATCCGCTCCATGCCGCGCCAGATCTCCGGCCAGCTTTCGCGCGCCGGGCGGCCGAGCGCTCCCGGGTGCTTGTCGCCAATCGTCGCGGCGTAGGCGTCGTTGTAGAGCGCGATATGATCCGGGCCCCAGAAGAGGGCGATCGCGGCCTTCGAGGCCAGCACCAGCTCGGCGGTCGAGCGCAGAACCGGCGACCATTCCTCAGGCGGGCCGAGCGGCGAGGCGCGCCAATCGATCGCCTGCATCTGACGCCCCACGTCGCCGCCGTCGGCCGGGAACACCGCGCCTTGGCCTTTCAAACCGACCCCCCTTGCACGCACGCGGAGAGCCCCCCTTCGACTCGCCGAACTTGCTCCACTTCAGGCGCAGTTGTCGAGATCGGCGGCGCTTGCTTGACCGCATCGCCTGAGGTTCTTGTGGCGTCGCATGCCACGTTGGGCGCCAGGGGAAACGATCGCGGTCCGCCATCAATGGCGTGGCGCAGTCATGTTCGCCCACGCCGCCACCGTGGTCGAGGATACGGGCGACCGTCTGGTGCTCTTCGAGCCGGCCGGCGCCGTCCGCCAATCGAGCCATTTCGACTTCGAGACCGGCGTCATCACGCCGCCTTCCCCCAAGCCGCGGCACACGACGGACGCGCTGATCCTGCTCGAGGCGGGCGCCGCGCACGCTGTCTCGCTGTTCTGGCGCGAGGGCGGCGGCCCGTTCCTCTGCTGGTACGTCGACATGCAGGCGCCGTTTCGCCGCGCCGGCGGCGGGATCGTCACCTGGGACCAGACGCTCGACATCGTCGCCGGCCCGGATCTCCGCTGGCGCTGGAAGGATGAGGACCAGCTCGCGCGCGCCGTTGCGCTGGAATGGACGACAGCCGACGAGGCCGCCGCCATCCGGGCGGAAGGGGAGAGAGTCGCCGCGCGAATCGAGGCGCGCGCATCGCCGTTCGACGAAGCCTGGCCGGCCTGGCGCCGCGACCCGACGTGGCCGGCGCCGAGGCTGCCAGACGACTGGGCGGCCCCGAGCTGAGGCGGAACGGACCTTTGCGGCCGGCGTTTGCGCTTTGGACTCAAAGCTGAACCGCGTCAGGAGCGCCCATTCCCGTGAGCAACCAGGACTACGACGCCTCGCCGAACGTGGCCGCCGCCGAGCGGCACCGCGACAACCGGACCGCGATGATCGTGGCCGGCGTGATCATTGTGGCGGTGATCGCCGCGGTGCTCATTTTCGTCCTCAACCAGAACCAGAATTCCGGCCAATCGGCCGCCGACCAGGCCAACTTCGCCGCTCAGCAAGCGGCGACGACCGCGCAGACCGCCAGCGCCCAGGCCGCCCTTGCCGCCGGCCAGGTGCAGGCCGGCGCCGCCGCCGCCCAAGCGAACGCGGCGGCCGCGGCCCAGGCCGCTCAGTCTCAGGCCTCACAGGCGCAAGCCGACCGCGCCGCCGCCCCGCCGCCGCCGGCCGCCTCCTCCGCCGACTCGCCGCCGCCGCAGTGACATCCGCTGATCCCTGCGGACGCGAGGATGATGAACGATGAAAACTGACGGCGAACGTCGCTAGCCGCCGGCCTTGGCCGTGGATTCGTTGGCGGTGTAGCCGAAGATGCCCTTGGCCATCAGCGAGGTTTCCTGGTCGCGGCGCTTCTGGAACACCTCGGCGCGGATGGCGTGGGCGCGGGGGTTCTCGGGCTCGGCCTGCACGGCGAATTCGCAAAGGTGGCAGGCGAGGCGGATGTCGTCGTCGGCGAGCGCCAGGGCGCGTTCGGCCAGCTTCTGCGCCCCGCCGGCCATGTGCGCGATCTCGCCGGCCAGCGCCGCGTCCTGCGCCGGCTTCAGGTTGGCGGGGTTGCCGTCCCACCAGCCCCCGTAGAGCCGCCAGATGTTGTGCACCACGAACTCCGGCTCGTCGTACATCGGCCTCAGGTACGGCTTGGCCAGCGTCGCCTGATCGACCTTCACCTGGTGGATGATGTCGTTCAGCCGCGCGCCGGCGTTCATCATCGCCACGGTTTCCGAGACCAGCTTTTCCAGGGCCTCGGCGACGTCGGTCAGCACCTGCCGGATGCGGCGGGCGCCCTGGATCGGCAGCCCGTGCGCCGGCAGGAAAAGCTCCGGCTCCATGGCGATCATCGCCCGCATCGCCTCGGCCCACTCGCGCGGATAGCGCTGCACCTTCTGCGGGTTGCCGGCGTTGGGGAAGTTCCAGATGAAGAAGTCGCCGGCGCAGATCGCCTTATGCTTGGGGATCCACGCCCAGGTGTGGTCGTCGGTCTCGCCCTTGGCGTGCTTCAGCTGAATGTCGAGCCCGCCCACGTTCAGGTCCAGCGCGTGGGCGTAGGTCGTGTCAGGCTTCGGCGAAGAGTCGGGCAGGAAGCGCGCTTCGTCGGAGCCGATGTCGTAACCGACGCGGCGAAACTGCCCGAACTGCCGCTCGTTGACGAGGCGGTTGTAGGCGTCAGTCATCCGGTAGCGGTCGAACCGCCCGGCGACGTTCTCGTGCCCGGCGATGGTCAGCTTGCGGCCGTGCGCCTCCGCGTCGGCGACGAAGGCCCCCGCCCCGCCCACGTGGTCGACGTGGCCGTGGGTGTAGACGACGGTGTTGAACGGGTCGCTCCGCCAGCCGCGCACCGCCTCGACCACCCGCGCGCCGCCGGCGGGGTTCGAGGTGTCGAACGCCACCAGCCCGTCGTCGGTCTCGAACAGGATGCAGTGGGAGAAGGCCTCCACCATCGCGATCCCGTCGGCGATCGGCGAGAGCTGGTGGTTGATGCGGTTGATCGGCCCGACGCCGGCCGCGTCCGTCGATCCGTCGATGATCCCGGCTGAAAGCCCAAGCAGGTCCGCCATCGCCCGTATCTCCTTCTCGCGCCTCAGAGCCTTCCTTGCCGCGCTTCCGCGCGCGATAGTCAAGGCGGGAGGACGAAGCGATGAGCATCGGGGCATACGGCGCAGCTTTGTCGGTGGCCTTGGCCGCGGCGTCCCCCTTCGTGGCTTCCCAACGATGCCGGATAGCGGGCCTCAGACCGGCAACGAGGTCCCAGGACCGTCCCACGCCATCGGAGAGCCCAGGTTCGAGCGCCAGGCGCAAGGCACGGACCTCGCCGACTGCTACCCGCGTAGCGCCCGACTGCGGGGGGCTGGACGGCAGGGCGGTCATCTCATGCCATGTCGCTGTCGATCGGTCGCTCACGGACTGCCGCGCCATCAATGAAGCACCCGACGGCTATGAGTTTGGCTACCAGGCCAGAGCCTGTGTCGCGCCGCAGTTTCGGCTCGCACCGCTTGACCAGCGCGGCGTCCCCACAGCGGGCGGCGTGCTCGTCCTCGACATCGACTTCGCGGAAGCGCGCGTCCATGCCAGGTGATCGCTACCGCATCTTCGCCGGGCCAGGCTCGCCCTATTCGCACAAGGTGCGGGCGGTCATGCGCTACCGGCGCATCCCCCACGACTGGGTGATCGTGCTGGGCGGCTTCGACGGCTCCGGCCAGATGGGCGCGATCGGTGAGTTCAAGAAGCGGCTCCTGCCCATCGTCCAGTTCCCGAACGGCGAGGCCTGGAACGACTCCACCCCGATCATCCATGACCTCGAGGACCGCTGGCCGGGCCGCGGCGTCGTTCCGCCCACCCCCCGTGACCGCTTTCTCGCCCGCATCATCGAGGACTTCGCCGACGAGTGGCTGGCGGTGATCCTGATGGCGTTCCGCTGGACCTCCGACGAGGACGTCGCGTTCTGCGCCCGCCGCCAGATGCAGGGCTGGCAGGGCGCCGTCTCCGAGGCCGTCCTCTCCGAAGCCGTCGCCCGCTTCACCGCCCGCCAGCAGCTGGTGCGCAGCGTCATCGGCGCCGGCGACGTGCAGACCCACGGCCAGCTCCGGCGCGAGTACGAGGCGATGCTCGATGTGCTCGAGGCCGGCATGGCCGAGCGGCTCTTCCTGTTCGGCGACCGGCCCTCGATCGCCGACTTCGGCCTCTACGGCATGCTCACCCAGCTCGCCATCGACCCGACGCCCCAGGCGGTCATGCGCGAGCGGGCGGTGAGGCTCTACCAGTGGATCCAGTATGTGGACGACCTCTCCGGCCACGAGGGCGAGACCTGGGCCGAACCCGGCGCCACCGTCGAGGCGCTGGTTCGCCTGGCCGGCCGCAGCATGGTCCCGATGATGGCGGCGACCGCTGCGGCTTACGACGCACGCTCGAACCAGGCGCGCTACGACGTCGGCGGCGTGACGCTGACCAGCATCGCCCGGCCCTACACGCGCAACTGCTGGCTCTGGCTGAAACAGATGTGGGCCGGCCTCTCGGACACCGACCGGGAAGCCCTGACGCCGCTCCTCGCCGAGGCCGGCTTCCTCCCGGCGCTTGCCTTTCGCCCCGGCGAGGCGAAGAGCGTGCCGCCCTTTCAAATGTTCTAGGCGCCGCGCTAGACTCCCCGGCGCATTTCAAAGCTCGAGGATATTTCCATGGCCGATTTTGGCGGCGAGGTTGAGGCGTTCCGCGGCGAGGCGCGCGCGTGGCTCGAGGAGAATTTCCCGCCGGCCCTGAAAAAGGACCCCGCCGCGCAAATGGCCGCGATGATGGGCGGACCGGAAAGCGCTGACGTGAAGCTCTGGCGCGGGCGCATGGGCGCCAAGGGCTGGGGCACGCCCACCTGGCCGAAGGCTTACGGGGGCGGCGGCCTCTCGCGGGCCGAAGCGCGCGTGCTCGCTGAGGAGATGGCCAGGATCGGCGCCCGCAATCCCATCGGCGGCATGGGGGTGATGATGTTCGGCCCGACGCTGATCGAGGTCGGCACGGAAGCGCAGAAGCAGCGCCACATCCCGCCGATCGTGAAAGGTGAACTGCGCTGGTGCCAGGGCTATTCCGAGCCGGGCTCCGGCTCCGACCTCGCATCGCTGCAGACCAAGGCCGAGGACAAGGGCGACCATTGGCTGGTGAACGGCCAGAAAATCTGGACGAGCGGCGCCAACCTCGCCGACTGGTGCTTCTGCCTCGTGCGCACCGACCCGACCAAGAAGCACGAGGGCATCAGCTTCCTCTTGATCGACATGAAGACGCCGGGCGTCGAGCCGCGGCCCATTCGCCTCATCAACGACACCACCCCGTTCTGCGAGACCTTCTTCACCGACGCCAAGGCGCCCAAGGCCAACCTGGTCGGCCCCCTCAATGGCGGCTGGACCATCGCCAAGCGGCTGCTGCAGTTCGAGCGCCAGGGCATCGGCTCGGCCCAGCGGGCCGGGCAGGGCGGTCCGGGCGTGCTGGCCGGCCCGCCGGTGAACGAACTCGCCAAGGCCTACGTCGGGACCGACGAGGCCGGGCGCCTCGCCGACGCGGACCTCAGG
>DATGKF010000100.1:0-21829 GCA_035294785.1 Caulobacteraceae bacterium | reverse complement strand
CATGTCGGCGGTGCTCTGCACCACCAGCGCCGGCAGGTCGATCTTGGCCAGCTGGGCGCCGCCCTGGCACTTCGAGGTCTCCAGGCTCCACATCGACAGCCAGGTGCGCGCCGAGTTGGCGCGGCCGATGCCGGGGAACTTGTTCACGTCAGGCGGAAAGCCACGATAGCAGCCGGGGCAGGGCCGGTCGGACGGGTCGATCGCCGGGTCCATGAAGCGCAGGTCGGCCCAGGTGCGATAGAGTGGGAACAGGATATCGGGCACGCCGGCGGCGTTGAGGCGCGCCAACTCGGCCTTGGCCCAGTCGGTGATGCGCTGGTTGCGGGCGCGCTGGGCGGCGCGGTAGCGGGCGATGAACTCGGCCGCGTAGGGCGGGCCGTTGGCGGGGTTGAACGGATCGAGCGCGGCGTCGGTCTTGGTGGGGTCGAACTCATCGACCACCGAGGCGTCCATCCAGGCGGTCAGCACCTCCGGGCGTCCCTTGTGGGCGTTCAGCGAGACGTAGAGGTCGGCGCCCGGCAGGGCCGCAAGCGCGTCGGCGGCGGGCCCCTTCATGGCCGCCGCCAGCGTCGGCTGGACGGCTTCCGCCTGGTAGGCGCCCATCAGCGAGCCGCCGCCGGAGTTGCCGAGAATCACCACCCGCTCGACGCCGGCCTCCTCGCGCAGCCAGCGGACCCCGACGCCGATGTCGATCAGGGCGTGCTCGAGGATGAACTGGTCTTCGGCGCCGCGATAGCGCGTGTTCCAGCCGAGGAAGCCGAAGCCGCGCGCGGCGAAATAGGGCGCGCTGTAGTGCTCGGCGAAGTCGACGTTGTAGTGGGTGGCGATCAGCGCCGTCGTCGGCCGCTGGCCCTTCGGCGTCCAGTAGATCCCCTGGCACGGATGCCCGCCCGCCTGGATGCGCGGCATGGTCGGCGAGGCGCGGCCGACAAAAAGGGCGTCGACGTCGGCGGGCGGGGTCGTCACCGAGCGACGCCGCTACGGCTGGACGACGGGAAGGTCGATGAAGCTGGCCTCGCCATCGGTGTGGAAGATCCTTTCGGTCGCGGGGCGATAATCCGCCGGCTTGGCGTCGAAGATGTCGCCCACGAACGTCTGCGGGTTGCGGTCATACAGCGGGAAGAGGCTCGATTGCACCTGCACCATGATCCGGTGGCCGGGCAGGAAGACGTGATCCGCATCCGGCAACGCGAAGCGGTAGAGCGCCGCCTTGCCCGGCTCGGCGGCTTGCGGATGCGCCGGATCGGCGCGGTAGCGGCCGCGGAAGATGGCGATGCCGACGGCGAGCTGATAGCCGCCCATGCCCGGCGGGCTCGCCGCGCCGTCGGGATAGACGTCGATCAGCTTGACCACCCAGTCGCTGTCGGTTCCGCTGGTGGACGCCCAGAGGTTGGCGATCGGTTCGCCGGCGATCGTCAGCGGCGCCGTCAGCGGGTCCGAGACATAGCTCAGGACATCCGGCCGGCCTGAGACGCGCCGCTGGTCCTCGAGCAGCCAGGTGTTCCAGCCCGGGCCGATGGCGCCAACGACGCGGTTCGGGCGCGGGCTGTAGGGGACCGGGTTGGCCGGATCGGACACGTACTCGTCGGCCGGATCGCCCGCCGCGGGCGGCGAGAACAGCAGGCCGCGGCCCGGCTGGAGATAGAGGGGCGTCGATTTCGAGGGGCAGCCCGTGGCGCAGCTCTGCGGCCAGCTCGCCTCGCGGCGCCAGGCGCCGGGACCGCCGGTCTCGTAGGCCATGACCGGCGCGAGGTCGGCCTTTGGCGCGCCATCGACAAGCTGGCTGTCGAGGAAGGGCTGCAGCATCCGGGTGCGGAACTCAGCGCTGGTGTCGCTCGCCCAGCGCAGCGGTCCGGTGCGTGAGCCATCGCCGTTCGCCTGGCCGTGGAACCAGGGACCGAGCACGAGGAAGGTCTGGCCCCCCGCGCCGGGCCGGCGTGCGGCGGCCGCGTAGGCGTGCGCGGCGCCGTACATGTCCTCCTGGTCCCACATCGATCCCACGAACAGCGTCGGCACGATCGCCGCCATCGCCGCCAGCCGCTTGTCCAGCGCCTGCCCCTGCCAGAAGGCGTCGTCGGCCGGGTGGGCCTTGAGCGTGCTCCAGGAGGGAATGCGGTCGAGGCCGGCGGCGGTGGCGTAGGCGCCGGCCGAGCCGGCCGCGAGCGCGGTCGCGTAGTCGTCGCCGCCGGGATCGGGCCAGCGGAAGCCGCGCGGCCCGCTGTCGAAGGCGATGAAGGACATCATCAGCTGGCGAAAGGCGCCGTTCTCGAACCAGTCGTCGCCCGTCCAGCCATCGACAAGCGGATTGATGGCCACGGCTGCGCGCAGCGCCGGGTGCGGGGCGAGCAGCGCCATCATCACCATGAAGCCGTCATAGGATGTCCCGATCATGCCGACCCGGCCGTTGCCTTCCGGCACCGACTTCACCAGCCAGGCGATGGTGTCGAAGGCGTCGGTGGAGTCGTCGGCGCCTGTCGCGTTCAGCGGGCCGACCGGCGGGCGATCGGCGATGTAGTCGCCGCCGGAGCCGAACTTTCCGCGCACGTCCTGAAAGACGAGGATGTAGCCGCGCGCGGCCGCGGTCTGGTCGAAGGCGGGCGCGGCGTCGACCAGTCGGTCCGCGCCGAGCTTCAGGCGGCGTTCGGCGCCGAACGCGGTGCGGTCGAGGAGGATGGGCGCGGTCTTCGCCCCGTCCGGGACCAGGACGATGGTGTGCAGCTTGATCCCGTCGCGCATGGGCACGTCGACGATGCGCTGGGTGAAGTCGGCGGCCGCCGCGGCGCCGCCGAGGCCGATCGCCACGGCGCAGGCGAGGACGGCGATAATCTCTCTGGCCGAAACCAACGCTGGGCGCTCCGGTATGGACGCCCTCGATAAGCCCGATCGCGCCGGGCGTCGACGCGCCTGGCCTCAGACGTGGTCGTGGCCGCCGACGCGGCCGGGGCGCCAGTAGCCTTCGGCGGTGATCGCCTCGCGCGGCCTTTGCGTCCCGCGCAAGATCGATATATCGAACCCTCGCCCCGCGCGAGCGGGGAGAGGGCAGGGTGAGGGGTTCGACCTCTCCGCGCGCAAGCCGCCGAAGACACGCCAGCTGAACTGCCGCGCCCCCTCACCCTGCCCTCTCCCCCGCCAAGAGCGGGGGAGAGGATCTGTCAGGCGCCGACCGCGGCGTGCTTCTCGGAGTTCCATTCGTCGAGCACGGCGCGGGCGTGGTTCTTGGCCGGGTCCATGGCGGCGTCGTGGTTCTCGCGCTTGGCGGTGAGTTCGATCACGTAGCCGTTCGGGTCGCGGAAGTAGATGGAGTCGATGAAGTGGTGGTCGGAGACGCCGCGCGTCTCGATCCCCGCCGCCTTGCCCTTCTCGAACATGCGCTTGAGATCCTCGTGGCTGACCTCGAGGGCGATGTGGAGGTCGAAGTCGGCCTGTCGCCTGAACGCGAACGGCTCGTCGGGCGCATCGAAGAAGGCGAGGAAAGAGCCGTCGTCCAGCCGGTAGAAGGTGTGCAGGACGTGCGCCGTGCGGCCGGTCTTGGTCTCGCTGATCTTGAGGCTGTGGGAGAGCGGCAGGCCGAGGAAGTCCTCGTAAAACTGGCGCGTCTCCTCGGAGTCGCGGCAGCGGTAGGCGTTGTGGTGCAGACCCTTGATCATCGCGCGGGCTCCTTGAGCGTCATCGCCAATATAGGCGGGGATGCGCGGCGCCTGAACCTTCGTCTACAAGACCGCCAGGAAACCGATCGGGAGGAAGACGAGATGGCGCCCATTCCAAAGCGCGGCACGGTCGCGGTCACCGGCAGCGCCGGGTTCCTGGGCGGGTGGGTGGTGCGCCTGTTGCTCGACAAGGGCTATCGGGTCCGCGCCTGCGTGCGCGACGCCGCCGACGAGCGGAAGGTGGGGTTCCTGAGGGCCCTGCCCGGCTTCCGGTCCGGACGGCTGACGCTGCACAGCGCCGACCTCGACCAGCCGGGCTGTTTCGACGAGGTGTTCAAGGGCTGCCACGGCGTCGCGCACGTGAGCCACGTCAGCGACTACAACGACCAGGACTATGTGGCCCGCACCTGCGCCCACATCATCGCCAGCGTGAACGGCTCCGGCAGCGTGACCCGGGTGGTGGTGACGTCGAGCATCGCCGCTGTGATCTCGGAGGCCGACATCCACGAGGTGACGCGCCGGCCGGTCTTCTACGAGGACCGCTTCCCCGACGAGCTCAACCCGCGCCGCACGCCGGAGCGCGGCCAGGGCTACTCGATGGCCAAGCTGGTGGCCGAGCGCGCCTTTGCGGAAGCGGCCGAGGCGAGCGGCGCTTGGGACGCGATCACCTGCTGTCCGGGCGACAACGTCGGGCCGATCCAGTCGGCGCACCAGAAGAACGCCGGCCCCTGGCAGCACAACATCGAGACCATGCTGACGGGCGCCTACGACCAGAACGGCGTCTACCGGCCGTGGATGACTGTCGACGTGCGCGATGACGCGGCCTGCCACATCGGCCTTCTGGAATCGAGCGAGGTGAAGAACGGCGAGCGCTACATCGCCTGGTCGACCGACAAGCGGAATGTCGAGGACATCTGCGCCGACATCGACCGGCTGCTGCCGGAGCTGCGGCATGCGCCGGCGGTGTTGAACGACCCCTTCCCCGACCGCATCAAGGCGCGCGAGGCGGAGTTCCGCGCCATCTGGGCCGGCGCCGAACTGCGCAACGACCGCATCCGCGCCGTGACCGGGGTCGCTTTCCGGCCGCTGGACGACTCCATCCGCGATTGCGTGGAGTCCCTCATCGCCGTCGCCGGAATCGAACCCGTGCGGCGGAACGAGGCCGTCGTTCCCGAGCCAGCAACCTAAGTCCCGTCATCCTCGGCCGGAGCGAAGCGGAGTGCCGGGGACCCAAGAACACCTGATCCCTCCGGCGTTCATGGGTGGCCCGAACAAGTCGGGCCCTCACGTTGAAATTATAGCGAGACTCCTACCCCCGATAGCGCCGCTGGAGTTTGCGCATGCCGCCGATCCAGCGATTGTAGTCGCCGGTCTTGCGCCGCATGTACTCGAGCACCTCGGGGTGGGGCAGGACGAGGAAGTCCTCGGCCTCGATGGCGCGCACGCAGGCCTCGGCGACCGCTTCCGGCTCCATCATGCCGTCGATGCTGGCGACGCCGTCCGGATTGCCGGCGGTCATCGCCGTGCGCACCGCCTGCGGACAGAGCACCGAGACCTTGATGCCGGCGTCGCCGTGGGTGATGGCCAGCCACTCGGCGAGGCCCACCGCCGCGTGCTTGGTCACCGCGTAGGGCGCCGAGCCGATCTGCGAGAGCAGGCCCGCCGCCGAGGCGGTGTTGAGCAGGTAGCCGCCGCCGCGCGCGACCATGCGCGGGATCATGTGCCGCGCCGCCCACACATGGGCCATCACGTTGATGTCCCAGATGCGCTGCCAGCCCTCGTCCGGCGCCTCGGCGCCGCCGCCGATGCCGATGCCGGCGTTGGAGCAGAAGAGATCGATCGGCCCATGGTCCGTCTCGACGCTCTCGATCATCGCGCTGATGTCGGCTTCTTTCGCCACGTTCGTCTGGAACGCGACGCCGCCGATCTCCTCGGCCACGGCGCGCGCGCCGTCGCCGTTCACGTCGGAGCAGACCACGAGCTTGGCCCCCTCCTCGCCGGCGAAGCGGCGGGCGAGCGCGCGGCCGATGCCGCTCGCGGCCCCAGTGACGACGACGATCCGATCCCTGACCTGCATGCCGTTCCTCCGAAGGTGCTGGCGATCACGCCTCTGTCGCGGGGCGAGACGCCGGTGGACTGCCTTGGTGCAAACCTTGGGCAAGTTCAATCCGTTTGAGCTTGCCGCCCGGGGTGCGCGGCAGCGTCTCCACGAGGTGGACGTGCACGCCCGGGAAGCCGGAGAGCGTCGCCTGCACGGCCGCCGTCAGCGCTTCGGGGGTGATCGGGCGCCGGCTCTCGATGAAGAGGTGCAGCTCTTCCTCCTCCGACCCCCAGGATCCCGAGAGCACGCAAACGCCCTCGCAGCCCAAGGCCTCCTGGATCGCGTGCTCCCACGGCTCGGCGGGGTGCTTGTTGCCGCGGATATGCACGATGTCGGTGGAACGCCCGTAGAGCGCGAGGCGGCCCTTGCCGTCGAGAACGCCGAGGTCGCCGGGATAGAACCAGCCGTCCGAGAAGAAGGCCGCCGTCGTTTCCGGGTCGCCGATGTAGCCGTTGATGCGGCTCTCCTGCAGATCCACGCGGACGCGGCCGAGTTCGCCCGGCGCAAGCGGATTGCCGGCGTCGTCCACCACCTCGACCGAGCGTCGCGGGTCGAGGCGATACCAGCGTAGATCCTCGTCGGTCTCGATCAGCGTCCGCGCCCACGCGCCCGTCTCGGTGGCCGAGAGATTGACGAGGATGCGCGGCGTCAGCCGGCGGCGCGTCGCGCGGGCCAGGGCCGGCGACAGCGAGCCCGAGACGACCATCAGCTGCATCTCCGGCAGATAGGGGAAGGCCCCCTCCGGCAGCCCCATCAGCGCGGTCAGATAGCCAGGCGTCGCCAGGGTGTGGGTGATCCCGGGCCAGGTGAACGTGCGTTCGACGTTGGCGGCGGCGTGCATGACGACCGCTCCGCCGAGCGACCAGACGAACAGCGGCCGCGAGTGGCCCGCGCCCGTCCAAAGGCCCATGCCGAGGATGTTCAGCACGGTGTCTGGACCGTGCTGCCGAAATCGCTCGCCGAGCTCGACGTAGCCCGCCGCGTAGTCGTCCATCATGTCCTGGAGATTGCCGCGGATGGAGAGCACCCGCTTGCTGCGGCCGGTGGTGCCGGAGGTGAGCATCACCTGACCGCCAGCGCCCAGCGGATCGGGCAAGGGCGGCAGCGGCCCACGCGTGTCGAGAGGCTCGTCGAACACGCTGGCGAGGACCAGATGCTTCACGCCGGCCGGAAGGGCGACCGCCGGCCGGGCCTCCGACGCAAGGGTGATCACGCCGGCGATCTCGAGGTCCGTGAACAGCGCCACCTGCTCCGCCTCGCGGACGACGCCGGCGTCGAGGCCGAGGCTCCGCGCCGCCAGACTGAGAATCCAGGCGTCGGCCATACTGTCGATGGAGATGACCACAACGCCGCGGGCGGGCAGCTGTGCCGCGAGCAGCCTGCGCCGCGCCTCGATCAGCCGCCAGAAGCCGCCGTAGGCGAGCGGCCGGCCATCGGCCGCCAGGGCGAGCTTGTCCGGCTCGGAGACAGCCGTGCTGCGGATCTGCCGAAGGATGAACACGCGAGCGGCGCGCTCAGGTCAGACCGTAGAGCTCCGCCACGTTGTCGTGGCAGATCCAGTTGCGCTCGTCCTCGGTGAGCCCAACGGTCTGTTCCTCGAGCACCGCCATCGAGTTCGGCCAGGTGGAGTCGGAGTGGGGGAAGTCGGACGCCCACATCAGCCGGCGCACGTTGACCAGGTCCTTGGTCTGGAACGCCACGTAGTCGTCCTGGAAGGTCGTGTAGATGTTCTCGCGGAAGTAGTCGGACGGCATGCGCTTTAGCGGCGGCGCCTTCATCCAATAGCGGTGCCGTTTGTAGGCGTGGTCCATCCGGTACATGTAATGGGGCACCCAGCCGGCGTCGGCCTCGACGCAGACGATCTTCAGGTTCGGATGGCGGTCGAAGACGCCGGAGAAGATCAGCGTGCCGATGATGTCCTGGTTGCCGCGAATGATGGAGAGGAAGCTGTTGATGCGCGGCCCGCGGGGGTTTTGCGCCAGCGTGCCCTGGCGCGTGGTCAGGATGTGGAAGGAGAGCGGCAGGCCAAGCTCGACCGCCGTCGCCCAGACCGGGTCGTAGAGCGCCGAGTCGTAGTCCTCGACCGCCGGATCGCCCGGCATCATCACGCCCTTGAAGCCCGCCGCGTGCACGGCCTTGAGCTCGGCGACGCCCTCCTCCGGCGTGCGCATCGAGACCTGGGCGAGGCCGAACAGGCGGTCCGGCTCGGCTGCGCAGTATTCGGCCAGCCAGCGGTTGTAGGCCTCGAAGCAGGCCTTCTTGAAATCGAAGTCCGGGTGATTGCAGAGCAGCATGCCGACGGTCGGATAGATCATTTCGGCGGCGATGCCGTCCCTGTCCTGGTCGGCGGCGCGATACTTCGGGTCCCAGCCTGAGCGCCAGAGGTCGGCGAATGCGACGCCCGAGGCGGTGATCTTCGACGGCTCCTTGCCGGCGGCGGCCAAGAGGCCGAGCGGCACCGGCTGCGCCATGCCGTCGATCACGAAGGCGTCGCCGACGCCCTCCAGCTGGTGGATACGCGGCGCCCGCTCGCGGAAGGCCGGCTCGATATAGTCGACGTAGCAGTTGGGCGGCTCTGTGATGTGGGAATCCGCCGAGATCGGCTTCCTGAGCATGGCGTTTCTCCTTGTCCCCTCAACGTGCGCGCGAGGGCCGCGGTTAGGCAAGCCCGGCGGCCAGCAGCCACCCGTTCCCCGGCGCGTGCGATCACGAATTCGCGGTCGAGCGGTCGTTCAGAGCTCGAGCGGTCGCAACTGAGCGACGCGTTGCGGCTCGCTGCGCCAGACGTCCGAGGCGTCGACGTAGAGCTCGACGCCGTTGCCGTCGGGATCCTCGAGGTAGAGCGACTTGGTCACCTCGTGGTCGACCGGCCGAAGCGCGACGCCGGCGGCGTCCAGCTTGGCTTTCGCCTCGCGCAACTGGCCGATGTCGTCCCCGATCTTGAAGGCGACGTGGTGCAGCCCAGTGGCGGTTTCGGCGTGGCTCGAGCCCTCGCCGCTCACCTCCATCACCGCGAAGTTGTGGTGATCTCCCAGCGTGAAGAAGGTCATCTTCGTGCCCCGCTCGTCGAGCCGCGCACAGACAGGCAGGCCAAGCAGGCCATTGTAGAAGGCCTCCGCGCGCTCCGCGTCGGTGACGCGAACGACGACGTGTCCTAACGATTTGATTTTCATCATTTCCCCCGTGATCGGAAGCGCAGTGGCCATCACACTACGCGCCGAAAGCGGGGAGTCCTACCCCGCCATCACCATCTTCAGCGCCCCGCCCTCGCGGGCGTCGAAGAGGCGGTAGGCCTCGGCGCCGTCGGCCAGCGGCATGTGGTGGCTCACGAAGCGTTCCGGGTGCAGGCGGTCCTGGCGGATCAGGGCGACGAGTTCGGGCCAATACGCCTGCACCGAGCAGGTGCCCGTCTTGAAGGTGAGGCCGCGGAAGAAGGCGCCCGCCATGTTGAAGTCGAACTTCGGGTTCTGGTTCACCCCGATGCAGGAGACCACGCCGCCGCGGCCGACCGCGGCGATGGCGAGGTTGATGGTGGCGTCCGCGCCGACGCACTCGACGGCGCGCTGGGCCATGCGCCCCTTCGTGGCCTCGCCGATGGCGGCGATGGCGTCCGGCCCATCGAGGGCGACCGCGCCCAGGCCTTCCGCGACCTTGCGGCGCTCGGGCACGAGGTCGATGGCGAAGACGCGGCCGGCGCCCAGCACATAGGCGCCCTCGACCGCCATCAAGCCGATGGGGCCAAGGCCGACCACCGCCACGTCGTCGCCCGGCTCGATGGCGGCGCCCATCAGGCCGAACCAGGCGGTGGGCAGGTTGTCGGTCAGCATCAGCGCCTGATCTTCGGACAGGCCGTCGGGAATGGGCGCGGCGTTGAAGTCGCCGGCCGGCACGCGGATGGCCTCGGCCTGGCAGCCCTGCAGGCGCGCGGAGAGGCCATAGCAGCCCATGGCGTTGTTGAGGCAGCCGGTGATGCGGCCGGCCAGGCACTCGGTGCACGACCCGCAGCCGACGGCGGCGGAGATCATCACCGGCTCGCCGACCCTGCGGCGGGTGACGGCGCGGCCGACCTCGACCACCTCGCCGATCGCCTCATGCCCGACGCAGAAGCCGAGGTCGGGGGAAAAACCCTGGCCATGATAGATGTGCAGGTCCGAGCCGCAGATGGCGCAGCGGGTCATCTTGACGACGATGTCGCGGTCGTCGGCGATGGCGGCGTCGGCCATGCTCTCGTACCGGATGTCGCGCGTCCCGTGATAGCAGAGCGCCTTCATGAACTGGGTCCTCCTCGTGTCCCGCCAGGACACCGGCGTGGCGCAGCGGAAGTCAACGTGCATCCCCAGGCGGTGACGGCGATTTGGCGGCTTTGCGCGCGGCGCGGCGTTCGCGGCTGAACTCTCGGTATTCGTGGAACTGGGCGAGCTGGTTGACGAGCAAGATGATGTCCATCGCGATTGTTCCGGCCGCGACGGCGATGTTGCCGGTCGAAGCGAACTCGGTGGTGATCGCCTTGATGCTGGCGGTGATGCTCCCGACCAGGCCGATCACGAGCACGATGGTGTAGGGCCGCCCCACGTGCGTCTTCAGCCATCGATCGAGCCAGTGCGCCCAGACGCCGAGCGTGCGGATCATGCGCTTGTCCTCCACAGCGGGACCCTCACCATTAGCCCCTTCCCCCATGCGGGGAAGGGGTTGGGGTTGGGGGTGTCGCGCGAAGGCGAGCGGGCTCGCGTGCCGACACACCGCTGGCGCCCCCACCCCCCCGGCCCCCTCCCCGCGAGGGGGAGGGGGAGTCTGGTCGACGCCATCGCGCATCTCTGCATAGATGGCGGAAAGGCCCGCCGAGAGGGTCCGACGGAGAGAAACGCCATGACCGACCAGTTGATCGAGACGATCGAGGACGGGGTCGCCACGCTGACCATGAACCGGCCGGAGGCGCGAAACGCGCTGACGTCCGACATGCAGGCGGCGCTATCCGAGGCGGTTCCGAGGCTGGCGGCCGACCGCAGCGTGCGCTGCGTGGTCATCACCGGCGCCGGCCGCGCCTTCTGCGCCGGCGGCGACGTGAAGGGCTTCGCCGAGGCGGCCCAGAGCGGCGGCGGAAGCGGAGGCGGCGGCGGCTTCAACCTCGAGGCCCGCGCCTACGGGCTGCGCCAATCGGCGGACGTCTGCCGCCAGCTGCACGAGATGCCGAAGCCGACGCTGGCGGTGATCCCGGGCCCGGCCGCCGGCGCCGGGCTCTCGATCGCGCTTGCCTGCGACCTCAGAATCGCGGCCGACGACGCCAAGCTGACCACGGCTTTCTCCAAGGTCGGCCTCTCGGGCGACTACGGCGGCTCCTACTTCCTGACGCATCTGGTCGGAGCGGCGAAGGCCCGCGAGCTCTACTTCACCGCCGACGTCATCTCCGGCCGCGAGGCGGCGGCGCTGGGCATCGTCAACCGCGCCGTGCCGGCGGACGAGCTGGAGGCCGCCGCACACGCGTTTGCGCGCCATCTGGCCGGCCTGCCGACGGTGGCCGTTGGCTACATGAAGCGCAACCTGAACGCGGCCGAGACCGGCTCGCTCTCCGAGGTGCTGGAACTGGAATCCCTGCACATGGTGCGCACGCTGATGACCGAGGACCACAAGGGCGCGGCCGTCTCGTTCGTGCGCAAGGAACAGCCGGTGTTCCATGGCCGCTGAGTTCGGCGAGGGCGCCTACAAGACCCTGATCTGCGACAGCCCGCGGCCCGCCGTCGCGCGCATCACCTTGAACCGGCCCGGCGTGATGAACGCCTACTCGGACCGCATGTGCGCCGAGTTGCTCGCCGCCATCGGCGCCTTTCGCGATGACGATGGCCTGCGCGCGCTGGTCCTGACCGGCGCCGGCGACCGCGCCTTCTGCACCGGCGGCGACCTCTCCGGCGGCGGCGAGCCGGCGGAGGGCCGCGGCGTCGCGGCGCGGCCGATGGGCCACGGCCGGCAGATGCGCGACGGCATGCAGGCGGTGGTGCTGGCGCTCAGGCGACTGGACAAGCCCTCGGTGGCGATGATCCGCGGCTATGCGGTGGCCGGCGGGCTGGCGCTGGCGATGGGCTGCGATTTCCGCTTCGCCGCCGAGACCGCCCGGCTCGGCGACACCAGCGGCAAGGCGGGCCTCTTGCCCGACGAGGGCGGCGCCTGGCTCTTCCCGCGCGCCATGGGCCTCGACAAGGCGCTGAAGATGACGCTGCTGCACGAGATCTACGACGCCCCCGAGGCCGAGCGGCTGGGGCTGGTGACCGAGGTCGTGGCGGCCGACGCGCTGGAGGCGCGCACGCTGGCGTTCTGCGAACAGCTGGCGGGCAAGGCGCCGCTGTCCGTGCGCCTGGTGAAGATGATGATGGAAAAGGCCATGGAGACCGGCCTCGAGTCCTCGCTGGTCGACGTGCAGATGGCCGTCATGATCACCAATCCCAGCGAGGACGCCCGCGAGGGCGTCGCCGCCTTCCGCGAAAAGCGCGCGCCGAACTTCAAGGGCCGCTGACCGACGGACGTGCGTGTGATTTGATCGCGCGGCCCGCCTGTGCGAGGTTCAGGCCTACGATCCAAGTCCGGAGACCATCATGGCCGACGAAAAACCCGAAGACGCCAAGCCCGAAGACGAAACCCCGCACCCGGCCAAGGTCGGCGTGAAGGACACGGGTCACAACGTCACCACCGGCGGCGGCGAGCGCGTCGACGGCCGCATCGCCGACATCGCGGACGGCGACTAGTCGAAACGCAACCGCTTGCCGCGCCTAGCAGAGCGCGGGTCGCGGCCGGGGGGCGTACATGGCGTCGGCGTTGGAGACGTTGCAGCACGAGTTGCACGACGCGGAAGCGCGGCTCCTGCGCGAATTGCGCGTGGTGCGCCGCACGCTGCGCCGGCACACGAAGGATCGGCCCCCCGACGCGCTGACCCTGGGCCAGCGGTTCGCCGACCAGATCGCCGCGATCATGGGGTCGTGGCCCTTCATCATCGTCCAGTCGGCCATCCTCGCCGTCTGGATCGTGCTCAACGTGACAGCCTTCGTGCAGAGGTGGGACCCCTACCCCTTCATCCTCCTGAACCTGGCGCTCTCGTTTCAGGCCGCCTACGCGGCGCCCTTCATCATGATGAGCCAGAACCGCCAGCAGGACATCGACCGCAAGCACGCCGAGAGCGACTACCAGATCAACGTCAAGGCCGAACTCGAGATCGAGCTGTTGCACCAGAAGGTCGACGAACTGCGCGAGAAGGAGGTGCTGGCCCTGACCAAGGCGATCGCCGACCTGACGGCGCTGCTCACCGAGGAGCGCGCGGCCGAGGGCAAGACCGCGTGACCGGATCGCCGCGCACGCTGCTGGGCGGGCTCGCGTTCCCGGAGGGGCCGCGCTGGCGGAACGGCGAGCTCGTCTTCTCCGACATGCACGCGCACGAGGTGGTGGCGATGCGCCCCGACGGCGCGCGGCGGACGGTGTTCAGCCATTCGGGACCGGTGTCGGGCCTCGGCTGGCTTCCGGACGGGCGCATGCTCGTGGTGTCGATGAACGACCGCAAGCTGATGCGCATCGAGGCCGACGGTCGCGCCGTCGTGCACGCCGACCTGGGCGCGATCGCCACCTGGCACTGCAACGACATGGTCGTCGATGCGATCGGCCGCGCCTATGTCGGCAACTTCGGCTTTCCCCTGCCCGGCGGCGAGCCGAAGCCGGCGAAGATGGCGCGGGTGGATCCCGACGGCGCCGTCTCGGTCGCCGCCGACGAGCTGATTTTCCCGAACGGGACGGTGATCACCGACGACGGCGGGACGCTGGTCGTCGGCGAGACCTTCGGCGCGCGCCTGACCGCGTTCGACGTCGCCGCGGATGGCGCCCTCTCGAACCGCCGCGTCTGGGCGCAGATCGAGGGCGGCGCCGTGCCCGACGGCATCTGTCTCGACGCCGAAGGGGCGATCTGGGTCGCATCGCCGACCTCGAGCGAGGTGCTGCGCGTGCGCGAAGGCGGCGAGGTCGCCGAGCGCATCCCGACCGGCCGCGGCGCCTACGCCTGCATGCTCGGCGGCGCCGATCGCAAGACGCTCTACATCCTCTGCGCCGACAGCACCGACCCCGAGATCTGCGCCGCCAACCGCACCGCCAGCATCGACGCGGTCGAGGCGCGCGTGGCCGGCGCGGGGCTGCCCTAGACGGCTCACGGGATGAAGCGCCCCTTCTCCCGCGAGGGGAGAAGAACCGATTAGCCGGCCGCTACCTTCCGCCCACCAGCCTCGGCATCAGCCAGCGGAAGAAGCGGTCCTCGTCGATGGCGAGGGCGACGTCGGCGTTTGCGGGCCCGTCGGCGACGACCGTGCGGCCATCGTCCTCGACGGCGATGCATAGTCGTTCAATGTTGAACATATCCGGATCGATGGCCAGCGCCAGCGCGGCGGCGTCGTAGAGCAGCGGCGTCGTGCGCCCGGCGACGGCGGACCACTGGAGGTAGGTCAGCGCCAGCGCGTCGGTGATCGGCGTCGAGCGGGTGAAGAGGAGCTGCCGCTTGAGTTCGTCGAGGGCGACCATGCTCGCATCCAGCGGCGCCATGACCAGCGGAACGCCGGCGCCGAACACCGCGCGCGCCGCCGGAACGTCTGAGACGATGTTGTACTCGACCGACGGGTGCCCCTCGGCGCTCCAGGCGAGATCGCGATAGCCGCGCCGCACCGAGCCGCCCATCAGCACGATCCGCTTCAGGCGCCGAAAGGCCGCCGCATCGCGGGCGAGCGCGTCGGCGAGGTTGGTCAGCGGGCCGATGGCCAGCAGCGTGACCTGGTCCGGATCGGCGGCGATGGCGTCCAGCAGAAAGTCGACCGCCGGCGGTTCCGGGCCGTCCGGCCCGCCGCGCGCCCAGCGGCGATGGGTGAAGGGCGCGCCGGTGCGGATCGTCGCCCCGACGGCGACCGGTATGTCGTCACGCCCGGCCACCGCCAGGAAGCGGCGCGTAAGCCGCGCGCGGAGCGCCGCATCGCCGACCACGGTCGTCACGCCGAGCACGTCGACCTCGGGGCTGGCCAGCGCGACCGCGAGCGTGAAGACGTCGTCGTAGTCGTCGCCGATGTCGGTATCGATGATCAGCTTCATCTAACGCCCCGCGCCGTTGCGCCCGAGCGACGGGAAGCCTACACAGCGCCGCCGTTTGCAACCCCGAAAAGGTGAGTCACTCCCATGTTCGCCGAATCCGCCGCGCTCGCCCGCGTGAAGCCGTCCGCCACGCTGGCGGCGGACGCGAAAGCGCGCGCGCTGAAGGCGGCTGGGAAGGACGTCATATCGCTGGCCGCCGGCGAGCCGGACTTCGACACGCCGGACAACATCAAGGACGCGGCGATCAAGGCGATCCGCGACGGCAAGACCAAGTACACAGACGCCGACGGCATCCCGGAGCTGAAGCAGGCCATCTGCGCCAAGTTCGCGCGCGAGAACGGCCTTTCCTACAAGCCCGAGCAGATCAACGTCTCACCCGGCGGCAAGCCCGTGATCTTCAACGCCATGGTCGCCTCGGTGAGCCCTGGCGACGAGGTGGTGATCCCGACGCCTTACTGGGTGAGCTATCCGGAGATCGTCCGCCTTGCCGGCGGCGAGCCGGTGTTCGTGCCCAGCTCGGCGGAGACCGGCTTCAAGGTCGATCCGGCGGCGCTGGAGGCGGCGATCACGCCGAAGACCAAGTGGGTGATGCTGAACTCGCCCTCGAACCCCTCGGGCGCGGCCTACACGCGCGCCGAGCTTCGGGCGATCGCCGACGTGCTCATGCGGCACCCGCATGTGTGGGTGTTCACCGACGACATGTACGAGCACCTGATCTTCGGCGACTTCGAATACACGACCATCGCCCAGGTCGAGCCGGGGCTCTACGACCGCACGCTGACCATGAACGGCGTCTCGAAGGCCTACGCCATGACCGGCTGGCGGATCGGCTACGCCGGCGGGCCAAAGCCGCTGATCGACGCCATGCGCAAAGTGATGAGCCAGACGACCTCGAACCCGTCGTCGATCTCGCAGTGGGCGGCGGTCGAGGCGCTGAACGGGACGCAGGCCTTCATCAAGCCGAACGCCAAGCTGTTCGAGGAGCGCCGCGACCTTGTGGTCTCGATGCTGAACCAGGCGCGCGGGATTCACTGCCCGACGCCGGAGGGGGCGTTCTACGTCTATCCCTCGGTCGAGGGCCTGCTGGGCAAGCGGACGGCGAGCGGCAGGGTGATCGCCAGCGACGAGGACTTCGCCGTCGAGCTGCTTGAGACCGAGGGCGTCTCGGTGGTGTTCGGCGCGGCGTTCGGCCTCTCGCCCTTCTTCCGCGTCTCCTACGCCACGGCCAACAGCGTCCTCGAAGACGCCTGCGGCCGTATCCAGCGGTTTTGCGGTTCGCTGAGCTAGGGCGCTTCGCTCACCACCGTCAGTGAGAACGCTGGCAGCGCGATCGCCTGGCCGCCGGGCTGCGTGAAGCGAGCGGGCGGCAGATCCCTTGTCGGGCGGCTGTTCTCGCCCTTGTCGAGCCAAGCGTATTGCGCCGGCGAATACTGGACGACATTCAGCCGTTTGCCGGCGCCCAGGGGCGCGTCGCCCTCCTCGGCCCGCAGGATCACGTGGGCGAGGTGAGCGTGGGCGCTGTCGCGGTTGATCAGCATCACGTTCCAGCCGCCGTCGGGGCGGCGCACGGGATAGGCGACGACCACGGGTCGCCCGCCGGCGTCCTTGACGCTCTCGGTCGCGGTGAAGAGGTCGTGCGGCCGGGCCTCGGGCGCGCCCCAGTCGCGCAGCATCATCTCGACGGCGTACATCTCCGGCATCGGCCACTTGGCCCGCCCGTCGTCGTCGGCCTCGTAGAGCATCATGTTGCCGTAGCCGGCGCAGGCGAAGTCCTGGTTGGCGGGCGTGTCGGGCGTGTAGCCGAGGATGTAGGCCTGGGCGCCGCCGTAGGTCAGGAAGTGGCCGACGATGTCGCCGGAGAGCAGCGCGCTGGGCATCTCAGACATCGCCCGGCCGGAGAAGGGCGAGAAGCCGTACTCGCTGATCACCCAGGGGATCGTGCGCGGCATCCCGTTGGCGGCCGTATCGTCGAGGATCTTCTGAAGGATGCTCGTCTCGTCGCGCAGCATGCCGCCGAGCGGGTCGCAGACGTCGTCGAAGACGTAGTGTTCGAAGGAAAAGAACTGCAACTGATCAAGGCCGCCGCGGACCTTAAGCTCGGCGACGAACCGGCCGGGCCATGACGTCCCGTTGTTGGTGTCGGGCCAGGTGCCGGTGTGGGCGTTCTGCATCGACGGCCCGCCCAGTTGAAGATGCGGGTCGACCGCGCGGATCGCCTTGGCGAATTCCAGGTAAAGGTCGGCGTAGTCCTCGGGACGGATGAACTGGCCGTCCGCCTCCTCGCCCAGCTCGACCTGGGTCACCGGAAACCCGCGGTTCTCGATGAAGCGGATCTCGGCGGCGGCGTTCTCGGGCGTGTCGTAGTAGGTCCCGACCGGGACCATCAGCGGCGCGCCGAAGTTCAGGTTGTTGGCGAAGACGAAGTCGAGGCCCGGCTGTTCGGTGTCCTTGTCGCGGTCGACGGCGCGGTGCCATGGATCAGTCGAGGAGACCTGGACAACGCTCTGGGTTGTCTGGCTTTTCCCGTGGCGCATCGCGTCGACGAAGCGGCCGCCCGGCCCGATCACGCCCAGGCCCGCCTCGCGGATCGCGTAGCCCAGCCGGTCGCGGATGTCGGTCGCGCCCGGCGGCGCGGTCTCGGACGAGCGCAGCAAGAGAATGCGCACGAAGTGCAGGCTGCGCGGCGCATCCGCGAGCCGGATCACAGCGTCCTTGGGCGGACCGGCCTCAGTCTGATCGCCGTGCGCGAAGGTGACCCAATCGCCCGCGCCCTCCGCCGTCTCCTTGCCCTGCTGGTAGCCGTCCTTGCCGCTCCAGTACTGGACGAGGAAGCGCGTTGCGTAGGGCGTCCCCCAGGCGATCTTGATGGCGTCGACGTTCACCGGCGCGTGGAAGGAGAAGATCACCCACTCCGGCCGCGATTCGGTGAGGCCCGTATAGCGGCGGTCGAGATAGGGGTTGCTCTTCCAGAAGCTCGTCGGGTCGCCGTCGTCGATGCGCGAATAGCCGACGTTGTTGGCGTTATCGACCGTGTCGCCGCGCCGCGGCAGGCTGTAGCCCCAGGTGACTTTCGGGTGCGTGGTCGGATGGTCGCCGCCGGTCCAGTAGCCTTGCTCGTGCGCCGCATCGCTCCAGGTTCCCTGGTCGCTCCAGTGCCAGACCTCGATGCCGAGCTCGGCGCGGGTGCGGTAGGTGACGTGCTTCAGCCCCACGGCGCGGATCTTGGCCATGTTCTCGGGCGTGAAGTTCGCATCGACCTCGCCCTTCTGCATGCCGTCCAGAGCAACGCCGATGGCGTCGTCCGGAGTGAAGCGGTTCACCGCGTGCGTTGCGTCGACGATGATCTGCACGTCGCCCGGAAAGGCCGGCTCGGCCGATGCCGGCGCGCTCCAGGCGAGGCTCGCAAGAAGGCCTCCGGTCAGGCCGACCGCACGCATCGCCCGCATCCCACGCCCCCCTCGCCACCGGCGTCTGATCTAGCATAGGCTGGGGCGTCGCAAAGGCAGCGGAGGACGCCGATGCTGACCTTCTATCACGCGCCGGGCACGCGATCGGGCGCCGTGCGCTGGCTCTTGGAAGAGCTTGGCGTCGACTACCGGCTGGAGATCGTCGACATCCGCGCCGAAGGCGGCGCGCCCGAGGCCTATCGCTCCATCCAGCCCAGCAAGAAGGTCCCGGCGATCGTGCATGACGGCGTCGCGGTGCACGAGCGGGCGGCGATCTTCGCCTACCTTTGCGACGCCTTTCCGGACGCCGGACTCGCCCCGCCGATCGGGGATGCCCGCCGCGGGCCCTATCTTTCCTGGCTGGTCTACAACGACGCGGTCATCGATCCGGTGCTGGCCGCCAAGTTCGGTGGATGGACCTACGACAAGCTGGGCGTCTCGTTCGGCGACTTCGATGACATGGCGCTCAATCTCGAGACCACCCTCTCGCGTTCGCCCTATCTGACCGGCGAGACGCTGACGTCCGCGGACCTGCTCGTCGGGGGCGCGGTGAATTTCGCCGTGCGGATCACCAAGGGCATTGCGGAGACGCCGGCGCTCGCCGGCTTCATCGATCGCACCGTCGGGCGGCCGAGCTTCGCGCGCTACATCGCCGCCGATCGGGCGCTGCAGGCCGGCTGAACTGCGGCGCTCAGGCGGCGGCGCTGGTCTGCAGCACCTGCTTCACTCGCTCGGCCAGCGTCTTGATGTCGAGCGGCTTGGGCAGGAAGCTGACGCCGGTCTCCCCCTCGAGCAGGTCGGAGAACTCCGCCTCGGCATAGCCGGAGATGAACAGAACCGGCGCATCGCCCAGGTAAGGCCGCGCCTGGCGCAGGAAGGTCGGGCCGTCGATGCCCGGCATCATCACGTCCGAGATCAGGAGGTCGATCTTGCCGGCGTTCTCCGCCGCGACCGTCATCGCCTCGTGGCCGTCGCCGGCCTCCAGCACCTCGTAGCCGCAGCGGCGCAGGAGCTTGGCGGCCGGCGTGCGCACGATCGCCTCGTCCTCGACGAACAGGATGCGCCCGACGCCGGAGAGGTCGCGGGCCGGGGCCTTCGCCGGCGCCATCCTCATCGCCGGCGTGATCGCGGCGGCGAGCGGGATATGGACGGGCAGGAAGATGCGGAACGTCGCCCCTTCGCCCGGCCGGTTCTCCAGGTGGATCCAGCCGGCCGCCTGCTTGACGATGCCGTAGACCGTCGCCAGGCCCAGCCCCGTCCCCTCCCCCACCGGCTTGGTGGTGAAGAAGGGGTCGAAGATCTTGTCGACCGCATCGGGCGAGATGCCGGGTCCGTTGTCGGCGACCTCGATCATCGCCACGTCGCCCGGCGGCGCCTGCTGATCGTCATAGCCGAGCGCCTTCGCCTCGGCGGAGGTGAGGCGCGCGGTCTTGATGCGCACGATGCCCCCGCCCTCGGCGTGCAGCGCATCGCGCGCATTCACGGCCAGGTTCATCAGCGCCATTTCGAACTGGCTGCGGTCGCCCAGGATCAGCGGCAGGTTGCGGCCGTACTCGGTCTCCAGCACCACGTCCTCGCGCATCAGCCGGCGCAACAGCACCTCGACCTCGCTGACCAGCTCGCCGAGTTCCAGCACCTCGCGCTGGACCGTCTGCTTGCGGGAGTAGGCCAGAAGGCTGCGTACGAGGCCGGCGGCGCGGTTGGTGGCCGAGCGCGCCTCGACCAGGTCCTGATACGAGGGGTCGCCGACGGGGTGGGCGAGGAAGAGCTCGTCCAGCTTGAGCTGGACGCCGCTCAGGAGGTTGTTGAAGTCGTGCGAGACGCCGCCGACGAAATCGCCCATCGCCCGCATCTTCTCCGACTGGGCGAGCTTGAGTTCGATCTCCTTGCGCTCGCTGATGTCGATCAGGTAGGCGGTCAGGCCTTCGGGCGCGTGCGTCAGATGCAGCTGAGCGACCGCCTTGCCGTCGCGCGCCAGCTTGACTTCGAACGGACCGGCGCGACCGGCGGCGATACCGCTTGCCGCCTCGGCCCACGACTCCGGCTCGATCAGGCTGGCGAGAGTCTCGCCGGCCAGCGGGCCGTGGCCGGCCATGGTCTCCAGCGCGGCGTTGGCGCGGACGATGACAGCGGCGAGCGCGTCGCCTTCCAGCAGCGCAGCGCCGACCGGGGCGGATGCGACGAAGGCGTCCGGTCCGCTCGGCGAAGCCGCCGCCGCGGCGGCGGGCGCCGGTGCGGCGGCGGACGCCGGCTCGGACTTCGGCGGCAGGAGTTCGACCAGCACTCGGCGCTGATCGAGCAGGCTGATGCGGGCGTCGCGATCGGCGCGCTTCATCCTGAGGCGCGCCAGGCCGGCCTCGCCGCGGCGCGCAGCGGCGATGGCGGCGAAGAGCCCGCCCGCGTCGACGGACTTCGGCAGCCGGCCGCCGTCGCCCACGGCCGCCGCCCAGGCCGGGTTGGCGGAAAGGATGCGCCCGTCGGGCGTCGCGATGGCCAGCGGCCCGCGCACGGCCTCCATCAGCCGCTGGATGTCGAGCCCTTCGATCGGGCCGGCGCTCTGCCCGCGAAGGGCCAGGATGGCGAAGAAGGCGACGCCGGCGAGCCCGGTCAGCAGCAAGAGGCCGCCGAGCGAGCCAGGTCCGGCCTTGAGCGCCGGGTAGACGCCGAACGCCAGCGCGGCGAGCAGAAAGGCGCCCGCCGCAACGGCGAAAGGATCCCACCGCCGGCCGCTCCGGGTTTCGCTGGTCAGCGGCTGCGTCACGCCCCCGTCCTTCGTACAAGGCCGATCAAACACGCGAATCGGCCGCAAATCATACTCTTGCGCGAATTGAGTCGGCATCGAGGCGCGGTCAATTCCACACCCGCCGGCGGCGCGCCTGCTGCATCACGAAGCCGATCACCTTGGCCACCGCCTCATAGTGCTCGCGCGGGATGACCTCGTCGATCTCGACCGTGGCGTAAAGCGCCCGCGCCAACGGCGGATCCTCGACGATCGGGACATTGTGGGCCTCGGCCACCTCGCGGATGCGCAGCGCCACCTCGTCGGTCCCCTTGGCCACGCACTGGGGCGCGGGCGTATCGCCCTGCTCGTAGCGCAGCGCGACGGCGTAGTGGGTCGGGTTCATCACCACGACCGTCGCTTTCGGGACGTTCTGGATCATCCGCCGGCGCGCGCGCTCATAACGGATCTGGCGCAGGCGGGCGCGGACGTGCGGGTCGCCCTCGGTCTGGCGGAAGTCCTCCTTCAACTCCTCGCGAGTCATGCGCATGCGGGTGAGGAAGCGCTGGCGCTGCCAGAGCCAGTCCACCACCGCGCCGATGCCGAGCAGCGCGAGAACGCCGGTGAACAGCCCCCGCAACGCGACGACCGCGATCGGCAGGATCTGAGCCGGCTCGAGCTGCTCCGCCTGCTGCATGGCCGGCAGATGCGGGCGCATGGTCACATAGGCGACGACGCCGACGAACAGGATCTTCAGCGCCGACTTCAGGAACAGCACCAGGCCATCGATGCCGAAAATGCGTTTGAAGCCCTCGCC